>DAOMZH010000723.1:0-5924 GCA_035437985.1 Polyangium sp. (in: bacteria) | reverse complement strand
ATACCGCGCCATGGCCGCCTTCGCGCAGTTCGCGTCAGACCTCGATGCGAAGACCCGCAAGCAGCTCGAACGCGGCGCGCGTCTCGTCGAATTGCTCAAGCAGGGTCAGTACGTACCGCTCGCGGTCGAGAAGCAGATTCTCATCATTTACGCCGGTACGAATGGGTTTGTCGACGATCTGCCGGTCGACTCGCTCGCGCAGTTCGAGCAAGAGCTCTTTGCGTTTGTCGAGTCGAAACACAAGGCGATTCTGACGGACATTGCCGAGAAGAAGGTTCTCGACAACGACCTGAAGGAGCGCATGAACAAGGCGATCGAGTCGTTCAAGAAGACGTTCGTTCCGGGTGGTAAGTCCAAGGCAGTCGTCGAAGAGACGGAAGAGCCTGCCGCGGAAGCCAAACCTGCCAAAGCCTCGAAGAAGGCCAAGAAAGCGAAGTAAGCCGTGCCTTCGCTCAAAGCGATTCGCAAGCGCATCACGAGTGTTCGTTCGACGCAGAAGATCACGCGCGCCATGAAGATGGTTGCTGGCGCGCGTCTCAACCGCGCCCAACAACGCATCACCGAACTGCGTCCTTACGCGATCAAAACGCAGGAGGTGTTGCGAGGCATCACCACTGCGGCGCGGGCATCGAGCGACAATGCCCCGGTTCCCGATGGAGCCGATGGCGGCGCTCTCGAGCAATCGCTGCACCCGCTGCTCGTCGAACGTGCCGAACGTCGTGTGCTGCTCGTCGTGCTCACCAGCGATCGCGGTCTCTGCGGGGCGTTCAACACGAACATCAACAAGCGCGCCGAGCGCGAGTGGAAGACGCGTGTCGAACAAGGCCAAGACGTGCGCATGATGGTCATCGGCCGCAAAGGCCGCGACTACATGGCCCGTCGTGGAGCTCCGGGGCTCGAGTTCTTGCCGGGTATCTGGGAAGACTTGAAGCTCGAAACGGCAGAGAAGGTCGGGGCCAAGATCCTCGAACCCTTCAACAAGGGCGAAATCGACAGCATTTACCTCGTCTACAACGAGTTCAAAAGCGCCATGAGTCAGCAAGTCGTTTGCGAACGCTTGCTCCCTGTAGCGCAGCCCGATGCGTTGGCCTTGCCCGGGGCAAACACCACTGCTCCCGAAGCCATCGAGTTCACGTTCGAGCCTACGCCTACCGCGTTGCTCGAAGTGCTCGTCCCCATGTACGTCGACATCTCCGTTCTTCGTGCCCTGTACGAATCGATGGCCAGCGAGCTCGGCGCTCGGATGACCGCGATGGACGCGGCCACGAAAAACGCCAAGGAAATGGTCGAAAGCCTCACGCTCCAATACAACCGAGCGCGTCAGGCGGCGATCACCAAAGAACTCATGGAGATCATCGGCGGCAGCGAAGCTCTCAAAGAGTAACGCTTCACCACCGTACGATCGTTTTTCTTCGACAAACTCCTTCCCATCCAGCGCCTTCGGCGCCACGAGGACTTCGTGGCCGTTCTTCTCCCCATCAATCCCGAGCATCCCGAACCGCGGAAAATCAAACGCGTCGTGGAGATTCTCGAAAAAGGCGGCGTCATCGCGTACCCGACCGACACCGTCTATGGCCTCGGTTGCGACTTGATGAACAAGCAAGCAATCGAGTCCCTCTACCAAATCAAAGGCATGCAGCGCGATAAGAACCTCGCGTTCATCTGCCCGGATCTCGCGGACATCGCCAAGTACGCCATCGTGGAAAACGCGGCGTATCGCGTACTGCGCCGTTTGCTTCCGGGGCCGTATTGCTTTGTCCTCCAAGCAACTCGCGATGTGCCCAAGATGGTGCAGATGAACAAGAAAACCGTCGGCATTCGCGTGCCTGCGAATCCGGTGGCGCAAGCCATCGTGCGCGAGCTTGGTCGTCCCATCATCAGCACGACTGCCGCTCCGCCAGGAACGGACCCGCTCATCGATCCGTGGGAGATCAAAGAAACGTTTCCGGGGCTCGAGATCGTCGTCGACGCAGGGGCATGTGGGAACGTGCCTTCGACCGTCGTGGATCTTTCAGGTGGCGACATCGTCATCCTGCGCGAAGGCGCAGGTCCCATCGACGATCTCGTTTGACCTCCAACGTTTGACCTCCAACGAAAATCGTTTCAGCTCCTACGTTCCTGCGTCTTCATCGCCTGTTGATCCTGTAGGCGCAGGAGCAGGCACGTTGGCAGGTGCGTCGGCATCGGTTCCTTCTGGCGCACCCTCGGCGTCAGCTTCTCCGTCGTAAGGAGCATCGACGCCGGCATCGGGCGCGGTATCCGCCAGAAAAAACTCGTCGAAAGCGTTTGTCTGTCCTTCGTACGCGAGCAGTCCCGTTTCCGGATCGATGCGTCGTGTTTCGATTCCTGTCGCGGGCATCTCGGGCGAGCGTGGAGGTTTGTCTTTCAACGCGCGCTGCATGAACTCGACGAAGACGGGCAACGAAGCAACTGCACCTGTTTCGCCTTTGCCGAGCGGGGCAGCATCGTCGAATCCGGTCCACACCGAACAGGCATAATCTGGGTTGTACCCGACGAACCACGTGTCCTTCGAATTGTTGCTCGTCCCGGTTTTTCCGGCGATCCACCGACCGATGGCCTTGGCTTTCGTCGCCGTGCCTTTTTCGACGACACTTCGCAACAAGGACGACAAGACAAACGTTTCTTGTTCCGTCATCACCTGACGGGGATCGGGCTCTGCAGCGAGCTTGATCTCGAAGCCTCCTGGTCCCGTGATCTTCGTGATGAGGCGCGGCTTGCGCCATTCACCTTTGGCCGCGAACGTCGCGTACGCCGACGCCATTTCCCGCGGCGTGACTTCATAGGCCCCAAGAGCAAGCGACAGATCCGTTCCGAGTTTCGAATCGATGCCCAGGTCTTTGGCAAACGCTGCAACGTTCGAAGGTCCCACACGCTGAATCGCATCCACAGCCGCCACGTTGACGCTGTGCGCTAGTGCTTCACGCAGAAGCTTCGGTGTCTTGCCTTCGCTCTCGTCGTAGTTGTGCGGCTGATAGCCGTTGATCGAGTCCGTCGAGGTCTTGAGTTGTGTCGCAGGCGTCAACAGATGCGCATGCAATCCGTATCCATAGACAAACGCTTTGAACGTCGATCCTGGTTGTCGTTTCGCGAAGGAACGATCGAGCCCACCACGAATGCCTTCGTAACCACCCACGAGCGCAACGACCTCGCGTGAACTCACATCGATGGCCACGAGCGCTGATTCCGGGGCGAGTTCGAGACGCATGGCTGCAAGCGGTGGAGCCTTCGGCGCAGGTTCGGGAGTGTCGTCTGCAGCTTCCGGACTGATCTCGCGCACGCGTGGGTCTTCGGCCGCAACTGCAGCTTCTTTGGGATCCACGAGGCTGACGCGGAGGACCTTGCCGACTTTGGCGAATTGGCTGGGGAACAAACCGTTCGGGTTGTACCGACTCTTGATGGGTTTGATTTCGACGAACCCATTCACGGAGCCGATACGCATCAGCAGTTGGTTTTTCGCATCGTCATGCCCCGTGACGACTCCGTTGTAGACGTGATGTCCACTCGTCTTCGGTGCGCCTTCGAATGCCGGAGGTTCCTTCTTCGTGGGAGCGAGCGGCGGAACGAGCTTGTGCCGATTCAAATACCCGTTGAGGCTGTTTCGAACTGCTTCACGCGCGTACGATTGCAGATCGGGATCGATCGTCGTCCAAATCGTGTAGCCCCCACGATCCGCTTCGGAACCAACCGCGTCGCGCAACGTGCGTCGGGCTTCTTCGACAACCTCGGGCGCAAGTTCGCTCAACACTTCGCTGCGCGAGGCCAACGTGATCGGCTCACTCTTCGCGGCGGTGATTTCTTGTTCGGTCGCGAAGCCTTTCGAGAGCATCTGCCCGAGCACGTACATGCGTCGTGACTCGGCCCGCTCTTTGTTCACGTGTGGCGAATAGATGCTCGGTCCCTTCACGATGCCCGCAAGCTGGGCGGCCTCGGAGATCGTGGCTTTCTCGATGGGTTTGCCGAAGTAATACTGGCAGGCTTCTTCGATGCCGTAACGTCCGTGCCCGAAGTAAATGTGGTTCAGGTAGAGCCCGAGGATCTGGTCCTTGGTCAGCTCTTGTTCGATGCGCCGAGCCAGGATCACTTCCTTCATCTTGCGATCGAACGTGCGCTCGGACGTGAGCAGAACGTTTTTCACGACCTGCTGCGTGATGGTGCTCGCGCCTTGTTTCGCCTTGGCTCCGCGCACATTTTTGTACATCGCGCGGAGCATGCCGGGATAGTCGAGTCCTTTGTGCTCATAGAAACTCGCATCTTCGGCCGCGAGCACGGCGTAGATGACGTGTTTCGGGACATTGGCGATGTCGACGATCGTGCGTCGTTCGACGAAGAACTCGCCAATGACTTGTCCGTTGCGCGCGAGCACGCGCGTGACTTGGGGCGGGTGGTAATTCTGCAGCTCACTCGTCGACGGAACGTCGGCTTCGTAGGACTTGATCGTTCCGGCAACGGCCAGCATCGCGGCGGTCGCGAGCAACACGAACACGATCGTGAGACGCCGCGCCCAGCGTCGAATCATTCTCCAGCGTCGTCTCGAGAGCGCAGCTTGTTTTGCGGGATCTACAGTGGGTGGTTTTGCCGGCTCTGCCGCGGCTTGTTTTGCCGGTTCGGCAGCAGGTGGTTTCGCCGGCTCTTCAGCAGGTTTTTTTGCAGGTTCTTCAGTCGCCATTGTCGGCTACTCGAGACAACGCCGTAGGAGCGTGAAATCGTCCGTTCACCGCAAAAGCTTCAGCACGACGACCGCGAGAAGCACGCCCACGAGCAAGAAGCCAATTGCGACACCAGCAAGCATCAATGCGGAAGGTGACGCTGGCTGCGGAGCCGAATTCGGTTTGGAGATGGGCGTCGATGAAGGAGGCCCAGGGGCGCGTTGCGAGGGAGCGCCTTCGCCAACGAGTCGACTGGCCGACGACATCGGTGCCCGCACGGGAGGCGGAGCCCCGGGTTTGGCCGAACTTGCCGGAGCATCGGCGCCGTTTGTCCGGACTGAACGAGGTCCATCTTGTGCGCCGGGAGCATTTCGCGCCGAACCTGCTGCTGGTGTGCGATCAGCATCCGTCTGCTTCGGTTGCGGGGGCTTGGGCGTCGGAATCGCGCGGACCTGCTCGTGCGTTCGCGAAGCTTGGTTGAGCCCCTCCGAGTCTTTCGGAAAGATCCCGGAAAAACCTTTGCCGCCACCTGGAGCGTACGGCTTCAGCGCTTCGGCAAAACTCGCTGCCGTCGCGTAGCGATCTTCAGGTCGCTTCTGAAGCGCCTTCTCGAGCACGTCTCCAAGCCCCGGCGGAAAGTTTTTCCCGGGCACACGCTGATCGAGATGCAGCGGTGGCTTGGTGATGTGGTGCTGGATGTACTCCATGGGCGTACGTGCCTCGAACGGCAGTTTGCCCGTGAGCATCTCGTAGAGAATGACGGCCAAAGAATAGATGTCGCTGCGCGCATCGAGGGTTTTTCCCTGCGCTTGTTCGGGCGACATGAATTCGGGCGTGCCGAACACCATGCCCTCCTGCGTCAGCATCACCGACCCCGGTCGCAATTCGCGTTCGGTCACTTTCGCCAAACCGAAGTCGAGCACCTTCGGGAAATCGCGGAGTCCACCGTTTGAGGACAAAAAGATATTTTCGGGTTTCAGGTCGCGGTGAACGATCCCTTGCGAGTGCGCTTCTTGCAGCGCGCCGCAAACCTGAATCATGATCGGCACTGCGCGTTCAGTCGCCATCGGACCGTCTTTGCGCACGCTCTGATTCAGGTTTTTCCCCTCGAGGTACTCCATCACGATGTACAGCGAGCCATCTTCGAGCTCGCCGTAGAGGAGGACTTTGACGGTGTTTGGATGGGTCAAATGACTCATCGCTCGCGCTTCACGACGGAAGCGCGACACGAGGTCTTTGCGATTGGCGAGCTTCGGA
>DAOMZH010000722.1:0-5927 GCA_035437985.1 Polyangium sp. (in: bacteria) | reverse complement strand
TGTAAAGGGAATGAAAAAGGCCGAGACCGCCAGAAAAACCCAGATGCTGCTCCACCAATCGACGCCGACGATTGCCAGCACCACAACGTACGAAATCGGTGAGCCCAAATGCCCAAAAATACCAAACCAAACATTTCCGCGTTCTTCTTTGGGAATGTCGGGAACCGCCAAGTTTTCGTATTTCATCGCCGTCATACGGCTAAAAAGACCTTCATTTTCCGAACCTTGCACCGGGGAAGTCGGTTGGGGAATCTGAATCTGCTGGGCCATGGCTTCGTTCCGTATCGTAATTGTCCAGCCTATTCGTAACGGCGTGTGACGAATAGGAGACTATGCATCTCTCCCGTACTGCCATCGCCGTTCTGCGTCAATAAAAATCGAACCTCTCCGCGAGGTTGGGTCGTTTCGAGGCGCCGTGCACTCGCTACCGTCGTAGACGCGCAATTGCCCGTTGGATGACCATTCTCGCGGACGCGAATCTGGTATCATCCGCGTACATTGGGGCTCTGAACGAGGATTTCGGATTTTGCAAGCGGGACAGGAGGCTTAACATGAAAATGACATTCGTCGCGATTCCGGCGTTGATGACCGTTGGTGCCTTATGGGCATTTGGTTGCACGGCGACTGGAGGCACGTCCAACGAGACGACCTCGTCGTCGTCCTCTGGCGCCGGTGAGGGCGGCGGCGGTATTGGCGGCAGCGGAAGCACGAGCGGAATGGGAGGAAGTGGCGGTGATATTTTGGTGATTGCCGATAGCGATCACGACGGATTCCTCGATACCGACGAAGGTAAAGACGCACCCGGTGGACCAACGGATAGCGATGGCGACGGAATGCCGGATTATCTTGATCCCGATAGCGACGATGATGGCGTCCTCGATCAAGACGAAGGAATTGGCGATGTCGATATGGATGGCACGCAGAATCGACTCGATCCAATCAACAATGCACCTCCGTCGCCCATTACGTTGACCGCAATTTCGACGCCATTCTCCCAGCCAATTGGCATCGATTTTCACGAACCCACGGCGAGCGTGATTCTCACGGCCAACTATTCCATGGGTTTGCCCTATAACTTCGAACGGATCGAAAATGATGGTATGCACTATCAATTTTCGACCGTCAGTGGTTTTACCGATGAAGTGAAAATCGCCGCAGTTCGCTCGGGAAACAAAGGAGGATTCATTGCCGGCGAACTTTTCGTAGGTAATGGAAACGATGGCGAAATCGTCCGTATCAGTCCCGATGGTACCAATGTCATCAATCCTTGGGTTTCGCTGCCTGGTGACAACAATGGCCTTTTGCGCGGATCGCTTTGGGTCGACACGACGGGACTCTTCAACGGTGACTTATTGGTCGTCACGACCGTTGGTGAGGTTTGGCGCATCAAATCCACGGGAGAGCCCACGCAAATCGCCAAGACGCAAACGATCGTTCACCTCGAAGGAATACAAGTCGTCCCGAATTATCCCGCAAGGTTTGGCCCGTTGGCTGGAAAAATCATCGTCGGGGCCGAGGATGAGACCGCAATGTACGTTTTCGGCGCCGATGGTTCGATTCAAACCTACGACGTCGGGGTCAAAATCGAAGACATCGATATCATCCTCCCGCGGGAAAACTTCTTTGGAGTCAATTACGGCACGTCGCAGTTGCTCGGGGCCCCTGCCCAAGAATTCGCAGGTATCGTTGGCGACATCCTGCTCACACAAGAGACGCATGCCTCGGTCGGTCTTTATCGACTTTATTGGGATGGCGCGATGCTCACGGCCCAAGAGATTCCCATTACTGCGCAATCGTTCTTGCCCGGGCAATGGGAGCACGTGACCTTTGCTGCTGCTGGAATCAAAGAAATTCCCCCACCGAATTGAAGTAGCCCGACTCGGGTTCTCGCGCCTCCGCCAGGTGCACCCAGCCAAATCGAATCAGGCCACACGTTCGAGTTTGTCGCCACAGATCCATTCTACGTCACGAGCCGCGACACAACTCCATACACAATACGTGTCGTACGGGATCCCGATTCCGAAATGAACGTCATTGAAAGAGCCATGAGTGGTAATATGCTAGGATTTCCCGAAGAATGAAAATCGGTTCCTTCATGAGTCTTCGGCTCATTTTCGCCGGTACCGTGTAGACACGCACGCGAGCCCGCGTGAAAAGCATTTTGACGCGCGGTTGGTGGTAATAATGACTCACCGCGAGCGCCCGCGTAAAACCCTCGCGTTGCATCAATTCCGCAGTGTTACGGACCGTCGCCGAAGTGTCCACGCCCGCTTCGTCGAGCAAAATGTCCGCGGCTGGAATGCCCGCATTTTCCGCGCGCTTCTTCATGACTTCCGGTTCGGAGTAACCATTGTTTCGATCAATGGCTCCACTCATGACGAGTTTTCGGACCAAGCCTTTTTGATATTGACGAATTCCTTCGTCGACGCGATCGGCCAACGCCAGCGAAGGCGTACCGTCATCCCACACCCGGGCCCCGAAAATCACCGCGCAATCGGCTTCTCGTGAATAGTTTGTCGGGCCAAATGTAAACATCAACAAAAGCGGCAGTGATGCAGCGACAATCCCCGATACGAGAAAAAAGCGTAAGGCCTGTTTCCACTTCCAAACTTCACGCGCATAACCGTCATACAGATCGTAGGCCAATGCGGCAAAAATCAGGCAAACGAGAATCGAGCTCGGGGCCGGAAAAGACGTCTGAATCCGGCCCGCGAAGACTACCTGGTAAAACGTTACGATATCCGCCAAGGAAAATAGCGCAATCCCACCCACGACCGCTGCGCACGCAACGCGCCAACGGGTCGCTGCTAGGGTCGTCACTCGTTGCAAGACCAGTATGGCCGAGACCAACGCTTCGAGCGGCAACGCATAAGGATACGCAAATTCAGGCACTCCCACGAACGTACGCAAAACATCGAAGGGACTTCGAACCAGTTCTCCAGCCACATTGACCAAGCCAAAAACACCCACGGCTGCGCCCGCATCGCGAAGAAATGGACGCAGCCCGTGGAAGAGTCGACGCAACATGACGTATTGGTTCGTTCTCTGCCGCGCCGTCATCGCGGCAATGCGGCTGTGGGCAAATCAATTTGCGCTGCGCAATCGCCATAAACGATCCCGCGCAGGTACGGATTGCTCATGAATGCGTGCGGAAAGCCCAATTCGATGGCGCTCGCGTCTTGCAAGCGTTTGTTGTGTTCATCCGAGAGCGTAAAGTCGAGCGCGCCGAGGATGTCCCTCAATTGCGCCATTGTTCGCGCGCCGAAAATCGGCAAAATGTCGGCACCGCGCCCTCGAAGCCAATTCATCGCCACTTGCGTCGAGGTTTTTCCGAGCTCATCGGCTACGGCGTCGACGACCTTCGCAATGCCCAAATTACGATCGGAAATGCGTCTGGCGTTTCCCGCCGCACGCTTCGAATCTTCGGGCGTACCTGCGGAGCGCGAATACTTGCCCGTCAATACGCCACCAGCGAGGGGGCCCCACGGCGTCACGGTCAAACCAAAAGATCGCGCCATGGGAATCAATTCGCGTTCCACCGTGCGCTCCAGCAAACTGTATTCAATTTGCAAAGCGGAAAAAGTCGACCAACCTCGGAAGTTCGCAATCGTATTGGCTTGCGAAACAATCCACGCAGGCGCGTCGGAAATACCTACCGATACGACCTTGCCGCTTCGCACCAAGTCATCGAGTCCCCGCATGACCTCTTCGACCGCCGTCGTGAAATCCCAGGCGTGCACCCAATAAAGGTCGATGTAATCAGTGCCCAAACGCTTCAAGCTCGCGTTCACCGATTGCATCATGTTTTTGCGGGAATTACCCGCCAGGTTGGGATCGCCCTTGCCCATGTTCGACGTGAATTTCGTCGCGAGCACCCAACGCTCTCGATTGGTCGCCACGATCTTCGCGCAAATTTCTTCGGATTGGCCTTCATGATACTTATTGGCCGTATCGAGGAAATTCCCGCCCGCGTCCGCATACGCGGCTGCAATTTCCAGTGAGTCGACTTCGTTGGCGCCATTGTTCCAGCGGTCGCCAAACGTCATCGTCCCGAGGCATAGTTCCGATACCTTGATGCCCGTATTCCCCAAGAATTTGTAGCGCATGGTGGTTCCCTGATGAGGTAGTGGCGACGATTTGCCGCGTGAAGAACAGCGATTCTCGGATGGTTCGTCCTGAAAGACGTAATTGTCAGTTCGGGAGTTTGGCCGACAGAAACGATTGAAGCTTGATGATGTTTTTCTCGTCACGCGCGAACGACGGCGCCGCATAATCCTGCGCCCAGTTGGTCACCTCGTTGATGAATCCCTTTTGCACTGCCGGATCGTCTACGATTTCGTCCACCGTGCGGCCACGGGCCGCTCCGCGCGTCAAGTCCCGCACGTAACGCTCGAGCCGCGAATAATCCTTACCCAAAAGCTCCGCAATGAGCTGTTTGTCCGCGGCAAGGCGGGTCAACACCGGCGCTTCGTTCCGAATCTCTTGCGAGTCGCTCACCATGAGCGCCGAAGCGACGCGCAAGACGAACGCATCATCCAAAAACCCCAAATCCTCGACCCCGTCGGGAATCAAGTCGAGCGATTTGAACAAATAGTTCAACGCTCCGGCGGCATAACGCTTCACGGAAAGAGATGCCGTCGGCGACGACAGAATCTTCGCGATGTCCGCGGCGTCGGCACCAAGCGTGCGCAGCCAATCCGGAAAAAAGTTCAAGCAACGCGTTTCCAAATCCGTCGTCATGGAGTCACTCCTCGTCGTGATTGTCGCGCGCGATGGTCGCGCGCTTGGCCAACTTGTTCAAGGCGTACCGACCGAAGCTGCTTCTCGACGCGGGCGGTAACTCAAAACGCGCAACGCGTTCAACGAAAAAACCTTGAGAATGTCGTCGTTTGTCCACTTTCGCCGCCGGAGCTCCGCGGCGAGTGCTGGCAAGCGCGACGCGTCTTCGAGCCCTTCGGCCGGATCAATGTCGCCATCGAAATCACTTCCGATCGCCACATGGTCCAAGCCCGCGAGCTTCACCATGTACTCGAGCTGCTTGATCACGTCCGCGAGGGTTGCTTTCGAGCCCTTCGAACACACGTAATCCGTGTGGAAATTCAGCCCCGCAACGCCTCCTGTGCGCCCGATGTGCCGCAGTTGATCATCGGTCAGGTTGCGCGGATGGTCGCACAACGCGCGCGCATTCGAGTGCGTCGCAACAATTGGTGCTCCAAAGGAATCCGCGATCGGAACCAGATCCGTAAAACCCAGATCCGACAAATGGGACACATCGATGAGCGCCCCTCTTTCGTAGATCCGACGAGCAAATTCCTTACCGAGGTCAGTCAAGCCAAACTTCTCGCGTTTGCCCATCGCCGCAGAGGCAAACTTGTTGTTCCGTGTGTGCGCCAGACCGATCAATCGCACACCGCGATCGATGAACCGATCGATCGCCGGCGGATCCTCCGCAAACGCTCCCGCTCCCTCTATCGCCAAAAAGGTCGAAATCCGCTCAGGATCCGCGCTCCTCGACCCCAGCGGCAAGAACACGTTCGACGCCGCCACCACGCTTTGCGCGGCTTCGTAAACAGCTTCGGCATCGGCAATCTTCGGGCCCCCCTTGATCTTGTCCGAGATGTAGATCGGCAAGACGATGCCCCCGTATTTGCCAGCACGAAGCGCATCGATGCGCAGTTGTCCCTCGACGAGCTTCGGCGAGCGTCCGCGATCGCGGACTTGCCACGGCACGTCGGCATGCAGATCGACCACCATGATCGGCACATCGGGTTCGCGCGCAAAAGCCTTGGAATCAGGCGTGAAAACGCATGCGACGATCAACGCGACACGTCCAAGATTCATTTGCCGCCCGCGAGAAATCCCACGACAAACCCTACGCCGAGACAAACGAAGGCGATGACTCCGACGAGCCACCAAGGTGCACCCGT
>DAOMZH010000721.1:0-5930 GCA_035437985.1 Polyangium sp. (in: bacteria) | reverse complement strand
ATCTCGCCGGACACGATGGAAAAGCCGCGCAAACGATGCTCGAGGGCGTCGCGCAAGTATTGCCCAAAGAAACGATCATCGAATTGCGTGTGGCATTGGCTCGAGAAATCGGCGACGTGCGCATGCAAGCAGAAGCGCTCGAACTTTTGGGCAACAACGTGGCTCAGCCCCCGGACAAACGGGCTACGTATTTCTTGGAAGCAGCGCAACTAGCTTCGGCGCAAGGCGACGATTCGTTGGCCTTGGAACGCGCGCGTCGTGCCGTGCAGCTTTCGCCGCATTCCGCAGAAGCCGTGCTCGAATTGCGGCGCATCGAATATCGCACCCGAGGTACGGGAACACCTCGCGAGGCCCAATTTGCCATTGAAGAACTCACGCGAATCGCTGGAGATCTTTCGAAAGAGCAACTCGAGCTTCAAGTTTTTCTGTTGGCCGAAGAAATGGACGTGGTGCAAGGGCGCGGCGCAGGTATGCGCGAGCTCAACAAGCGTCATGCAGAACTCGGTAATGCGCCTTTGATTGCCCTCGGAATGGCCGAGCGTTTGGTTCGAAACAAGAATTTCGATGCGGCCGTGCCCCTGTTCGAGCGTGCGATCCAAGGCAACTTGCGCGGAGTGCGGACGAAGGGGCGGGTTGCATTGGCCGCAGCGCAAGCCGGGATGAGCGCCGGGCAGCTAGAATTCGTCTCCCGAATGCTCGACATTGCGGCGTCAGAAGCCGACACGCGGGTGCAAGCGGCGCGGCGGAAGCTCGAGTTTGTCGCAAAACACGGCGAACCGGATGCGGCTCGAAATGCGCTCGACGAACTCATTCGGCAATCCACGGGTCTCGACAAAGCGCAGTTTCTTTTGCAACTCGGCCGGCTGCTCGTGGCAACCGATCCGCAAGACGCAATTCGGTTCTTTTCCGAGGCTGCGCCGCTTGCCGTGTCCGATCGGGCCCTCGTCGCGAAAATCGAAGAGGAATTGGCACGTCTTCGACCCAAGAAGGCGGCCGATGAATTGCCATCCCTCGATACGGCCTGGGACGACAACGACAACGACGACGACGACATTCCGATTCCCTTGGCCACCGCGGCCATTCGCGCCAAACCCGCTGAACCTCGCCCCGTGGCCGCTCAGGTTCCTCCGGCCAAACCAGCGGAGAAACGCGCCGATCCTCCGACGATCATCCCCATTATCGAAAATACTCCGGATATTTTCGCGGGGGTGTCGGCATCTCCGGAAACGCCGCAGATTTCTTCGGGCGATTCGACCGACGAGACGACGCTATTTGCGCAGCTCGCCGCGGGCTCATTCGAGGCTGGGGATCGATTGGTCGCCGTGTATTCCGTCGATTCGATGGAGCGTACGCAGGACATTTTAGCTGTACGCAAACAACAAGTCTCGATTCGTCCTGGCAATCGGGCGGCTCTCGAGAATCTGCGGTTGGCGGCCATTTCCGATCGCAATGAAGCGTACACGCGCGCCATTGATCACATTCTGCAAGGATTCGATCCTGCGGCCAAACCCGTGCCTCCGCCACCTTTATCGTCATTGATGACTTCTTCCGAGCTCGTTTTGGCGCTCTTATTTCGACCGCTCGAAACGCCCCTCGACGAAGCCCTCACGATTACTTGGGAAACTGGACGATATCGGCGCGAGCCGAGCCATTACGGACTTTCCGGAGCCATTCGAGTTCAACCGGGTGCGGCGACATTGCTGGGTGAAGCTTATGGGGGCGTGATTCGAGTATTCGGCGGGACGCGAACTCCGTTGTATCATCGTCGATTGGCCCAAACCCAAGGGGGCATTGGCGCGCCTTTGGCCATGCAAATTGCGTTGCTCACCCCGCCAGCGATGCTCCTCGTCGGTGACGTATTGAAAGACGCGCTCGAATTGCATTACCTGCTGGGATCCGGGATTGCTGGGACAATGCCTGAATACGTGTTGGCGCGAGGTTTGCCCGAGGAGCATTTACGAACGCTCGTCGCGGCGCTCGAAGCTGCATTTGGTCCCGTGAATCCGAACGTCAAGACGGATCCGGCGGTGGCAAGACTGGGGCAAGACTTGTGGCAACTCGTCAATCCTCGCGCGGATCGCCGATTGCGAGAAATTTTTGCTGCGGGGGCAACGGCTTCGGCTGACGCGCCAATCGATGCGGCTCGGCGAGCTGCGCGACGGGCAGGATTTTTTGCTTGCGGGGATTTGCCAACGACGTTGCGCATGATTGTTGCGGAGCAGGGAATTGCGCTGGAGCTTCCACTGACGCATCCTGATGGTCTGGCGCGAGCTTGTGAAAAGCATTCGGAAATCGCGGAAATCGTACGCTTGGCGACGCGAAGCGAATATGCCGAAGCACGTTGGAATGCATCTGGACCTACGGATTCTCGAAAAGGTCGGGCCGCGCCATCGATTCGTCCTCCAGGATAATCGCGATTGGTGACGAAGAATCTCGACGTCGGGCTCGACAGATGCGAGGAAGTCTGACAGCGTTGTCAGGGGCAGTCGTTTCCTCTACGATGGTTTTCGGCCGTTTTCGTCGCGTTGGGCATTGGCCCGAAGATCGCTTTGCACGTCGATGAATCCAGGAGGAGGCAGCTTTTGACACACTCGATTCGCTGTTCAACGCTCGTATTGGCCTCGTTTGCCTCGGGGTGTTTGGTCACGGCTGATCCGGCGACGTACGAACCAACGCAATCACCGCCGATGATCGTGGCCTCGGGGCTCAATCCTGATCCGCGGGGTATTTTGCGTATCGGGGGAGACGAGGGGGCGGAGGAATTTGGAATTACGGCGTCGATTCTTTCGGAGGACAAAGGCGAGAGCGTCAAGGTCGCTCTTTACGTGGATTATGGTGTCCTCAACGGATTGAGTCAGCCATTTAGTGCAATCGTGCAAGCATGGCCGGATTTGGAGGCGGGAACCTTGGCCGAAGGACCGCGACCTCTGCTGGGTCTGCGCTGGGTTGATGGAATCGTGGGCATTCAACCTGGTTGTCATCGGTTGACACTCATGGCCACGCACGCATTCGACGCAACGACCCGATGTCCGGTAAACCTGAATGACTCGAGCCAAATCACGTGGCATTTTCGGCAATGCGACATTGGAGAATGTCCGGAATCGTTGGTGGATTGTCCGCCCATCGATGCCACATGTCCGCTCGCGCCATGAATTCGAGCGATGTTCGTTGAAGTCGATTAACTTACGGGAGATGTGCCATGAAACATAGTGTTAGCTCGATTGTCTTTCATTTGGGAGCATTGCTGGTGCTTTCGGGTTGTGCGATCATGGAAGGCAACGCTGCGGCGGTAGCGAATGAATGCACGTCGAATTCCGATTGCACGGGCGGTGTGTGTGTCGATGTGAGTGGGCGCGGGACATGTGTGACGAAACGCGCCGATCTTCCAGGGCTCATTTTGGAAGTTCAGCCGTCGACCGAAGCACCATATGGTGCTGGTACTTCGTTTCTCATTCCATTCGGTAATGGTGGGCTGACGGCGCAATCGGATACCGGAATCGTGGTGGACGAAGACGTGGTCTTGCCGCATTCCGTCGTTTCTCCGATTGAACTGTATGTTGATTACGACTACAAAGGTTGTCTCCTTCCGCCATCGCACAAACTCCCTGCGGATTTTTATTTCTACCGCAATGGCCCTCATGATGGATTGCCCAATCATGAAGCCCAAGCGGTGAATTTGGTCGATAAGAACGACATGTTCGACGACGCGGATACGTATACCGTCGATTTGCCCAAAGGTTCGTACGACATGCACGTGGTTCCGCACGCGCCCGAAGGATGTACCAATGCCCCGCCACCCCCCACGTTCCATAGCGACCTCGACGTATCTCAAGGCGGCAAACTCGATTTGCATCTCACGACCGCGCCGCACGTGATTTCAGGAACGGTGGGTTTTCCCAAGGGGCAAGACCTGACGGGCTGGACCATTCAAGTTGCCGAACCCAAACGCGGCAAACCCATTTCCCCAGCGCAGACGCTCCAAGTCGAACAATTCAATCTTTATGCCAGCTACAGCTTGGAATATTTCTGGAATGGTCCGACAGATTCGTCGCCCGTGCTGCGTTTGCGGCCCAAAGACGGCGTCAATGCTCCTCGGTTTTTCTGGGAAATCGCCGCGATAAGCCCCCTCAATCCCAATGCCGAAAACATCGAAGCCAATCTCGTCCTCGTCGACCTCGATGCCGAAGGACGCCAGGTCGATGCGTTTGTCGTGGATACCCACGGGACCCCAGTCGTTTCGACGATTACGTTCCGCAGCGTCGAGTTGTCGGGCAATGCCTCGAATAATTCCAATTTCACGATCATCGTCGATACCGATCAGGATGGCCGATTCGTGACGAAGTTGCCTCCAGGGCGTTACCAAGTCGTCGCTCGTCCCACGTTCGATAGCACCAAAGCCGTGACGACCGATGATTGGATCATCAACACGACCGACGATTGCATTTGCGGCAAAGGGCTCATCATTCAGGACAAATCCACCATTTCCGGTTTTGTTTCTTTGCCCAATGGTTTGCCCCTGATCGCAGGCGCCGCAACCGTTTACCCTTCACGTTCGCCCGCGCGCCCGTACCTCTCCAGCCACCTCGTTGTAGAAGGACCAACCTCGCAAATCGCCTCCGCGGCCCTCGGACCAACAGGAGACTTTTCTTTGCAAGCCGACCCAGGACTCGTCGACCTGCTCGTCGTCCCTCCTGCATCGTCATTCTTCCCCTGGCTCGTTCGTTCACAACTCGACGTGCAGCCCAATATCGATGGCGCCGAGATGTTCAATCTTGCATCCCTCGTGCTTTCGTACCCAGCGATCGTAGGAGGCACGGTACGGAGCCCCGACAATGCGATCGTCACGAACAGCACGGTACGCGCATGGATGCCCGTCACTGCGGCCGGTTTTGATTCGACGGTCGTGATTCAAATGGGCGAGACGACAACAGGTGCAGACGGTCGTTTCATACTGCCGCTCGCTCCGTCTCTGGCGCAATGAGAGCACATTCTCAACGCTGAACTTCGACCGCCCAAGGTGCATGAGAAAAACTCTACGTACGCCTTGCTTTCCAGGGTATCCGCGCGCTTGCATCTTGGGATACGCTGCGCTCGTGGCGGAGTCCGACGCGGACGATAATGCTCAGGTGAGCAGCTTACGTACGTCTGTTGCGTATCAGGGCGACGTTCTGCCCCACGAGTCTTCGAAGGTCGACGCGGAGACTGGCACACGTAAGCACAGCGATCGCGACCTCGCCGGCGCATTACACGAAGTCTCGAACGCGCTCACGGTCGTGCTTGGATGGATCGATCGCGCACGACTCGAGCTCGATGCAACATCGTCACTCGAAGGTGCGTTGAGCATCGCGAGTACACGAGCACGTCACGCGCGACAAATCGTGCGTCGGGCGATCGGAGCGGATGTTCCCGAGGACGCTCCGTGTGCAGTAGAAGCGCTCCTGCGTGATGCGACGACCGGTTGCGAACCGGAAGCAATGCGCGCGGGTGTGCATCTGCAGATGACGATCGAACCGGCGCTTGAAGACACACAGATTTTGGATGGTTCGATCATCTTGCAGATCCTGACCAACCTGCTGCTCAACGCCATCGCTGTGTCTCCTGCTCGAGGGACGGTTTTTCTTGATGCAACCATCGATGCGTCCGGACAACTGGTGTTTGGAGTAACCGACGAAGGTCCAGGCGTACCTGCGGAACGTCGAGCAAACTTGCTCGATGCGGGCGTGACGACACGAGCTGGAGGAGCAGGGATCGGTTTGCGATACGCCGCAGGTCTAGCGCGTGAACATGGTGGTTCGTTGCAGCTCGTGCGTGCCGAACCTGGAGCGCGCTTCGAACTGCGTTGGCCTCTCCGCATCTCGGCACTTCCCCACACGCCACGTTCGCCCAGCAAATCAGGCCGCAACGTCGCGGGACGCCGCATCCTCGTCATC
>DAOMZH010000720.1:0-5938 GCA_035437985.1 Polyangium sp. (in: bacteria) | reverse complement strand
GCGGACGTCAATACCACAAGGAGCAATCCGTTGGAAACGTCCACGTTGGCCCCCAGTGAAATTGAGAACGGGTCCGGGGTGTTGGACGCTCGAGTAAGCCTCCAGGCCCTCAACCCCTCCGCTGTCGCTTGCCCAAGCGCCAATGCAGGCCCCTCGAGTGCTCGACCGTCGCTTCCCCAAGGTTCGTCCAAGGGGTCGCGACCCTTGCACCGGCGCTTGAACAAGTACGTCAGAATGCAGCCGACCGCTCCACCGTTGCTTGTCCAAGCAAAGTCGGCCCCTCCTTGGGCTTCGATGGCGCTCAAAGTACCTGTACGCTCGGTGTTGTAGCCAAACCCCGGCCGGAAGCGACCGCCAACGTGGTTGGGTATTTCCTCCCGTGACCCTTCGCGGCAAACTTGATTTCATCATTGCCGTGGCTGAGGTACACTACCCACCAATTCAATGGAAAACCCGCCCCCCGTCGACGCGACCTCTCGAGAGCACGTTCCACTCCTCCAAACGTTCACGCGCCTGGTCATGAAGGGTTTGTCGCTGGTTCCGCCGCTGGCGCGCTGGGCAGCTCGGCAAACTCCCATCGCGACGCCCGGTTTTTTTCAGGACCATCTGCCCGCACTCGTCGACGTGCGAAACCGAGCTCCCGTAGTGCGGGACAAGTTGACCAGTATGTACTGGATTTCGCGCGCCGCGGATGTCGCTCCATTGCTCAAAGATCCGCGCTGTTCCCATAATCCCCACACGGCAAAATCTGGCGCCATCGCCCGTTTAGCCAAGACAAACGACCCGGATGACACGGCTCGGAGCGACATGTTTTTGGTCGACGCCCCGCTCCACGCGCGTCTGCGCCGCCCGTTTCAGCGTGCTCTAGGCCAACGCGATCCCGCCGAATTGCGCTTGGCCATTCAATCCGCGGCAATCGAGCTGCTCGACGGCCTGGATAACCTGGCGACGTTTGACGTGCACGCGCAATTCGCGACGCCTCTGTCGGTCCACGTCGTGGCGAGCCTTGTGGGCCTCGGTAAAGTCGACGTCCCTGCGCTTCGTCTCGAGGTCGATGACATTGGGCGGCTTCACGACCCGTTTCTTCAGCGCCGAGGGCGCCTTGCGGCCATTGCGGCGCGGCGCGCACTTCTAGCCCGCTGCGCCGAGTTGGTGCGCTCGCGCCGGCAAAATCCGACGCAAGACCTCACCTCGCAAATCATTCGCAATGCTGACCCTACGGATCCGCTCACGGACGACGAACTCGCGATCAACGTCGCGCGCTTCGTGGTTGCAGGTGTGCAAACCACCACCGCCCTCATTTGCAATACGATGATAACTTTGCTTCAACATCCCGCGGAATTGGCAAAAGTCCGCGAGAACCCGGACCTGGCATCGAAGGCCGTCGAGGAAGCGCTGCGTTTCATTCCGCCATTTTCGGTTCTTCCCCGATTGACGAAAGAGCCAATGACGGTTGGCGGCTGTCCCATTGGCGCGGGACAAACCTTGATGCTCGGCGTTGCCGCGGCAAACCGAGATCCCGGATTACTCGCGGACGGAGACCGTTTTGACATTTCGCGTCCCACGATTCCCCATTTCTCGTTCGGTGGCGGGGCGCATCTATGTCTCGGTGCGGCTCTCGCGCGTATGGAGGCCGAGATTGCGGTGCAGCAATTGTTGGCGCGTTTTCCGGAGATGACGCTTTCTGCGGAGCATCCGGTGGTGTGGCGCGAGCAGGTTGGCATGACAGACCTGCGGGCGCTTTACGTCAGCGCCACATCGAAGCAATAGAAAAGTCGTTTCATCCATGGGGAGGTGCCGGGCGAACGTTGAAGATGGATGCTTTGGACGTTCCCATTGAGTTCGTCATTACCGAGCCCGAAGAACTCGCATGGTTGCGCAAACCCTGCGAACAGCAAGCTTGAAAACAGGATCGCAGCGAATCGTGAAACGCCTTGGCGATAGAGCTGCCGTATACGTAACGATAGAAATATTTCCGCGACAATATTTGCGCTGATTACAGAATAATCTTGCGCAGAATCTATAACGTACATAGACTGCTGCTGATTTTGGAGGTCTTGAATTTCATGATGGTGAAAACCGACAATCCTGCGGATGCTGGGACGAACGGCGAAATCCAATCGACAACCGGGGGCGGAGGCGCAGCGTCTACCAAAGAGGCTCCGTCGTTCGATCCTCTGTTCGAACTTTCGATCGACATGTTGTGTGTTGCGGGGTTCGATGGTTATTTCAAACGCATCAATCCGCGATGGACGCAAGTTCTTGGATACACTGCCGAAGAATTGTGTGCGCGCCCATTTGTAGAATTCGTCCATCCCGAAGACGTTGCATCGACAGTGGCTGCAGCGGGCCAAATTGGCCAAGGTGACGCTATCGTTACATTCGAGAATCGCTATCGGGCCGTGGATGGATCGTATCGGTGGTTGCAGTGGTGCGCGGGCCCGGACATGCGCAATCAACTCATTTACGCTGTGGCTCGCGACGTGAGCGAATTGAAGCGGATAGAGAGGAAGCAACAAGAGCAGCTTGCTCGCGAAGCGCATCAACAAGGGAGCCTCGAGATGGCCGCGGGCATTTTGCATGATCTCGGCAATGCATTCACGGGCATTGGCACGCGAGCCGTGGAATTGCAGACGAGGCTGGATTCCCAAGGGATCGATAAGAACCTGAAGCGACTTGCCGGGTTTTTGCGGGAGCACGAGCAAGCGCTGGCTGGGGCTCTTGGAGCCACCAAAGCGCGCGCGCTCGCAGAATTGGCTGAAGCCATTGCGACCGAAAACGAAAAAGGCCAAAAAGCGGCACTCGAATCCGCCAACAAGCTCATGGCCTTCGTGGGCCACGGTCAAGATCTCATCACGACGTATCGAGCGTATTCCGGTGCCGGTGTGGCGCCTGGTTCAATGTCGCTGTCCGTCCAAAAACTCATTCTCGATGCGCAATTGATGATGGGTGACGGCATTGCGAAACGAGGCATCACGCTCGATTTGAAGTGTGATCCCAATCTGCCATCGATTCATGCCGAGCGCACGAAAATCATGCAAGTGCTCATCAACGTGCTCAAAAACGCCACCGAGGCATTCGACGACGTCAAAGCAACGATGGCGCCGTTTCACATTTCGGTGTCCGCCAAAATCGTGAATCGAGGCATTACGATCGAGGTGCTCGACAATGCGCGGGGCATCGATCCGGAAGAGCTTTCGCGCGTGTTCGACGATGGATTCAGCACCAAAGGACGTGGTTCCGGCGTAGGGCTTGGAGCAACGCGGCGAGTCGTCGCGTCATTGGGCGGGCAAATATCATTGACGAGCGACGGGATTGGCAAGGGGGCGCGAGCCACGATTTGGTTGCCTGTCGGGGAGGCGAAACATGATGCGCGATGAACGAATGAATTCACGTGTCCTCGTCATTGACGACGAAGAATCGATTCGCGACGGTTTTCAGATGATTCTGCGCACGTCACCGTCCACATCCGACGCGATGGATTCGGCCGCAAGCCTTCTTTTCGACGATCCGCCCATACTAGCGAGACGCCAGCAACGCGTCATGAACTTCCACCTCGACGTCGCCGCAAATGGGCTGCAAGGCATTGCTCGCGTGCGGGCGGCAGTCGAAGCCGGAACTCCGTATGCTGTGATTTTCTGTGACATTCGCATGCCGGGGATCGACGGCGTGGAGACGATCGAAGAAATTCGCAAGATTGATTCGCGAGCGGAGGTCGTGTTCATCACGGCCTACAGCGATCACAGCGTGGAAAGTATCGTCGAGCGTGCAGGGGCAAACGTATCGTATTTCATCAAGCCTTTCGTCACCGACGAAGCTCGACAACTCGCCACCAAACTCGTCCTGGATTGGAACAAAGCTCGAGAACTCGAAGAATTGATGCTCGCGGTCTCGTCATTGCGTGGCGAAGCTCCAGACATCGATCGTCTCTTGAAGCATCTGCTGCGCCAAACCTGTTCCTGGCTCGATACCGATTCCGCCGCGCTTTTCCGGCTCATTGAAGGCAAATCGTTTCAGTGTTGCCTTGGAGTAGGTGAACTCGGTCTCGAATCATCGCCGGCCACGATCGAGCTGCTCAAGAAAAGCAATACGGACACGAGCCCGTTTACCACCCTGGACGATGGCACCGTCATTATTCGCGTCAAGGAATTCGGATTGCTGCTCGCATTGCCAGGTCGCGCGAAACTCACGCCAGATCGGCGCACACTGCTGCTCACGTTCCTCGAACATGCGGCATTGGCCATTAGAAATCGGGAGACCGAAGTCGCACTCGAACGAAGTCGACGCATGGCCGGTGTGGGCCAAGCCGTTGGATTTTTGCTCCACGACCTTCGTCACCCCCTCGGCACGACGCAAATGGTTCTTCGCCTTTTGCGTGAGAAACCCGAACTCTTCGCCAATGTCGACGATGCTTTCGAAATGATGGAGCAAGAAGTACAACGAGGGTTGGATCTCGTCGGCGACATTCTCGCATTGTGCCGATCAGAGGTTCGAATTCAGCCCGCTGTCGTCGTTTTGAAGGACGCATTGGCGCGAGCCATACGAATATGGCACATTCAGGCCTCGACACGGGGAATCGAATTCCAGGTCGATATCCCTCGAAATTTGACCATGCGTGTCGATGTCGGGCGTCTCGAACGTGCCCTATCGAACCTCATTAAAAACGCTCTGGAAGCTGTCGCATCGGTTGCGGTTCGGCGCATTGAACTCAGCGCGAGAGAGGTCGAATCCAATATCGAAATCCGGATCGCCGATAGCGGTTCAGGTGTCCCCGACGAATTGTTGAGCCGACTCTTCGAGCCGTTTGCTACTGCTGACAAGCCCGAGGGCATGGGTTTTGGCTTGGCCATCGTCAAGCAAGTCGTCGATGCCCACAACGGGCGCATCGATGTCCGTCGCGTCAATGGCGAGACGCACTTCAACCTGTTGTTTCCAAGCGGCAACACGGAGACGCGAGCGCCGAACAACAATGCTTTGTTATCGTGATTTGCTGTCGAATTCGCGGAAGAAGCCATTTCTCGCAAAACACCCATAACGATAGTCCGGAACGGATGTGGCCGGACTATGTCAGCTATTGGCCCAGGAGACGCCTAAAACTTGCACTCCCTGTGGGCTCGTGGCGGGATGTACGTGCACATATCGACCGTGCCCAAAGGGATTGGCACCTTCGGGCATGACCAGATGTTGCGATCCCATGGGGGATCTCGTCGTCCCCAATCGCACCAAGACTACGCTTCCAAAGGGGTTGGCACCTTCGGACATGACCGGAAGCTGCGATCCCATTGAGGATGCCGTCACCCACGCACGTACCAACACTGCGTTCCCAAAGTGGTTGGCACCTTCGTTCAGCGCCCGGAGTCGCACCGACACTGGGTTGCCAACATTTCTCGTTGACGCGACGTGCGAGTTCCTCGTAACCTCGGAAACATGAAGCATCCGACATTTCGAGCCTTCGTTTCCTTGTGGGCGATGATCTGTATGTTGTTCGCGGTCACTCCGCTGGGGTGCCATTCCGCCAACGCGCGGTATGCACCAGGACAACCCAATCTCCCCGAGTTAACTGCGGAACGGCTGCAGGAATGTGGCAAGTTGGTCCAGGAAGACATCGAGCCGGGGCGGCGGGCGATCGATGCCAGGGTCAAGCTCGACGAGAACGGGCGCGTTTGGGGGGATGTAACGACCACCGGCGAGCCGAATCCGGACGTGGGGATGTGCGTCCGTGTTGCGTTGGGCGAGATGAAAGTCGACAAGGAGGTCATCGAGCAAGCGGCGCTTCGATCGACTTCCCCTTCGTCGTCGATTGCGCAGACGACACCAAACCGCGCGTACATGGGCCAGGTGGAGACCGTTGTGGTGGTAACGGTCGTCTTCGTCGAGGTCGTCATCATCGACGAGGTGATGGTTGTTCTTGGGGTGACGGTGACGGGAAGCCTCGTGG
>DAOMZH010000719.1:0-5940 GCA_035437985.1 Polyangium sp. (in: bacteria) | reverse complement strand
CAACCCCCTCGACCCGTTCGTCACCGACGTGATGACCGGGCTGAATGACTTACGCAAGTGTGCAGGTGCTCCTGCAGTGACCGTTTGTGCCAGCCTGCACGTCGCGACATCGGCACATGGCGACGACATGCGGGACAAGAATTATTTGTCCGACGTTGCTCCGGGCAAATCCACGACACCCATGCGTGCGTGCGGCGCGGGGTACATGCCGGGGTGCACGGCGGCCGCCGAGCTGGTCGAGTTCATCGCGAAGGGACATGGAGAAGGCACGGTGACGCTCGACCAGTGGAAGATGGATCCCGAGTCGAGTGTGATGCTGACGAAGCCGGAGTTTGTCGTGGTGGGGATTGGCCGATCGCTCGGTGCGGATCAACCGATTTGGACGATGGATATCGCGGACAAGAATGACGCGAGTTGTGGGGAGTAGCTGCATCGGAAGGGGTCGTGAAAATGCGAATCCACGCGGTGTTTCGAGTCGGTTTTACCTTCCTGATTCTGCTGGGTGGTTGTACGTGGAGCCCTTGGAGCAACGACGAACGGCGCACCAATGACGCTGGCGTGACGGAGAAAGAAGCATGCACGCACAAAGTGTCTGCCTGTCGAAACTCGTGTTATGAGGCGGATAGAGGATCCGTCTGTTTGTCATGCTGCGCTGACAACGGTGAACGTTGCGATAGCGGCCAGAGCTACAGCTTTCATAGCTGCCCAGACAGGGAGTAACAAATGCCTGTATTAGCCCGGTTGGCGATGGTGCTCGTTCTCATCGCTTTGCCCTCAGGCTGCCGCCGTGAAAGACAAGTCGGTCAAGAACGAGAGACGCGCAAAGAGTGCAACAAGCCATCATGGGACTGTTACGAGCGCTGTGTAAACCGCAAGGCTAGCAAAACTTGTACAGGGTGTTGTGGCGACCAGCGTTACCTCTGCGACACTGGTCAAAAGGCCTCGTGGGAGTATTGCGACGAAGCTCAATAAACCCGCCGACTACTTCTTCAACTCCAGCACCGCATCGAGGATGGGCCTTGCGCCTTGGATCGCGACGCGATGCGAGTACAGCGCGAGGCCGCGTTGGCCTCCCAGCTCTTCGCCTCCACCCGCACGACCAGGACCTCCATGGATGCTTTGTGGAAGCACCGTCCCTGGACCAGCCGTTTGATCCGCAATCTTCTCACTGCCGAAGTAAAGCCGCCCATGATACGGCGCCAAACCCAGCACCATGTCCGTGACAAACGCCCGGTCGTCACTGTACACAGACCCCACGAGCATGCCTGCGCCGCGCGCAACCAAGTCGACGGCACGCCCGGACGAACCATCGTAAGGCACGATCGTGGCACATGGACCAAAGACCTCGTGTTCGTGCACGGCTTTGGCTGCGTCGGGATCGGTACAATGCAAGAGCGTCGGCGGGACGAAATATCCTTTGCCTTCTGGCACTCCCGCGGGAGCTGCAGCTTGGTTTCCCACGACGAACGTTGCTTCCTTGGACAAACGATCGATACCTGCCCGAATGTCTCGGAGTTGCGAGGCAGTTGCCAAGGGGCCTACGGTGACTCCATCGCTGGCCGGATTGCCGACTTGGACGTCGCGAAGCATGGCGGCGAGTTCGTCTCGTACATCGTTCACCATCGCGTCGGGGACGAAGATTCGGCGCGTGGCCGTGCACTTCTGCCCGGCTTTTTGCGTCATGTCCCGGAAGACTTCGCGGAGGAACATGCGGTAGGTGTCGCTGCCGGAAGTGACATCAGGACCGAGCGTGGCGGAGTTCAAGCTATCGGCCTCGATGTTCAGACGAACCGATCCGCGCACGATCGCGGGATGCGTGCGCAAGCGTGCGCCTGTGTCGGCCGAGCCCGTGAAGGCGACGACGTCTTGCTCGGACAAGGAATCGAGCATGTTGCCAGGGGATCCGGCGATGAACGAAAAGGCACCGGCAGGTAAAACGTTTGCATCGACAAACAGTTTGGCGATCCGGTACGCCAGGAGCGCGGTGCTCGTGGCGGGTTTGACCACGACGGGCATTCCGGCGAGGATGGCGCAGGCCATTTTTTCGCCAATACCCCAGCCCGGGAAGTTGAAGGCATTGATATGCAGGGCAACTCCGGTGCGAGGAACGAGGGCGTGGTAGCCGAACCAGCGGGGACTGCGCCCGAGCTGGACGCCTTCGTTGCCTTCGACGAGGAATTTGGCGTTGCCGAGTTGTTTACCGAGGTCGGCGTAATAGGCGAGGGTGCCGGAGGCGCCATCGATGTCGAATTTGGCATCGCTGCGGGTATTTCCGCCATTGGCGATGGCGACATCGATGAGGGCATCGCGCTGCGCGTGAATGGCGCGGGAGAGGGCGCGGAGGATTTCGCCACGCTCGGCGAAAGAAAGGGCGCGGAGGGCTTTGCCGCCGACATTCCGGGCGTGGGCAAAAGCGGCGGCGAAGTCGAGGCCTTCGGTGCTTGCTTCGGCGAGGTGCTCTTCGGTGGCGGGATTGACGAGGGTGCTCGGTTTGCCCGAACCTTGGGCCCAGGATCCGGCGAGATAGCTTTCGAGCTGTTCCATGCTGGGCGGGTGTATACACGATCTCGGGGGCAGGGGGTGGGGGAAAGGCTTGACCTGAGCGTCAGGTTGGTCTTTCCTCATCCCAGTGCTGACGCAAATCAGGATTTCGGGCTTCAAGGCCATCAAGGATAGCGGCCTCGTGCAACTCGGTCCGCTCACGTTGCTGATTGGTCGCAATGGGTCCGGAAAGAGTTCACTCGTCGAGGCATTGCAATGGCTTCAAGGCGCAGTATTTCAGGGCTTGCGAGAAAGCACGTTGAGTCGATTTGCCAAGTTCGATGGCCTGGTCAATCGGACATGTGACGAGACATCGATTCGCTTATTTTTTCGGAGTGAAGAATCAAGGACAACTCGCTACGGATTTACTGTCAAACCCTTTGAGCAGGGCCTGCTCGTTCAGACCGAGTCGTGTTCGGAGGCAACTTCGAAGATGCCGTTCGCCAAGCCAATAATTCAATCAAAAAGGCTTTCCAACGGGTCTGTCGTGCGCTCCATAAAGGGGGGTAATCCAGTACGCGACAACGATGCTCTGGCCCTTGCATCCGTGACAAAGACGAAAGCGTTGGGAGCCGAGCGGTTGCTCGAGTTTCTACGCAGCGCGGTGTTTCTGCGACTGAGCCCCACCGCGATGGCGTTACCAGGACGTCTTCTGCCCCGTACGCGTGGACCAGCGCTAGACGAAGAAGGACGCGAAATCGTTGCCCTTCTCAATCAATTGAATGCGGCCCAAAGGGCCAATGTGGCAAAGGCCGTCGCTCAGGTCATTGGGGGTGTCGAGGACATCAGCGTCGTGTCCGAGGTTGCCGAGGGGTATTATCAAACGCACGAGCGCATGCGGACGCCGAGCGGAACCCAAGTTTTTCCTGTCCCCTCGTGGATGCTTTCCGAAGGAACGCGCAGAATCACAGCCATTTTTGCGCTATTGGCAATGGAGCCCAAACCAAGCCTCATTGCGATTGAAGAAATCGAAAATGGCCTCGACCCTTGGACTTTGCAATTCGTGTTGCGTGCGCTTCGAGAGGCCTCGAACGATGGCGTTCAAGTTCTTCTCACGACGCATTCCCCATTTTTACTCGATCACGTCGACATTGACGAGGTCATTCATGTACGCCGGAACAAGGGGGATACGGAATATCAACCGATTACGACGTTCGATGACGTTGTAAAGAACCAAGGTGTCGTTGCTCCGGGGGCGATGTACATTGCTGGGTACATGCAAGACGCCGAGGATTCCGATGCGTCCGCGTAACGTCGCGATTTTTACGGAAGGCTCGGATTACACCGACTTGCGTGGTCGAAAACCGCTGATCGAATTATGGCGGGAGCTCTGCAATCGCCTATACCCAACATCGGCTACATTTCATATCTATGGTATATCCAAAGCACAAATTGTGGCCCTTGGAGAACCGCCAAAAACGCCTGGAAGTCGCGAAGCTCTCGACGTATTCATTGAACGCATGTATCAAAAGTACGCCTTCGACGTCATTATCGTAGCATTTGATCGCATACCGAAGAATCAACTCGTTCCTTTCGAATGCATGCGCGCCGAGATCAATTTCATTCTCGAACGATTTGTTGCCCGAAAGTATCTCGCGCCGGAATTGCTCGATTCCGGTCAAGCTTTACTGGAGCATTATGCGAATAATCCAGGTTGCTCTCGCGATGCCGGACGGCCTCCACGCGGTATGATCGATGTTCTTTACATGGATCCGATGTTTGAAGCTCTGCTGGTCATGGATGAAAGTGCAGTGATGCGCGCACTCGGTCTCAAACGCCGCCCCAAGGATTGGCCGAAGTTCGATCCTTCGAATCTGCATCCCGACTCGAACATCTTGGCGCACGCAGTGAAATTCGCGAGTGAAGATATTCGACGACTCATTCGCGGGGACATGAAATCACACAAACATGATTGGGCGCTGCAAATCATCCGATCTGCCGACACTGATGCGCGGATTTTCCAACATCCGATTGCGCAGCGGCTGCGCACGCTCCTCATGTGAATCCCCCTTGCCACCACGCCACGATTCCGGCTACCATCGCTCCCGCATGCTCCCTCGGCTCGCCGCTGGCCTCGGTTATCGCGATGAAATCGCTGCCGATTTGCTCCGCACGCCGCGGTCCGTCGACTTCGTCGAAGTCGTCGCCGAAAGCTGCTACGTCAAACCCGCTGCCCGCCGCGAAGCCCATGCCGTCGCCGAAATCTGGCCCGTCATTCCGCATGGCGTGAAGTTGTCCCTCGGTGCCGCCGAAGGCATCGAAAAAGACCGCGCCAAAGCCCTCGGCTCCCTCGCCAAAGACCTGCGCGCCCCCTTCATCAGTGAACACGTCGCTTTCGTGCGCAGTGGCTCGCGCGAAATAGGACACCTCACCGGACTCCCATTCACCCGCACCGCCATTGGCGTCATCGCCCGCAACGTCGCCCTCGCGCGTAAACAATCGCCCGACATTCCGCTTTTGCCCGAAAAAATCGCCTGGACCTCCTCGTGGCCCGACAACGAAATGGCTGAACCAGATTTCTATCAGGAAATCGCCGCGCAAACAGGTTGTCCACTGCTGCTCGACGTCGGAAACCTCTATGCCAATGCCCTCAACAGCGGGCAAAATCCGGTGGAATTCGCCGCCAAGTTCCCCCTCGAACGCGTTGCGATGATCCACCTCGCCGGCGGAGTCTTCGAAGACGATTTTTATTTCGACGATCACGCCCACGCCGTGACGAATGACGTGTTTTCCCTTTTGCAATCGATTCTCGCAAAAACTGGCCCGGTGCCCATTCTCATCGAACGCGACGCGTTTTTTCCGCCCTTCGTCGAACTCGCCGCCGAAGTCGCGTTATGCCGCACGTTGCTCCGGCAAACCCAAACGCCAGGAAAAACCGTTGCGCCAATCTCCCCGCAAGGCCATGTCGATGCTCCTGCGGATCGCGTGCAAGCGCTCGAACAAGGCCAAAACCTGGTCGCGCAATTGCTGGTAGATCCAAGAATTCCCGAGCAATCTGCGTTCGAGGCGCGGGCCATCCAGCGTTCGCGGGCCATTTTGCAGCGCAAACGAGTGGACGAAGCTTTGCCCTTGCTTTCGTTTTTGGCGCCCCATAAAGCCGAAGTCACCCGGATTGCCGAAGAAGTCGTCACCGAAATGCCTCGCCCGGCCAAACTCGCCGGAATCAGCGACGCGTTTGCCATTGCCCAGCGCGCCAGTCGCATACCTGCGCTGCGTTTTGCCGCCGAACGTGATTTGCTCGGTCTTCAAACCCGTTTCGTTCACGATCCCGAGACGAATATGGTTCGTCCGCGTAATGCCCCGTATTTCGGTATTCACCCGTTGTCGAATGGTAAAAAAGCCTTGATTAGCGCGCGTGGTATCGAACCCACCGGCTTCCATAATGGCTTCCAGCACGGT
>DAOMZH010000718.1:0-5945 GCA_035437985.1 Polyangium sp. (in: bacteria) | reverse complement strand
GACTGATCCGACTCCCGGACAAACCCGTGTTCTCCTGCCACGAACCCACGCGCTAAAGTTTGCCCCAGGACCCGATCCACATGATCCGGAAACGCCTGTCGCAGAACACGCGTCGATACAAGCTCGGGTACTGCGTCTGTCCTCGTTTGTTGGGCTACTGCCGGGGTGAAGAGTCCCGGATCGGACAATGCAAGGGGTTCGTCATTGTCAGCTACGCAGGAGGCAGCGACGATGACGGACAAACCCACGAGAAACAACGTGGGCATTCGGCGGATCGGACTTCGTTTCGTATTCGAGAAAGGTTGAGCCATACCCTCCACGATCGTCCGTAACCGCTACTCCTGTCAAGTTGTTATCGTCGCGAAGCGATCCATTTCTCGATTTGTTCTTGCAAGACTGGCAACGATACGGGACCGCCTGACAACACCGCATCATGAAATCCCTTCAAATCGAACTTGGGGCCCAGCGCGTCTTTCGCTTTCTGCCGCAGCCGCAGGATCTCCAGTTGCCCCACCTTGTACGCCAGAGCTTGTCCAGGCCAAGCGACGTACCGATCCACTTCATTCTCGATGTTCGTCGTCGTCAGCGCCGTATGCTCGCGCATGTATTGCTCGGCCTTCGCTCGAGTCCACCCCATATGATGCAGACCCGTGTCCACGACGAGCCGACTTGCGCGCCAAGCGTCGTACGAAAGCATCCCGAGCCGATCCAGGTCGCTCGAATAGAGCCCCGACTCGTCGGCGAGTTTTTCGGTATACAAGGCCCAACCTTCCACGAATGCCGTAGCTCGCCCAAATTTCCGAAATGCCGGAAGTGATCCCCGTTCCTGAGCGATGGCAATTTGCAAGTGATGACCAGGAATCGATTCGTGAAACGAGAGCGCTTCCATTTCGAATCGCGGCCGAATTTCCGGCTTGTACGTATTGATGAAGTATTCCCCGGGTTTCGTGCCGTCATAATTCGGTTCGCGATAATACGCGACCGTCGTATACGGCGCTTCTTCGTCGGGAATGAGCGAGATCACGCAATCGGTTTTGGGCAAAATCCCAAACAAATTCGGAATCGCAGCTCGGGCTTTGTCGAGGGCCTTACGCGCCGCATCTTCCACCGCTTTGGGCGAATCGAAATACAAAGTCTTGTCGGTGCGGAGTTTTTCCAGAATCGCCGGGAGATCATCCGTGCCAAACAACTTTTTGCCCAGTGTTTTCATTTCTCCGTTGATCCGCGCAATCTCGTCATGTCCCGTTTTGTGCAGAACCTCCGGTTCGTACGTCGATCCCAAATGCGTCAGAATCCGCGCCTTGTAACAGGCCCCTCCGTCTTTGATGGCCGACACGCCTTCTTTGTCGTCCGGCCGAGCTTTCGGTAAAATGTCCTTGGTGATGAATTCGAGAAACCCTCGATAAGCCGGGGCAACCTTCGTTTCCACGATCCGCAAAACTTCTTCCCCAAAAGCTTGCTCTTCCGCCGCCGAAAAACCCTTGCGCCTCTCTTTGGCCGCGGGAGATTGCAGCACCGTCACCAGCGACCATTCTTTCACGGGTTTGTCCAGTTGCCGACCGAGTTGCGCGGCGAGCCGTTTGACGCTTTCGTGACTAGCTACGCGACCTTCTTGCAATCCGCGGCGCAAATTGTCTTCGCGTTCTTTGATGACCCGAGGAATCTCCGCATAACGAGCCAGCAGATGTTTCCCGTCCTCGACCGTCGAGACCAAATGCAATTCCGGCAAATGGTTTGTCGAACCGACAGGGCTTGCGTAACTCGAAAGCTCCCACGATTCGGCCGAACAAACTTCCGAGGCGATGTCCGATTCCAAATCTTCCAGCAAAAGTCGCAAGGTCGTGCGATCCTCGGGCCCGAGTTTGTCCGTGGCGATGGCTTTGGCGCGATCTCGAAAGGTCAGACGCGTCTTTTGCCGGGCGCGAATGTCTTCGAGCGCGTCGTGACGTAATTGCGAATCGAAACGATGATCCCCGAGCGTCGTCGCGTGCGTCGGAGCGTCGCGCAATTCCCAATCGAAATGTTCGTCCAGCAAATCTTTCAGCGCTTGATCCGAAACGCCAGCAACAGCCGCTGCCGCCAAAGAACCTCGCGCCGGGATATCCGATTCGAGTTTTTTGGGCGCGTCCACATGAGGCGACGTGGATGCACAGGAAATCAACATGCACGCGATGATCGACGCGCAGGGAAGGGAGGTTCGAGGGGCCATGTTTTTGAACTCGTTGAGGTTGTCCGGGCGAGATTGCATGGGACGATTGGGACGTCAAGCCTTGCCGACGCCTCCGTGCTCAAAGAGACGATCTTCACTTCCGAATGTGAATCAGGATTTGGCCGGGCTGATGGGGCGGACGTCGTGAAAAACTTTGTTTTTAATGAGGAAAGAGCTTAGGTGCAGCTTGTGGATGGTGCCTTGTCCGCAGCGACGCTCTGAGCGTCCGCGCGGAAACACGGGCTCGTGCACGTAATGCGTGGGACTGCAATTTGCTGCGTTTTTATCATTTCACGTGCTCGTGCGCACCAAAAAAAACAGAACATTTAATGGTGACGTCCGAGGTCGTTCGGGATAAGCTCGATCACGAGGTACACATGCAACGAGTCATCGATGCATTTCGTGAGGATCTCGACGCGACGGTCGTGGAATCGTGTCGTCGAGTCCTCGAAGCGGGCAATCCTTTTTATGCCAGAATGCCGCTTCCCTTGATGCAAGCCGGCGTAAAACGAGTCCTCGAATCGGTCGTTCACGACATGGAGGCAGGTAGTCCGCAGATGGTGCTGGCCGTTCTTCGCGCCATCGGATCGCAACGAAGCTTGGATGGCGCACAAATCAAGGATTTACTGGGCGGAATGGAACACGGGTATATCACGGTGTCCGAGCGAATGGCGGTGCGCTTTGCTGATGATCTCGAAGCTCGTTTGTATTGGGAAACGTGGCGGGCAAAATTGAGTTATGCCGGCGCGATTGTGTGTGCTGACGCCTTTTTGGGGCTGCGTCAACAGCAGCTTCAGGCCCAAGCCGAAGAAATCATGGAGCTTTCGGCGCGGGTGTTGCCTTTGTCCCGCGGCGTCCTGCTTTTGCCGCTCGTGGGGCGGCTCGACGGCCCGAGGGCCGAGCGAATCATGGAGGTATTGTTGGGAGCCGTGACGGAACAATCGGCTCGGGTCGTCTTGCTCGACGTGACGGCATTACCCACGGTCGACGAAGGCGTGGCGATGCATATCGTGCGCGCGGCATCGGCGGTACGCTTATTGGGCGCAACGGCGGTCTTGGTGGGGGTTCGTCCGAGTTTGGCACAGGCTATCGTGGCTGGAGGAATCGATTTGGGAGGAATCGTGACGCTGGCGCGATTGGAGGACGGGTTGCGGTATGCGGGGAGGGGCTAGGGGGAGGGGGCCTTCTCCACCGACGCATCCGGCACCGGCGTCACGCTCGCCGTGCGCATGTCACAATACGCGTTCCACCCAAAAAACAGTATGCACAGCATCACCGCGCCCATCACCACTCGACCCACAAGCGATCGCGGCTTGCGCCGGCGTGCCATATTCAACGGTTGCTCCACCACCAATACGCCCCGACGTACAGGCACGACTTGCTTCTGAAAATGCGCCAATGCCGGATGCTGCGGTGCCGAACCCGGAATCGGGGTCGTTGTCGCCAAGTCGAGTTTCCGCGGCGCGGAGCCAGGAATCGGCGTTTGTCCCGCATTGGCCGGCTGGGGCGAGATGAGTGTTTTCATTGCCTCGGCAGCGACTGGGCGATCCGAAGGCGAACGCTTCACCGTGGGCGGTTCCGGCGTCGCCGAATTCATGATCAGCGTCCCGGTCAAACCCGTCGGCACCGGCTTGCGTTGCGTTACGGCATCATCCGACTCCGGCAACAACGTCGCGTCGAATTGAATCGAATTCGGCGTATGTTGCTTTCGCCCCACCTGCACCGTCTCGGCTCCCCGAACCGTATTTTTCGACGGCGCCAAACCTTCCGCCACCGCCAAATCCAATTCCATTCCCACCCCGGGTACCGGCAATGGCGACTTCGTCGCGCTGCGAATCACGACCTGCTCCGCCGCGCGCGGTTCGAAATTCGGTAATGCCGTTCCAAACGGCGAAAACGATTCTTGCGCGAACGCACGCAAGGCAACCGCCAATTCCACAGCCGATTGGAAACGGTCATTAGGGTTTTTCTCGAGGCAACGACGAATCACTTGCGCCAATGACGATGGAATCGCCGGCATCAGGGTCGTCTCATGCAGAATCGCTTGCTGAACTTCATACGTATCCTGCCCTCGAAACGGCAACTCTCCCGTCACCAATTCATGCAGCACCACGCCGAGCGACCAAATGTCGGAACGCGCATCCACGTTCTTGGGCGAAGTGATTTGCTCCGGAGACATAAAAGGCAGGGTGCCAATCAAAATGTTCGCCCCCGTCAAACTCGTATTCTTCGACGGTTTGGCATCGCCAGCACTCATGATCTTCGCAATGCCGAAATCCAGCACCTTGACAATGATTCGATCCCCAGCTCCCCGCGCCAAAAATAAATTCGCCGGTTTTAAATCCCGATGATAAATACCCTGCGAATGCGCCTCGGCAAGCGCTTCACATGCCTGCCGAATGTGCCGCGCTGCCTCGGCTGCAGCCATCGGACCGTGTTTGTCCAGCACCGTCTGCATATCCATGCCTTCGAGGTGCTCCATTACGATGTACGGCATTTTGCGATGCACACCCATATCGTGCACCTTCACCGCATGCTGACTCTTCAACTTCACCAGCGCCCGCGCCTCGCGCAAAAACCTCTCCGTTCCCCCACTCGCCGCAACCATGTCCATGCGCATGAATTTAATCGCGACATGAGTATCGAGCGCCTCATGGTACGCCTCGACCACCATCCCCATCCCACCCATGCCCAATACGCGCGTCACTTGATACTTGCCGTCAATGACGTCGCTTACCTTGATCATAACTTCAACATCCCCTTGCCTCGAACTGGCGCTCCCGAGTTTGCAATTGCCGTACCATTAGATTTGACCCGTCACAAGTGCCAATTTCGGTGATATTGGCTACCTTGGAAAGGTTTTTAGCGAATTGGCGTTCGCTTTGGTCTGCGAAGGCGAATTCCTGACCCGTCAATACGTGCGAAATTGACGCGATGCGCGGGGCGAGATCGTTCGTCGCGCACGAACGAAAAAGAACAGCACCGCGACTCGTGTATACGTTACGTCACTTCGGAACTCGCGCCTGGTGATTGTCCGAGACAAAAACGCCCGCCATCACCCGCGAATCACCGTAATGGTTTTTCCTTGCGGGGTCGTGGCCAGTGAAGTTCCAAGACGTTGCGCCACGGGCACAGCGCTTGGGCGACGGTCGAAAATCGCCAGCCACCCGAGATCCAAATTCAACCCCGATAAGTATTCGTCAATTTGTTCGAGCCCCTCACGCAGCGGATCGGGATCGCCGTCATTACGCCAAACCTTGATTTCCACGGCAAACTGATCGGCGCCTTTGCGCACGTGCAGGTCCATGCGCCCCCGACCAATCGCGTATTCGCGTTCGATCGTCCCTCCGCCATTGACCACTTTTTGTAGTCGCGGACATTGCGCATCCCAATGACCGCCAAGGACCACGGAAAGTGCTCGGGCCGGTCCGCATGACCATCGCGGAGCTGGCGCAAAATGGATATGAGTGTTTCGCCTTCGAGGGCATCGATTTCGTCAATGAACACAACCAGCGAACGCGGACAAGCTTCGGCCCAGGCCTGGAGGCCGATACGAATCCGACTACCTGGCGGCACATCGGGCCACGGCGGAGGTCGAAACTCCTTCGGCATGCGGGCGCGGGCACTATCTTCCCATGACGCCAAACTCGCTTTTTCCGCGGTACCAATCCGATCTCGAAATGATGCGCCAGTTACCACCGATGCGGTCCCCGCGGCATACTTTCCTTCTGCCGTC
>DAOMZH010000717.1:0-5955 GCA_035437985.1 Polyangium sp. (in: bacteria) | reverse complement strand
GCGGATGAAGCGTCGATGGAGTATATGGGGCGGGCGGCGGCCGAGGCGAAAAAGTTCGAGGGAATGAAGTTGCCGGACGACGTGGCGCGACAGATTCAGCTCATCAAATTGTCGCAAACCCTTCCCGCACCGAATGATGAAAAAAAGCGTGCAGAGCTCGCGAATATCGCGGCCTCGATGCAAGCCGATTACGGCAAAGGAAAGTATTGTCCACCCAGTCTGAAGGGTAAATGCCTGAACCTGGACGAGTTATCGGAAGTTCTGGAGAAAAACCGCAAATACGATGAATTGCTCGAGGTGTGGACCGGCTGGCACAGCGTTGCCCCGCCTATGCGTGAGCGTTATCAGCGTTATGTGGAACTTGGCAATGAAGGGGCCAAGGAACTCGGTTTTGCCGATGTCGGCGCGTTATGGCGCGCTGGATACGACATGACGCCGACCGATTTCGAGGCGGAAGTCGAGCGGCTTTGGGTTCAGGTCAAACCCTTGTACGACGAACTGCATTGCTACATGCGGGCGCGATTGCGCAAAGAATATGGCCAGGAAAAAATCGCCGACAAAGCCCCAATTCCTGCACATCTGCTCGGCAACATGTGGGCGCAAGATTGGTCCAATCTTTATGATTTAGCCGCGCCTTATCCGAAAGAAAGCAAACTCGACGTGACCAAATCTTTGGTCGACAAGAAAATCGGGCCGCAAGACCAGGTGAGAATGGCGGAAAAATTCTTCACGTCGCTCGGCCTCGACGAATTGCCGAAAACGTTTTGGGAACGTTCGCTCTTCACGCGCCCGAAGGATCGCGAAGTGGTTTGTCACGCCAGTGCCTGGGACTTGACCTATGCCGGCGATATTCGGATCAAGATGTGCATTGCGCCGAAAGAGGACGATTTCATCACGATCCACCACGAGCTCGGGCACGACTATTACTACCAATACTACTACAAGTTGCCCGTTCTGTTCCAATCCGGGGCAAACGACGGGTTTCACGAAGGGATTGGAGACACCATCGCCCTCAGCGTGACCCCGGGGTATTTGAAGAGCATTGGGCTTTTGGATGAGGCGCCGCAAAACGAAAAAGCGGACTTGAACTTCCTGATGAAGCAAGCTTTGGCCAAAGTTTCCTTCCTGCCCTTTGGGCTGCTAATCGACAAGTGGCGTTGGGACGTGTTTTCCGGAAAAACTCCGTCCACGAAATACAACGAGGCCTGGTGGGATTTGCGGAAGAAATACCAAGGTGTCGTGGCCCCGGTCGAACGGACGGAAAAGGATTTCGATCCGGGAGCGAAGTACCACGTTCCGGGGAATACACCCTACATGCGCTACTTCCTGGCGCATATTTACCAATTCCAATTCCACCGGGCATTGTGCAAAGCTGCAGGGCATACCGGATCGCTACATACATGTTCGGTTTTCGGCAGCAAACCGGCCGGAGACAAACTCAAGGCAATGCTCGCGCTTGGCGCAAGTGTACCGTGGCCGAAAGCCCTGGAAGCTTTGTCCGGAGAAACCAAAGCCGACGCAACGGCGATTTTGGATTATTTCGCCCCGCTGCGAAAGCACATTCAGGAGCAGAACAAGTCGGAAACGTGTGGGTGGTGAGCGGTACCCCCCTAATCAATCCCCCGCTCACGCGTACGAGCGGGGGATTGTGGGGTCATCGCATCACTTCAGGTCTTCGGGCGTAATCGGCAAGTGCCGAATACGTTTGCCAGTCGCGGCAAAGATCGCATTGGCCACTGCCGGCGCAATGGGCGGCGTTCCTGGTTCACCCGTGCCGCCTGGCGCATCACCGCTCGGAACGATGTGCACCTCGATGGCCGGCGCTTCATCCATTCCAATCAGCTTGAAGTTATGGAAATTGGCTTGTTTGGACTTGCCGTCTTCCACTTTGATGCTCGATTTGAGCGCGGCCGTGAGACCATAAATGATCCCGCTTTCCATTTGTGATTCCACGATGCCGGGATGGACGATTTCGCCGCAATCGACGGCGCAAATGACGCGATCGACCTTGACTTTGCCTCCGTCGACGGTCACTTCGGCGATTTGCGCGACATAGCTGCCGAAACTGTGATGCACGGCAACTCCGCGTCCCTTGCCCTTCTCCATGGGTTTGCCCCAATTCGATTTGCTCGCGACGAGGTCGAGGACGCGTTTCATTCGCGGGGCTTCGGCCAGGATTTTCCGACGGTATTCGATCGGATCCATTTTTGCGGCCACGGCCAATTCATCGAGCAACGTTTCCTGGACAAACGCATTCGAAGAATGCCCGACGCTACGCCAGAATCCGACGGGAACGCCCTCTTGGCGATGATATTCGACGCTCAGATTCGGGACTGTATATTCTTCGCCCAGTCCTTCGACGGCTGATTTGTCGAGACCATCTTTGAACATATGGGGAAACACACGCGCCATGATCGCGGCGCTCACCGCTTGATAACGCATGGCTACGGGCAAACCATCGTCACCAACGGCGACTTTGGCGGCAACGAACGACTGGGGACGATAAAAATCATTCCGCATGTCGTCTTCTCGGGTCCACACGACTTTGACCGGGCCACCAAATTGCTTGGATGTTTCCACGGCTTCGATGACGAAATCCGACTCGAAGCGGCGGCCGAATGCACCACCGAGGTAGGTCGAATGCACTTTGATGGTTTGTGGCTCCAAACCAGTTATCTTGGCAATGATCATCCGCGCGATACCAATGCCCTGGTGTCCCGCCCAGATGTCACATCCGTCGGGACGCACATGAGCGATGGCATTGAGAGGTTCCATCGGCGCGTGGGCCTGAAACGGAAGTTCGTAACTCAATTCGAACTTCTTTTTGGCCTTTTTCCAAGCTCCGTCGAAGTCGCCTTTCTTGAGCCCTTGGACGCCTGGCTTTTTGACGAGCTTCTTGGCATCGGCAAAAAGTTTTTCGCTCGAAACCTTGGCGCCTTCGCCCGGATCCCAAGTGACCGCAACGGCATCCGCACCCTTTTTCGCGGCCCAGAAGTTATCCGCAACGACCGCAATGCCCGAGGAAATCTGAAAAACCTTTTTTACACCCGGTACGGCGAGGGCTTTTTCCGCCTCGAATTTCGTCGCTTTGCCCCCACGTACCGGCGACCGCACGATGACGGCCGTTTTCATACCTGGCACCTTGAGGTCGAGCGAAAATTGCGCTTTGCCGGTGCCTTTGGCTTTGGCATCCAATCGCGTCGGGCGTGTACCAAGCAAGGTAAGTTGATTCTTGGGGGCCAATGGCGGGTCTTGGGGCACTTTTTGTTTTGCGGCCAAATCCGTCAAATTCCCATAAGGAATGCGCTTGTTCGTTTTCGCATGAACGACTTGACCAGATTCGGTCGTTAGTTCTTCCGAAGGGACGCCGAGTTTTTCCGCAGCAGCAGCGACGAGCATCATGCGTGCAGCCGCGCCCGCTTTGCGCATGGGATACATGTCGCCACGAATGCTCGTGCTTCCTCCGGTGCCCTGCATCCCGAACAATTTGTTATTGTATGCGGTGTCGACGGGAGCCCATTCGGTTTTCACACTGCTGAGTGCCACGTGCAGTTCTTCCGCAACGAGCATCGTAATCGCAGTTTCGACGCCTTGCCCCATTTCGGCCTTGTCGATGACGACTGTGACCGAATTATCGGGAGCGACGCGAATCCACGCATCAGGGGCGAATGTCGTTTTCGACGGTTCGTCTTTCGGAGCGTCGGTCTTTTTGGGTTCGTCCTTCGTGGTGGCGACGTGAGGCGGTTCGACGGGAGCTGCTCCGCCGCATCCGACGGCAAACCCCGCGCCGGCTGACGCGACGAGTCCCAAGAAAAAGCGACGATTCAATGGTTTGTCGATGGCGCCATCGAGTTTTGAAGACATGGCTCAACCACCTTTCTGCGCTGCTGCATGAATGGCGCGACGAATGCGGGGATACGTGCCACAACGACAGAGATTGCCGCTCATGGCTTTGTCGATATCGGCATCGGAGGGTTTTTTGATCTGGGTCAAAAGTGCCGCCGCAGCCATGATTTGTCCAGGTTGGCAATATCCGCATTGCGATACGCCCTCCTCGACCCACGCTTTTTGCACGGGATGCTCGCCATCTTTGGACAAGCCTTCGATGGTCGTAATCTTCTTGCCTACGGCTTGTGTTGCCGTGACTTGGCAACTACGGGCTGCAACGCCGTCGATGTGGACGGTGCAAGCGCCGCAGGACCCGATTCCGCAACCATATTTCGTTCCGGGCAGGTCAAGAACGTCACGCAATACCCACAACAGAGGCATTTCGGGGTCGTCACCATAGGTGCGTTTTTCCCCATTCACGTCCAAGACGAGGTCTTTTTTTTCCACCGTTCACTACCTTTCCATTCAAAGCATTTCACTTCGTTTGGCGCAGACTCAATTTCCGAACTGATTGAAGAACGAGCACAAGGAATTTCCAGGGCAGCACAGATCGTAACCGCCACCGATTTGCTTCGTATGAACACAAACGTATGAGCCTTGACTGGGATAATAATAAGCCCAGAAGAAACACATTTCGTCAGTGGCCGATTCGCCAAAACCCACGTGCTGATCGCTCAGGTTGTTGTATTGGCAGGTAAAACGAAATCCACCGCCCTGGGAAATGGTAAATGGCGGATTGTGCATGACCGTCGCCGGCTCACTCCACAACCACCCGGGAACATCATAAACGGATTTGTCCGGACCATCCGCCGATTCCGCAGCCGCAACCGTCACGTCCGTCCCCCATTGATGGGTATGACCTGTGATTCCGAAAAACTTGACATTCAAGAGATCGTCGGGCAAACCAAAAAAAGTTGGGCCGAGCGTCGACTTCGAATGCGCCGCAATGTCGATATCTGGCGTGCCGATAAACAAGAAATCCGCCTCGTCCTTGTAATCCTTGGCCGGGATTGTAATGAACGTCGATTTCGCAGAAACTTGGATTTCTTCGGCCGTCGTATTGATGTAATGCATTTCGAGCCGCACCATTTGTCCCGCCGGCATCGTAAATGCCACTCCCTCGGGCAACGTCAACGTTTCATCGTGCTTTTGGGTGACCATGACGGTGGAACCCTTTGACGGATCGAGCGCATCGACAAACGGTACGCAATCATAAGGAGTCGTCTTTTCCTCGGTATCCGCTGTGCGATACACGATCAAATGGTGCGATCCGGTCGGCAAAACATTATGGATTTGATGCACGCGAATGATTTCGTCATTACCAAGTCGCTTGACGACGCATTGCGTGTTCTCAGCCCCAGGCTGAACCGTGATCGCAGGAAATTCTACGGTGTGCGTGGACGACTTCGCTTCGCCCTCGATAACGGCTTCCTCCACGGATGAACCACAGCCGATGACCAACGCACCGCACAAAGCCAATCCGCATAATGTCCGCATCGCACTTCTCCCGTTCCTGCTTCTGGATCCGCAACTCCGTCGAGCGCAATGAGAATACCGTGAACTCAGGGCTGTTGTCCACCATTGATTGCGTGTCGTTCTCGAAACTCGATTACGCCCGTCCAAACGCGCGCCGTACAGACGCTTCGAGTTCTCGCCGACATATCTCGACGCTTTCGAATAAGGACAGCTGTCCAGCCCCACGCAAAAGATTATGTTCCCCACGTGCGGGAAAACGTTGCGCGTCGTACCCGAAATATCGCTCGTTCAGCGCATCGGCCAAAAACCGCGCCGCGAGAATGACACAAATCGTCCCGAGACCCGAGACGAGCGCCTCTGTTTCGCCTTCCGAAACCAATCCCGTGCCGCGTGAAACAGCACCGTAACCTGACAATGCTGCTGCAAATGTATTCACATCGACGGCCGACCGCTCTTGATCTTCGCCATTGGGATTCGTCCATGACCGCAATGCGTCGCCCATTTCAAAAGGCCAAATCATCCGCCCCAGTGTATCCAAATCCACGAGGCAATGGCCCGAACCGTCTCGAAATAGCAAATTCGAGAGCTTCA
>DAOMZH010000716.1:0-5961 GCA_035437985.1 Polyangium sp. (in: bacteria) | reverse complement strand
CACGGAATATTCGTGGAGCGCATCGATCCTTTGACGGGTTTTCCGTTTGGCTTGGCAGACCAAATGCGTCGCCCTCGCCGGCGCACGTGGGAAGGCATCATGGCCGAAGCCCCCAAACGAAGTCTGTATTATCGGGCCCGACCAACCGAAGACATGATGAAAAAAATCGACCCAGGAACCTGAAAAGTTTCAATTACACATCCGGGGGTATGGGGGCAGAGCCGGAGGGTCAGTCTCTTTGGCGCAGCTAAAGAGATTGTGAGGGCCCCCCAACCCCCAATCGAAAACAAAGATTCGCGGAGCGCGCTTGTTAGCGCGCGAAGCGAGGGGACAAATCTGACTTTGCTTTCAATATGAAATAAAAACAAAAAACCCCGTCCTGACGAACGAGGCTTTTTGGCCGCAGTAATTCATAAGCCGAGTTCTGTGTTGCGTCAAAGTCACCTCTGACGCACCGACAATCATTCCTCTACGACCCGCATTACTACGGGCCTCCAGCAGCCTACCCGGAGACTTCGAACGGGTCGCTCTTACAGGATTTTTTAGGTCCCTGCGCCTCCCTATGTGGCCTTGCTTCGCGTGGGGTTTGCCCTGCCGCACTCGTCACCGAATGCGCGGTGGTCTCTTACTCCACCATTTCACCCTTACCGATTGGCGTTTGCGAATCGGCGGTATCCTTTCTGTTGCACTCTCCTCGAGGTCACCCTCACCGGGCGTTACCCGGCACGCTACCCTATGAAGCTCGGACTTTCCTCCCGCGAACGAATCGCCGGCGATTGTCTGAACGACTGCGACGGCGCAGAACATATCGCGCAGAATCGAATCTGTCGAGACATCACGCAGCAAGAGGCAAAAGCCGATCCCGAAGTTTGCGTTTGGCCCGCGCTTCGAGCTGTCGGGCACGTTCTCGCGAAACTCCCAAACGACGTCCGATTTCCGCAAGCGACAATTCTTCTTCGGGATCAGCCATCATGCGCACTTCGACGATGTATCGTTCTCGCGGATCGAGATTTTGTACCGCTTCTTGAAGTTGTTCACGAAGAAGCGCGCCTTCCTCGGCCCGCAAAAACCTTTCTTCCTGATCTTGCTCTTCTGATACGAGTGTATCGACGAGAGCTCGCGCGCCATCGTCAAAGACCTTCGTATCGAGCGAAACGTCGCGAGCCTCCAAGCGGCGCGCCATTTCGATCACTTTTTCAGCTGGCGCGCCAAACTTGCTCGCCAACATTTGATCGCCTGCTTCGCCTTCTCCAACGAGGCCCGCAATGCGCGCTCGTTCCCGTCGGAGACGAAAAAACATTTTCGATCGCAACGGACCTGATCCCACACCCACGAGACTCCAGGAGTGAATCACGTAGTTCAGGATGTATGCACGTATCCAGTATGCTGCATACGTGACAAACCTATTGCCGCGCTCCGGATCATACTTGCGAATCGCGTGCACGATCCCGAAGTTTCCTTCGGCAATGAGGTCGGAAAGCGGAATGCCATACCGTCGATAACTTATCGCGATCGATACGACATGCCGCAGATTGGCCATCGCGAGACGCGCGGCCGCTCGTTCGTCGCCCGAATCTCGAATTGCGCGGGCCAGCTCCACCTCTTCCTCGCGGGAGAGTTCCGGAATTTGCCGAATATGCGCAATGTACCGAGAAATCGCGCTGCCTTGATCGCTCGATGTCTGCACGTCGTCCCTCATGAGTGTGTATTCAGTGTCCACAGCAACCCCAGTTTGAACGTTTGGGGCTCCGAGTCGCCCGCGGCGCTCTGCGCCCCAAACCCCACTTCGGCCCACCGTCCCCCCTCGAAATCAGCAGTGAAGCCCGCACCCCTGCCCTCGATGCAACCCCCATTCCGCAGTTTTTGCGCGCCAAAACGCCCAACCCGAGCGCGTCAAATCAACCAATGACGAGATAAACGAAAAACCAAGCGGATCGTGCAGTCAGCCCCGAGAAAAACAGTTCACGACGACTTGTCGCCATGAAAGGAAAATAAAAATGGCCCAACTTCGCTCATTACGCGAATTCGCGATTTCGTTCATTCAGGGTTGGGGATGGACGAGAGATGGACTGGAAAAACGATCCGTCGCGCGCCACGCGCAAGGCATCGACGCGCAAGGCATCGAATACCCCTTGGCAACGGGCTCGAAAATGGCGGAAATGAGTGGGGAAAAAGGGAGGAATGACTGCGGAGACCGTTTAATTCGGCGACGAAATCACGCCGAGAAAGACGAACCGCAACCGCACGTACCCTTCACATTGGGATTGGAAAACTTGAACCCCGAGCCGTGAAGTCCTTCGACATAATCGATCTCGGTTCCATCGAGATATTGGTAGCTCAAAGGATCGATGAACAACTTGATCCCTTTGTCCTCGAACAATTCATCCATTTCGGTGGGTTTGTCCTCGAAATAGAGATCGTACGAGAACCCAGCACAGCCGCCCCCAATGACCCGTAGACGCAATCCTTGTCCCAACAACTCTTCGGCCGTCGCAATCTCGAGGACTTTTTCGGCCGCTTTGGGCGTAATGCTGATCGACATGACTCTCCTCGTACTTGGTGAAATTTACGGGCTCGAAGACGAATGTTTCCGCGAACCCGAGTGCTTTCCCATTTCGTCTTAAGGATAGGCACACTCGCGCCAACGCGCCAGCAAAAGATTACGATACGGCACCGTCTGGCGCAGCACGCATTGCTGCCCACCTCATCATTCCCATGAGACTCTTCCGCCGCGGCGTCATCACGCTCGTCGATTCAGTTCCACCGCCCACCGAGCGCGAGATCCTTCGTGCACTGGGCATCCCGCATCACGAGCTCATCGCCCAAATTCCTGAAGCGGGTGTGCGCGAAGCCATCACGCTGGCCATGCGCCGCGCTCTGCAATTGACCTCGTTTCAAGCCGCATTTCGGACCGCCGAAGTGGTGGCGATCGAGCCCGCCGAAGTGATCCTCGACGACGCTCCAGCAGGAATGCTTTGTTCTCCAACTTTCGTGAAACGCTTCGCCGAGGCCAAAGAAATCGCCATCCTCGCTGTTACATTAGGACAAACTTGGGATGATGTGCTCGATGGACTTGGTGCCCGAGGAGAAGCTGCCGAGGCTTGGTTTCTCGATGCTTTGGGCACGCGTTTCGTGGATCGAGCTTCGCGGATGGTCGAAGAACGCGTGGCGCGGGACCTTGCGCGCGAGGGACTTGGACGCATCGGTCGGTATCGTGCGGGCTTTGGAGACGTGCCTTTGGAACTGCAAGCGCTCTTCTGCAACTTCGTGGACGCCCCGCGAATCGGGGTGCAAATCACGGAGGCAATGAGCCTCTGGCCGCGAAAATCCGTGACGACGGTGGTTGGATTTCGCGCGGGTGAAGACGACGACGAGCCTTGAGGGCCTTCGAAGCATGTCGTCAACGCGCGGTAAACGAGCTAAGGAGTGCGCGTGAAACGGGAAGAGTTTGCGCACCGGTTGAAGAATGAAGTTCTGATCCTCGACGGCTCGATGGGCGCGTTTTTACAAGCGCGTGGATTGCCCGATGGTTACGCGCCGGATCTGTGGAACGTCGAGCAACCTCAAGAAATCACGGCGGTGCATCGCGAGTACGTGAACGCAGGTGCAGACATCCTGCTCACGAACACGTTTGGTGCTTCGCGCATTCGCTTGGGTGAGTACGGAGCGCAAGCGCGCGTGCGAGAAATCAACATTGCAGCCGCGGAAAATGCGCGACGTGCGGCCGGGGACAAACGCGTGCTCGTGGCTGGAGACATCGGGCCTTGTGGAACGACGTTGCAACCAGGTGGAGAACTCGCGTTCGACGAAGCTGTGGAGTTGTTTGCGGAGCAAGCTCGCGCGCTGGTCGAAGCAGGCGTGGATGTCATCGCGATCGAGACGATGTTCGACTTGGTAGAAGCGAAAGCAGCGCTCATTGCGGTGCGTGACGTGTCGCGAACGATTCCGGTGATCGCCCACATGACGTTCACTGCGCGCGGTTTGACCGACACCGGTTCGGACCCTGAAACTGCAGCGATCGTGCTCGAAGCCTGCGGTGCCGATGTGCTCGGCGTGAACTGTTCCGTGGGTCCTGAAGACATGCTCGAAGTGGTCGGACGCATGGCGCGCGCGACGAAATTGCCGCTGTCTGTCCAGCCAAACGCAGGACTTCCGGTGATGCGCCATGGTCGCACGGTGTTTCCTCAGACGCCGGATCAGATGGCTCCGTTTGCGAAACAATTCGTTGATCGCGGAGCGGCAATCGTTGGTGGTTGTTGTGGAACGACGCCCGAGTACATCCGCAAGATTGCTCAGGACGTTGGACACAAGCCGCATGCTCCGACAAACCGTGTCGACGGCACGTGGATCACGTCGCGTAGTCGCTCGTTGCGCATGGGCCCAGGTGCGCCGTTCGTGACGATTGGGGAACGAATCAATCCTACGGGTCGCAAAGTGTTTTCCCAAGCGATTCGAGAAGGACGAACCGATCTCATCGTGCAAGATGCGCGGGCCCAAGCCGAGGGTGGCGCGATGTCGCTCGACGTGAACGTTGGTGTGCCGCTCGTGGACGAAGCGGCGATGCTGGAGAAAGCGGTGCTCGCGGTACAAAACGTCACGGATCTGCCGCTCGTGGTCGATTCCTCGAACGTGCAAGCACTCGAGCGCGGCATCCGGGTTTATCCGGGCCGACCACTGGTGAACAGCGTCGATCCGGTGCGCGAAAAAGCTGACTTCTTGCTCCCGATCATCAAGCGTTACGGGTGTGCGGTCATTGGCATGACGGCCGAGAGCGAGATTCCCGAGCGAGCGATCGATCGCGTACGCAACGCCGAGAAGATTTTGCGCATGTGCGAGGAACACGGGATTCCGAAGGACTGGGTGGTGTTCGATTGCATTTCGATTCCGGTGAGCGCGGCGCCGGCGGCTGCGGCGCAGACGCTGGAAACGATTCGCATCATTTCCACGGAGCTCGGTTGTGCCACGACGCTCGGTTTGTCCAACGTTTCCTTCGGTTTGCCTTTGCGCAAGAGCGTGCACAACACGTTCTTGGCGCAAGCGATTGCGGTCGGGCTCGATTCGGCGATTTGCAACGCGGTTGATCCGCTTTTGCAAGAGACTGTTGCCGCCGCGAGTTTGTTTGCGGGCCGGGACCGAAATTGTCGTCGTTACATCGACATGGCGGTGCCGCTGGAAGCGAGACGCAAGCGCGAAGCTACGGTGCTGGAAGCGGCCAAGAATGGGCAGCTCTTGGGCCTCGATGCGGCAGGACAAACCGAGGCGAAGGCGGACGGCGGCGCACCCAAAGGCGCGAAAACGACGCGGGACCTCGTATGGGACGCGGTGGTCGATGGAGACAAAGATGGCGTGCCTGGTTTGGTCAAACGAATGCTGGATGAGGGCGCCGATCCATTCGATATTTTCTTGAACGTGCTGACGCCGGCGATTCGCCATTTGGGGGATTTGTTTGGCGCGGGGAAAAAGTTCATTCCGCATTTGATCGCGAGTGCCGATGCAATGAAAGCGGGCGTGGCGATTTTGATGCCGCTGCTCGAAGCGTCGGGCAATGTCGAGAAAAAGGGCACCGTGATCTTGGCGACGGTGAAAGGGGATATTCACGACATTGGGAAAAACATCGTGGGACTAATGTTGCGAAACTTCGGGTTCGACGTGCATGATTTGGGTCGCAACGTTCCGGTCGAAACGATATTGGCGGCGGCAAAAGAGCACAATGCGCAAATCATTGGTTTGTCGGCGCTGATGACGACGACGATGATGCGCATGAAGGATGTCATTGACGCGGTTCGTGCGGACAATCTCGAGCATGTGGTGATGATTGGCGGGGCGGTGACGACGCAATCATTTGCTGAGGAAATCCGGGCGGATGGATATGGCAAGGATGTTGGGGAAGTGGTGAATGTGGCGGAGCGGATGCTGACGATGCATGCGGAGAGGTTTCGCGGGAATCAGCCGACGACGGGG
>DAOMZH010000715.1:0-5970 GCA_035437985.1 Polyangium sp. (in: bacteria) | reverse complement strand
CGATTGTGGGCCTCGTCCGAACGCGTTTGTCCGTGCAACGTGTGCCGGTGGAGTTGGCGTCAGCGCCGGGGCATCCTGGATTGGAGCAAGCAGTCAAGGACCTGGAAAAGGCGGCGCGTCTCGACGGCAAGTTTGCCCCCGCGCGTCTCGAGCTCGGGCGGTCTTTTTTGGTGCTCGGGCGGATGGACGAGGCATTGGCGCATTTGCGGGTAGCGAGTGAATTGGCACCCGAGCAGGCGGAAACACATTCGGCATTTGGCGCGGCGTTATTGGCGACGGGAGTCGTGGAAAACGCAATGCGTGAATTTCAGATTGCCGCAGGAATCGAATCGAATTCGGCCGTACGTTTCAAGAATCTCGGGACGGCGCTTTTGGCAGGGGGCAAAAGTGTCGAGGCGGTGCAGGCATTCGAGAGGGCGGCTCAATTGGCTCCGGATGATGCGCGTATTCAGAATCAACTCGGAACCGCATTATTGACGGTGGGAGAAACCGATCGTGCTCGGAAGTGTTTGCAAACTGCGGTCATGCGGGATCCGCGAAAAGCGACATATCGATCGAATCTCGGGTATGCATGGGCGCAAGGTGGGGACCTCGAGCGGGCAATCGTGATTTATCGAGAAGCGTTGGCGCTCGATGAACGTCTCGTGAGCGCATGGATCAATTTGGGCAATGCGCTGGCGAAGCAGAGAAAGTTTGCGGAGGCGCGTGAGGCTTACGGGAAAGCGTTGGCGATTGATTCGTCGGACCCTCGGGTGCAGGCGGTCATCGACGAGCTGAAGGCGATCGAAGCTGCGGCGGGCACGACGCCAAAAGGAACGACAGACAGACCTTGAAGGCGGGCGGTCGTTTTGCTTGACGTTGACGGCGATTGGGAGTTCATTGTGGATTGCAAGCGTGGTGATTGAGTTCCCGAGATGACGATCGACATTGACGATATCGTGGGTGCGGGTGGCGAGCTCGAGCCGAATATTCTCATCGAGGCTTATCGGCGGGGAGTATTTCCTTGGCCGATGGATGGTTTGTCGGTAATTCCATGGTTTTGCCCGCGGGAGCGGGCGATTTTGGATTTCAAGCTCGTGCATGTGCCGCGGAGTTTGCGGCGCGTGTTGCGACAAACGGCGTTGGTTTGTACGGTGGATACGGGGTTCGATCACGTGATCGAACGATGCGGTGAAGTTCCGCGACCAGGGCAAGATGGGACGTGGATTACTCCGGAATTGCTCGATGCGTACAAGGAGCTGCATCAAATGGGATATGCGCATTCGGTGGAGGTATCGGATGCTTCGGGCCATATAGTGGGGGGTATTTACGGGGTTTGTGTGGACGGTGTTTTTTCGGCGGAGAGCATGTTTCATCTCGTCCCGAATGCGTCGAAAATTGCGCTCTTTCATTTGATTTCGGTGCTCGAAAAAGCAGGTTTGGAATGGATGGACATTCAAGTGATGACGCCGCATATGAAAGCGCTCGGGGCCATCAACATTCCGCGTCGGCGATTTCTTGACAAACTCGCCAAAGCGCAAGCTCGTCAGCTGCAGCCATTTGCCAGATAATCAGTCAACGCGTGGGAAATCGGCGGCTCGAAACAGGAGCTGGAACGACTGCGCGAATCTGTGTGTCGTCAATGCCATTGGCGCGGAGGGTGCGCCGCAAGGTACCGAGTTGCAGAAGGCCAATGCGGGCAACGGAAGCTTCCAGCGTATCGAGGGCACTTTTGCGAAACTGATGTTTGGAATGGGCGTACTCGTGCTCTTGGTAGCGCGTGCCAATCGTGCGTATTTCTTGGGCAATTCGTGAAGCAAGCGTCCGGTCGATTTTGGGATGGATTCCTTTTTCCAACATATCGGCAAGGACGAACAACCGTTGGGCGCCTTCTCGATGGACGGTGATTTTGGTGGCGGATTGGGGAAAGAGAATGTTGAAAATGGGGTCATAATCTGGGCATCCCAATTGATCCCAAATTTCGTCGGCGTAATGATTTGTTGCCGCGTCAATTTGTCGGTCGCATTGATCGAGCGCATCGTTTTCGAGTTTCAACGCCGTGTCGACGTCGTGCCTCTCTCGGGCGATGTGGAAAATGATCGCTTCAATCGGGCCGAGGTGCTGTTCTGCTGGGCTCTGATACGGTTCTCCTTCGGTGCGGGCGTTGCTCAGCGTCGTCATGATGGCTTCGAGCATTTCGGGAGTTGTAATGCGATCGCTTGAGGATTCGTCCATGACTAGACCTCGAGGTTTACGAAATGCTGGTGGGTTCGAAGGTTTCGATGAGGCCAGCAAGTTCGACGGGTTCGTCGATGATTGCAGCAATGCGTCCGGTTCCGGGAAGTCCGCCTCCGGATTCCCAAATTTCGGGTTCAGTTGCATCGGCATTCGGAGTCAACACGGCGAGGCTATCTTTGGGCGCTGGGCGTTGATCGTAAAGCCAGCGTAATAACATGCGATGCCGCCAATCCAGGACGGACAAACCTACGAAAAGTCCGGGGTGAATGCGGGGGCGGGCGAGCAGTTCTTCCATCCAGGTAGGTATTTGAGGTCCGACAGCGCCGAGCAATCCGTGAATATGATCGTCTTCGGTCAAGACGGGAGGCGAAAAAATGGGTCGGGGTTCGGCGGAGTATCCCCCATAAAGACGCAAAACGACGATATCGTTGTCGGTATCGAATCGTTTGGGAACAATGGGCTCCATTTTCCAATTGGTAGTCCCGGCCAAACGTTTGACGATCCGGGGTTTGGCGTTTGACCCTCCAATCGAAGGCTGGATGGCCCAGATGGTGCGATTGGGTTGTTTTTCCGCGAGGGCTCGTTCCAGATGAGGGCGCCACAAAAGCGTCACGTGGACTCCCGCGGGAAGGATGCGGGCCAAGGCATTGACGAGTTGTGGGGGGACGACTGTTTGCGTGGTGGCGAGCGCCTGTTGAAAAAGCGAATGCAGCACATCTTGTCCGAAACGCAGCATGCAGCGCTGGGTCAACGTGCTCAAAGACGCATGAGGATCGGGTTTGTCCCCATTTTCCTCCATGAATTGATTGAGCTCACGCAAGAGGGTATCGCGTGATTCGTCCTGATCCCCAATGACCAAGCAATGCGGGCGATCGAGTAATGCGGCCAGAGCCGGGGCCAATGCTTTTCCGCGACGTTTTCCCATAGGTTTTGCAACGCGCCGTTCCTCGAAATCGAAAAGGACCGATTCAGAACTACGTAAAACGAGTACGGGTGAAAAAGCTTCGGCACTCGTAGCGAGCAGCGTGCGTCTGGCCGCGGCGATACTCCTGCCGATGTTTCCATGACTTTGGCCTGCGCGGGTCAACGAGCGATAAAGTTCGATGGTGCAGTTTTGGGCAGATTCTGCTTTGACGGGCCAAAGATGGGCGACGACGGCATCTGCGCCAGCCTTGGAAAATAGCTCGGCGGCGCTGCCAAAAACGCCAGGTTTTGCTCCTTCGCAAGCTTCGAGGACGACGAGGCGCAGGTCTTCGGAAAAACTCACTTCGAGTTCTCGGGCAAACGCTTCGACGGGGAGCCACACTTCGTCGCCTTCTGCGTCATCGGCGAGGCGCAATGTGGGACGGCCGGACATGTCGACGCTGCCGTGTCCGACGAAATGAATGATGTGGGGGGTCGTGCCGCGGCGAAGTTTGTCGAAGAGAACTCGAGCGCTGATGGCTGGGCCCGATATAGGGTCGAGCCACTCGATTTCGCCAGCTTCGACCGATGGCAACAAAGCGATGCGCAAGGCTTCGACGGCGTGTTCTTCGGACCCCGGCGCGACGGCGAGGACACGCACTGCGCCGCGAACTTCGCGAGGTTGCCAAGGTTCGGAGGAATTGACGCCGCGGACGAGGAGGAGCTTGGGGTCTGTCCCAAGAAACCCTTCGGTCGTGTTGGGCTTGCAGAGCGCTTCCCAAGGTACGGCAGCAAGCGATCGGTCGTGGATGAAAAGGCGGATGAGGAGAGGTTCGTCTTTTGAAACTTCGGTCAATCGGGCTACGAGATCGCGCAGGTCGCCTTGGAAGAGGTCGCGATAGAGGGCGCGAGCGATTTCGAGGACGGGTTCGTCCAGAGACTTGGCGGCACGTATCGCGCGCCACACTTTGTTGCCAAGCGATTGGAGCGCGTCGAAACCGCGTTCGGGGGGCAATGTGTGGGGTGCCGGTCGCTCACCGCGCGCGCCGCGGCTACGGATGCGGACTTCTTCTCCGGATGATTCGATGTCGATCTCGATCCACACGACCGCGCCTCTTGAAGGAGCAGTTCACGCGTGTGCGGGGAGGAAGGCAAGTCGAAAGGGGGCCAGCAGAGACGAGTTTGGGAAAATGTGAAATGGAACACTTTTTACCAAAGTGGTTGGCACCTTGGGTGAATGTGGTTAAGGGCACCTCTTACCAAAGTGGTTGGCACCTGGGGATTGCACCTTGAGATAGGCGAAGAGGCGCGAACACGTTGACGCACCTTGCATGCAATGTTCCCATGATGGGATGCGCATCATTCGACTCAGCCAAACATTGTTTGCAATGGGCATGACCGCGTTGCTGGGTTGTCAAGTCACGCTGGGTGACCTGAAAGCGATAAATCCTGGGGCTGCGACATTGGAGGTGCCAGCAATCTTTTTTTGAGGTGCTGGCACCTTTGGCCGTGGGAAACTTGCGCGAGTTTGCTCGTTCGCATAATTTGACGCGTGCAAGGGGTGTCTCATGAAGAAAATCTTGTCCAGGTTTGCTGCGCTCTTCTTGTTTGGCACGTTTGCCGTAACGTCGGGTGCCTTCGCGTCTACGCCAAACCACGGGTTGATAGCAGCAGAGGTTGCCTCGACGGTCGAGCCAATGGGAATCAGCGCAGAGGAGCGGGAGCGGCGTGTTCAGGTGTGCGAGCGAGCGTGGGAAGCATGCCTTGACTGGTGCAGGAGGACGAAGCAGAGCGGCGCTTGCAGAGAAAAGTGCGCGAACGACCTTGCGGATTGCATGAAAGAAATTCCGTACGAAGGCGAGTGATCGTGAACATATTCGCAACGCGCACGATTCAATACCGCACAGATGCGGGCGAGATCAAAGACGTCATTCTCACCGTTTTTGAACCCGTGCCCGAGCACAATGGTGAATGGCAGTGCGCGTTTCAATTTCATCCACCGGAGAATCAGCGCAAGTTCACAATGCGAGGACAGGGTTGGATATCAGCGTTTATCGGGTGCCTTAGCGTTGCGCGCGGCTTCATCGAGCACCCCACCCAGGAACGAACGAGTTGGCAAGGAATGATGCACTCGGGCCTTCCGTGGCATCATGAGAAACCCGAAGGTTATCAATCACCGCCAATTCCCCCTTCCGAAGCGAATCCTGGGAACTTGGAGATCCTGACAAAGGTTCGTCTTGGCATTCCTCATGATGCCAATGACGTGCACGAATTGATCTTGATTGTGTACCGACCGTTGGCCGTCGACGAAATGAAATGGAAGTGCGCATTTGCATTTGGCGAAGGCGCAAACGAGCCGGTTCGTTATGGCATAGGCGCAGACTCCATAGAAGCGCTTCTCGACGCGCTCGCTTTGGCTCGCATTACCTATGAGTCAATGATTCCGAACGCATGGAAACCACCCGAATCTGACGAATTCGACAGTGTGGAGTTCTGGCCATACAAGATTGGCCGCGCAGTCTTCACGGAACCGGCCAAATAGAAGTGCCCCGATAAGCCCGACATGAGGCCGTTGTGCTTGCGGGATGGCACGTCACGCGACGACGAACGCCCCATTTTGCGCATTGCCAATGGGTTTCCCCTCAGTCTGCCGTTGATTGTTTACGCGTCTTGGTTCTTCCCTGACGCTCTCGTTTCAAGGAGGAGGGCCTCAGCAAAAAGGCCATCGACAAGGCCGTCGATGAGGTGGCCGCGACGTACCCGTCCATCATCCGCACTGATGCCAGACACACGGAAATCAGCACCAAGCTCGCGGCGGGATGGAAGGAGTTGCTGAAGAAGGAGAAGATC
>DAOMZH010000714.1:0-5972 GCA_035437985.1 Polyangium sp. (in: bacteria) | reverse complement strand
ATACCAAGGCTGCGACTTCACGCCGATTTGGATCGAGCACGCGGATGGCTCGGTGACCCTGGCTTGAATGGCCCTTCTGCGTTGCCACGTAACACGACTCCGCCACTTCGCCGCATGAGGATCGTTTGCATGAAGCGAGACGTCATGAGGCTCGCGCACGAGCATCGGTCCTGGATCAGGACACTGCCGGAGGCCCGTGCGTCACGGTGGGGACGTATGGCGAGACGGACGGACGCTCGGACGTCAAGGGCAGTCGTGCATTGGCAGACGCCCGAAGGCTCATGCGTCAGGGTTGAGACGTATCGGGAGACGTGGGGTCTGTTGTCGTCCCATCGTTTTTGTCACTCTTGTGACGTCGGCTTGCTGCGTCATCGCGTGTTGCCTGCATCTGATCGAAATAGCTGAAAATCCGGCTCTCCAGATCTCGGGGCAACGAGGTGTCTTCTTCGATTTCGTCGAGCAAGGCTGCACGAAAACGTGTCAGCATGCCCATCGTCGTCGTGCGTAGCTTCAATGCTTGCGTCGAGAGCGGCGCATGGGCAGTCATGGAGCGATCATTGAGCAATTTGTCAATGTCGTCTCCCGCATCGAGAAATGCCTTGACCCAATCCAACAACGTGCCGCCTGCTGGATGTGGCACTGGAAGGGCTTCGAGGTCTGCCTTCATCGATTCGAGTAGCGGACGTTTGCGTGTGGCCCTGGCTGCCTCATCAGCATACGACGCACGCAAGATCTTTAGTTTGGGCACGAATGCGTCTCGAACCCGCAATGCAGCCTCCCGCATTTCCCGGGGTACCGTTGGCAAACTCTGGAGGGTCTCCGCATAATGATGAATCGCCTCACCGAACCCATCGTGGATGCTGTCCTGGTGCGCCAAATCCTGCGCCAAGGGGCGACCAGATTGCTGAGCTTCCGGAAGCGCTTCCAGCTGCGCCAACTGTTTACCGAGCTTGCTCGCATAGAGCTTTCCGGTCGTCGATAGGAGCATATCGGATTTGCGTTCGCTCGCCAAGTTTCGAAGGCCGAGCAGCATGTCGCCAAGGGTGAGATTTCGCATGTACAACACCGTACTTGGGAACGAAGGTTGTCGTCAAGAAATTTGAGCTTTTTCTTGGAGCGATCGCAGATTCGACTAGCGAATTCGCTTTACCGCACCCGCACGCTTGCCTTCGTAGGAAGGCATGTAGACCGTTTCGCGACGTTTTCGGGTCACGACCTGTCGATGCCTCGAGCGAACGCAATGGGGACAGCCGCTTTTATTCCGGACGCGTGATGCTATCTGTGCTCCCCATTCGTGGCCAATTTCGCATCGCCAATAAACTCGCAACTCGCTCCGAGTTGTGACATCGTGCGGTGTGAGATTGCCATTTCGTTTCGGATGCCATTGCGCTGCGACTGCGGGATGCAGGGTTGCCAATGAGTTGGTCACGGATACGCGCCTGCCCGAACAAAATGGACAACCTCTCCTCGTGTTCGCACTCGTGCGAACACTCACAGGCATCTGCCATTCATGGTCGGGGCCCTTCAGGCACTTCCACCAGGCAACGAAGCCTGAATGATGTGCGAGGTCGGTCGGACGCACGTGGCCATTTCGCGTGGGATGCCAATCTTTGCTTATTTGGGGCTCGAGCGCGGCGAGAGAATTCGCGACGGTGACACGTTTCGGGGGAGTAGCGCAAAATGGACAACCAAGTGTGCCGCTTCGATTCGCCACGGAAGTCATCCACTCGTGGGCCGGATTCTTGCGACATTGCCACCATACTTGTTCGTGGGACCATTGCGTAACATCGGCAGCTGTCAGGTTTCCGTTTTGGGTTGGGTGCCACTCTCGAGCCAGGTCGGGGTCGCAAGTCGCAAGTGAATTGGTGACTGATACGCGACGATGGGAGCAGAATGGACAACCAGCTCCGCTGACACGCAGGTTTACATAGTACTGCCAAATGTGATCCGGACCTTTGGAACACCTCCACCATACCTTCTGCTTGGAGGTATACTTGACCTGGTTAGGCAGAAGAGGGCGATTTCTGTCGAAATCCCAATCCGGGATGAGAAATGGCGCCACCATGTCGAGTCGATTGGTAATGCTCAGGCGCTGACCCACGCAAAAAGGACATCGATACCCGTATCGCGCGCGTTCTTGCACCCTTGCCTGCCATTCGTGATCTGGCCCCATCGGGCACTTCCACCAAATCCGAGTGTCCGACCCCGCCGGCATTTCATATTTTTTTAGCGTTCCATTCTTCGTGGGGTGCCATTGGCAAAGGATCTCGGGAAAATCTTTTAAGGTCTTGCCTCTCAACGACATGCGAGTTTGGCCAGGCAGCTGCCGCTTCGTCATGACTTCAATCGTCGATCATTCGTCGCAACTTGTCAACATCATCAAATGATGCACAAATGAGCGGTGCGTCGTCAGCCAAACGCAAGTGCGGCAGAAACGCATCGATTCCACCCGGTTCGAATCGGCACAAACCGACGACGTGCCAGAACGAGCCACGGCACTCGACACGATGCCGCGCTCCATGCCGTCGTTGAGCATGCCGTCGTTGAGCATGTCGTAGTTGGGTTGCGTGGAGGCAACCTAACCGGTCATGTGCTGCTCGCGCAACCGAAAACCGCGGCGAAGATCCGCCTCGATGGCCCCAAGATTCCCCGGAACCACGTGCGGATCCTCGCAGCAGCGTAGGCGACCGCTACATCGTCAATTCGGTGAGCGGTCCTGGCGCGATACGTCCTGGTCCTTCTTTACCGAACAAGTCGAAGTCGACTTTCGTCGTGCCCACTTGAATCGGCGTTGCCCCAGCGAGCTTGCCGAGTGTCGCCCATAGATTCGATATTTGGCGGTGCCCATTTCCGCCCGTATCGACTCCAGGATACACAATCGTTCGACCACCTGTCGCGAGCCCAAGGTTGCCACCTCCGATGAGCACCACGGGAAATTCCGAACCCGTTGCATGGTGCTGCTCTCCATTGTCCGCGACAAACACGATTACCGTATTGTCGAGCATCGACCCGCCTTCTGGATCGGGCGTGTTTTGGAGCGGAAGGGCCATATGTTGCACAATCGCCTCGATTTGCTGCCTGGTGACGTCATGGATCGTCTGCACGTAGGAGGCATCGGATGCCGAACCATGGTGGAGGTTATGGCGCGTGATATTGCTATTCCCTCCGGGATTCGCGGTGGGGTAGGTCATGTCGAAACTGCCGCCGGTTCCGCAACCAATGACGGCAACATGCGTGAGCTCTCCGCGTAATGCTGCGGTAGCGAGCTGCAGCTGGCCCGCGAAGCGTTTGAGCGTGTTGTTGTTGTTTGCTTGGTTTTGGTCATAAAGAGGATTCGTCGCCGGCGACTCCGGAGCCAGCGGAATGAGTTTGTCGCGCAAGGACAGCAGTTGCGCCTGCCTTAGCTGGGCTTCTTCCAGCGATGCCAAATACGTCTCGAGTTTCGCTCGTTCGGCACTGTTTCCGCCGAATGCAGCGAGCGAGGCTTTTACGTCGTCCAAGGCGAACCCCAAGAGGTTCCCGCGCTGATTAAAGGCTGCTTGTTCCGTCGCCGAACCAACGAGTCCAAACAGCGTGCTGAATGCCGCGTAGGGATCCACGATGAGCGGCGCGGGTCGGTCTTGATCGTACGCGCAGGTGTCGTAATTGAGTCGGGTACCGAGATTCGAATTGGCCCCGAGTCGCACGGCATCATAAGGCGCCGTACCGCGAACGGCGGGCACTGCGGCAAGGGCTGCGTCAATCGTGGGTCCGCTGGGGAGCCCTCCCACGGTGCGAGTCGAGGACAACACGCCATGAAACGCGCTATGTCCTCCACCGGTAATGCGTGAAGAAAGGCCCAAGAGCACGGCGGTTTTCGCGGCTAAACCATTCGCTTCGATCGCCCCCAAGGCTTTCGTGTTGGCAAATTGCGTCGAAGACACGACGAGCGGCGTATTGTGCCCATATTGCGAATACCACCAGCGATCGTCGGTCGTAATGGGCGTCGACGCACTCTTGTTGATCTCCGCCATCGCTTGCGGATCCAGCACCGTGATTGGCTCGTAACAATTGCCTTCCACGATGAACACGAAACGCGGCGTAGCGGTCGGTGCCGCGTGGGTCAGCTTGGACATCAAGGGCAAAAGCAGCGCTCCACCAGCACTCCCTGCAAGACCCCGCAACAATGCTCGACGAGAAAGTGAACTCATGGCGTACCTCCTTCGATGGTCCGATATTGGAATGTGTCGCTCTCTACGAGCACGGTCAGCATGTCGACAAACGATCCTGAACTGAGGGCGCTCTCCATTGCAGCGAGCGTGCATGCGTCTTGCATCGTTTCGTCACGTCCGGTGAAGTACCGGAATGCTTGCCGAATGAAACAGCGCTTCGCATGCGGCGAATCCGCGATTGCTTGGGAAAACTCGACGGCGTTTTGGAACGACCGGTTCAGTTCGGGATCCGGGGCGTTCGTAATCGTGGTTGTTCCATCCGGCGCATGCCCATGATCGGTTTCGCGCAAAAAACCTGCATGGTCGTACATCTCGAAAGGGTACCCCAGCGGATTCATCAAGCTATGGCAACCCTGGCAGGTTTGCGCATTGGCGCCCATGCTCGTGGCTGCGTCGACCCGCTCGCGAGCCGAAGGGCCATGGGCGCCGAGTTTCGCTTGGACCATGACGTTTTCCAGCCCAGGCACGGTTTGGCAAAATAGTTTTTCCCTGACCCATTTTCCTCGATGCACCAGGCTCGCATCGTCCTCGAAGTTTGCGCCATGGGCCCCAAGCCAAGCCGGATGCGTGAGCACTCCGCTGCGTTCCGCTGCATTCATCGTCACCCAACGTCCGGGTTGCGTATCCGGAACGCCATCGACATTGTACACGCGGGCATGGTGGCTCGTGCTCCCCGATACGCTATCGCCACAAACGTTGAAGACCTGATTACACGATTTGTAACTGGGATCCGTGCAATCGGCATCTGTCGTGCAGGTTTGCGCATTGAGGTTGACGTGATCCGAGGGCAAACGCCATTGCAGGGACGTAAACAACGCGGCAAAAACGTCATTGCCCGATGTCGCACTTTCCACGACCGTACGAGCAATGGTATCGTCGAGCTGCTCGACGAGCGTGGTCTCGTACATGTAATACCGCGTCTGCAGGTTCTCGTACCCGCCGGCCGTGCGATCATAGAGGCCCGAGGTCGTTTTGTATTTGCTCGTTCCTCCGGGGGTATCCTTGAAGGAGCTGAGGGCGCCTTGGTAATCGAGCCATTCTCGGAAAAAACCAAGGATGCGCGGAGCCAGGACGTATTCGCCACGGGCGGGCACGTCACGGGTATCGTTCATTTTGTCGAACAAGATATCGCGGCGATCGAAATCGATGTTCGTGGCATAAGTGGCAATCAAGCTACGCATCACCGCGGGATCGCGAATGGTCCCGTTATCCGCCGCCGTGCGAACTTGTTGCAGCCATCCGAGGTTCGGATCGGCATCATCCGGGGCCGGGGGCGTGTACTGAAAACCGGCCCACATGAGCGAGCCTGGGCGATGGGTGCTCAAGACCGAACCAATGGCCAGGGCCAATTCGTCATTCGTGAGTTGCCTTCGGGCTGTCGCATCTCCAGGAATGGGCTCGCCGATTTCCGAGCGAAACAAGGCACCAGAAGTCATCCATGCGGCCGCACTGATTTCGGCAATGGTCGCCGAGCGTGCTGCACCCGTTTGTCCGCCTCCGGGTTCGCGTCCGAGCGCCGCCACCGTATAGGTTTTGAGGCGCGTGATTTCCTCGGGCGTGGCCGTGCGTGACAAAACGCCGATTTGCAGAAGTTTGGTCACGAAATTATCGACGCAATCGTTTGCAGGAATGGCGTCGTCGAAGAAGCACCGGAGGCTCTGATCATTGATGACCGCGTGACTCCGCATCGTCGCGTATTGGTTGTCCCAGGACACACCCGCTTCGGGCAGGTTGAGGAAATACAGATCGAGCGTTGCGGCG
>DAOMZH010000713.1:0-5976 GCA_035437985.1 Polyangium sp. (in: bacteria) | reverse complement strand
CCAATCCAAAACGTCACCCCAACCAGACTTGCGAGGCGTAATGCCTGCAATTCATCCTCCGCTATTCGCGCAAATTGCGGACCATGGGCGGCGAGTAGAACGGCACAGGAAATTTGGGGCGTCGTGTCGGGATTCGAGGTTCGAATGAGTTCTTCCAGGAACATCGGATGCCCCTCGGATGCCAGCACGATGGTTTCACCGAGATTCGAGTTTTCGGGGAGAAATGTATTGACGAATGTCGTGCTCATTTTGGGCGACAATGGTCCGAGCCGCATTTCTTGGACGTCCCGTCGGTGAAACAATCCAAAACCACGTTCTCGTATTTCTGGACGCGCCAATGCCAATACACCAAATGGATGCATATCCACTTGCGCCAAAGCATCTTGCAAAAGCTCCATCGAGGCATCATCCGCCCATTGCGCATCCTCGAGCACCAAAAGCATTGAGCGGCCACGAGCCAAAGCGCCGAGCAACTCGAGCCACGCTTGCCGCGCATGTTCCATGGGCGCCCAAGGTAGCGCCTCGCTTGATTCCGTCGGTTCCGCGAAAAACTGGGTGAGCATGTCGATGGTTGCTGTTCGAGCGTCGGGGAGCGTATTTTGCAGCGCCGCATGAATTCGATCTCGGGGCGCTTCTGGTCCTAGCTGCAATACGTGCCGTACCAAATCCCGAACCAAGCTATGCGGCAATTCGGTCGGAACGGCCCGCGCAATCGCGACACTCAAATGCGGAATGCGTTGCCGTAGCTCCACCAATGCTTCCCGACCAAGACGCGATTTTCCCATTCCGGCATGAGCGACGACGAGAGCTGTCGCCGCATCACCTTCATCCAAGGCTTCGGTCAAAAAATCGACCAAGGTATCGATTTCTCGCTTTCGTCCGGTAAATGGAGGTGGTTTGTCGAACAATAACCTTGGCGTTCCGAAATCGCTTTGCTCATGACATAGTCGCGGCGCATGGCTCGGGCCCATAATCGAAAAATGTGCGTCGAGTAATGCGACAGTGGTGGCATCGAGGCGTACGCCGTGGCTGGCTTTGTGTCGATCGGAATATTGAAGCAATTGGATCGCTCGGCCAATGAGTTCGGCATGGGGCAGATCTCGCCCATCGTCGGCACACCCCACGACCAACGTAATTCGAAAACCCTCCAATACTTTGGCCACGGCGAGTGCACAACGTGCTGCGCGCGTAACGAGCGCGTCTGTACCGAGCACGCGTACGAGCAACCCGCCCCCAGCGAATTCGGTTGCCAAGCCGCCATGACGCATCGCCAGTTGCTGCAATTTCTCTCCTTGTGCGGGAGAAACGTTCGTGCGCAACGTCGGCGCCGATTGCCGTTCAGCTGCCTCCTCAATCGGCGCAGCGAGGATGATCCCCAAGAGTCGCGTTTCGAGTTCAATACGCAGACGTGATCCCCGAGGTTCGTCATGGACGTGTGTCGAAATGCGCCGCCCCACTTGTTGCAATGCTCGATGAACCTGTGTGCCATTAGCGGGACGCGCTTCGGGAACCCGGGAAAGCATTTGGGCTACGAGTGTATCGAGTTCTTCCGGAACGTCCGGCAGTACGCTTCGTACGCGCGGAGCTTCCTCACGCAATACGCGCGCGAGAATGGCCATCACATCATCGCCTTCGAAGGCGCGCCGCCCCGTCAAACATTCGAATAACAATGCCCCCAACGAAAAAATGTCCACGCGTGGTGTCGCGCGCTCTCGTGAACCTTGGATTTGCTCGGGAGCCATATAACCCGGCGTGCCCACGACGCCGCCCGTTCGAGTTTGTCGTGGTCCAGCATTGGCCACTTGCGCCACGCCAAAATCGAGAACCCGTGACGCATGTACCGAACCATTGACCAAAAAAATATTGCTCGGTTTGATGTCGCGATGAACGATGCCCCGCGTATGTGCCGCAGCGAGCGCCGATGCAATATGTTGCGCCAATTCGAGCGCATCAGCGGCTATCAGACGCGATTGTTTCAACCTTGCGGCCAAACTTTGCCCCTCGAGCCACTCCATCACCAAGTACGGCGTGCCATTGGCCATTGCGCCGTGGGCGACGTGTTGCACGATGTGGGGATGAGCCAATTCAGCAAGGACGCGGGCTTCGTGGTCAAAACGGCGCACCGCATCGGCATCGTGTTGAGATAACACTTTGATGGCTACAGGTTTGCCTGCGGCTCGATCGTAGGCGCGAAAGACGGCTCCCATCGAGCCTTTTCCCGCGAGTGGGCCGACCTCGAACCGATCACCGATGACCGCTCCTTCCTGCACGACGCCGCAAGATGACGGTATTTCCAGCCCAACGCAAGGATTTCGTTTCTGCAGCGCGTTTCGACCTCCGCTTGGGCCGTGAAAATCCATAAACCCATGCTAACGTTGCGCCGCATCGAACACGAAGCTCGATGGTCGAAGGTTTGAACATGGCCGATTTTCGAATGCTGCTCCCCCTGTCGCTCCTCGTTTGTCTTGGTGGATGTGCTTCGACGCCAACCGCGTTCCGCGTCGATTCTGCAGCCAATCCCGCTGCGCCCGAAGCTCCACATTATCCCATTGCCAACATACTCGCTGCAAATGATCCACTTGCGGCTCGGGTTTGTCCCGAATCCGGTCCTTGTGTGTTGACAGCCCCGAACGCAAATGCACCCGCCCCCGCAGAGTCCGAACATCACCACCATCATCACCATTGATTAACCAAAACCCATGAAGACTCCTCCCTCTGTTTCGGCTCTTGGTATCGTTTCTGCGTTTGTTATGGCGCTTGGCGGATGCGCATCCTCATCCGTGAATGCCGACGTACGAGACGTGAACGTTTTTTTGGCTGCCCAGCACCGAGCAACAGGAAATTCGGTCCGGAGTGTGGGTTCGGTAGCGTTGCCCAATGAAGAGAATTGGCAAGATGACGGAGCAGAAACGCCAAAAATTCTCGCCAAACCATTGACCGTCGATAATGCCGTACAATTGGCCTTGGCTCAAAATCGCGATCTTCGCGCGTCGATGTACGAATTGGGCATTGCACGAGGACAAGCCTTGCAAGCAAGTTTATTACCGAACCCGGAAATCGAAGTTTCCTTGCGAAAACAGGAAGATCCATTTCAAGATCTCCAGGCCGACCTGGGCTTCGAATATAACCTCTCCGCACTGATTCTCGTTCCCCTACGTAAAGGCGTTGCGGACGCGGAGTTCGAAGCCACGCGTGTGCGCGTCGCCCGCGATGTTTTGGAAACTGCATATCAAGCGCGCCTTGCTTTTTATGACGTTCAGGCACGCCAAACCATTCTAGACTTGCGTAAACGCGCATTCGATGCTTTCCAAGCAAGTTACGCGGCAGCCGAGGAATTGCATCGCGTGGGCAATTTGGCGGATATTGATTTTGCTACGCAACGCGCCGCCGTCGAGGCTGCCCGGATCGAAGTCGCCGAAGCCGAGAATGCGGTGCTCGATGCGCGAGAAAGATTCAATGTCGCGGCCGGTTTGTCTGGAACACAAACCACTTGGACCCTTGCAGCTCCATTGCCTCATCCCGATGACGCCGCGTTCGATCCAGCATCCAACGAGAAAAAGGCGATTGCGGCGAGTTTGGAATTGATTGAATTGGCCAAACGCATGGAGGCCGTAGCCAAACGAGTGGGTTTGCATCGTACCGAGGGAGCGCTGCCGCATTTATCGGGAGGGTTTCACGGGGAACAAGATGGCATTTCGTGGGAACTAGGTGGCCATTTTACCGTGGCACTTCCTATCTTCGATCGGGCGCAAGGGCGTATATTGAGCGCCAAGAGCGAACTCGGTTCCCTGCGTGAGCGTTATGTGGCCACGGCCGTCGCCGTGCGCGCGAGTACGCGAATGGCTCAAAATCGTGTCGAATCGGCAGGAAAACGAGCCCAACATTTTCGGCGAGCATTGATTCCGGCGCGAGAACAAGCTTTGGCCGAAACGCTTTTGCAATACAACGCCATGCACGTATCCGTTTTTCAACTCTTGGACGTCCAACGTAAAGTCACCGAAGCAGGCATTGCCTACACGGAAACATTGCTCGATTATTGGAAGGCACGTGCTGCGCTCGATCAAGTCCTCGCCGGCGGGCGAAGGCCCCAAGCAATGGCGTCGGTGAATACGGGACAAACGTCGGCTGCGAGCATGGATACGGGTTCTGGCGCGGGGCATTGAGGAGTAAGACCATGGATCGTCGTGATTTCGTAAAACTCGGAGCTGCCATTCCAGCGACACTCGTGGCGACAGGAGCAGTGGCGCAAGTTGGACGACCCGCATCGGCCAAACCCGGACCATTTCCCGGAGGTCAAGTTCCGGTTGTCACGCCAAACGGAATGACGTTGCCTCTCAAAGAAAAAGGCGGCGTCAAGATTGGGCACCTCGTGGCGATGCCTGTCGAACACACGTTTGCTCCAGGACTCGAAGGCTCTTGCTGGGGCTACAACGGTCGGGTACATGGTCCCACGATTGAAGTGGTCGAAGGGGATCGCGTTCGGTTTTACGTAACAAACCGTTTGCCCGAACCAACCACAGTGCACTGGCACGGGGTCATTCTGCCCAACGGAATGGATGGTGTTTCGGGGTTGACCCAGCGGCCGATCATGCCCAAAGAAACCCACGTTTACGAATTCACATTTTCAAAACCTGGGACTTTCATGTACCATCCGCATTATGACGAGATGACCCAGATGGCGCTTGGAATGGTGGGCATGATCGTCGTCCATCCCAAAAATCCAAAGGGTCCGCGTGTGGATCGAGATTTTGCGCTCATTACGCACGAATGGGCGATTCGCGCAGGGATTCGTCGTCCAGATCCCAATGAAATGAAGGATTTCAATGTGCTCACCTTCAATGCCAAGGCATTTCCAGGCACGGAGCCTTTGGTGGTGGGGAAAGGCGAAAGGGTACGAATCCGCTTGGGAAATCTTTCAGCCATGGATCATCACCCGATTCATTTGCACGGACTCGCATTCGAGGTCGTTGGCACCGACGGTGGAGAAATCCCGCTTTCGGCCCGTCATCCTGAAACGACGGTGCTCGTACCGACGGGCAGCGTGCGGGTGATCGAGTTTGTCCCAACGGAATCTGGCGATTGGGCGATGCATTGTCACATGACCCATCACATCATGAATCAAATGGGTCACGGCATGGGAGTCATCGTGGGCGCCGATGCCGCGAAAATCGACGCCCGGGTGCAACAATTGGTTCCCGGGTATATGACGATGGGACAAACCGGGATGGGCGACATGGCCGAAATGAAAATGCCGTCACCGAAAAACTCGATTCCCATGATGGGAGGACCGGGGCCATTTTCGTCGATTGACATGGGCGGAATGTTCACGATTCTCAAAGTTCGTGACAATCCAGCAGCAGAAGATGGCAAAGGTTGGTATGCGCATCCGAAAGGCACGGTCGCGGACAAGGCCAATTCGGCGCAGATGCAGGCGGATGGAGTGGATCCCCACGAGAAATTCTAGAGGGTATCTATCAGTAAATCAAAGACATTTGCTTGGTTTGAACGCGAAGCGGGCAAACCAACACTGGTCCAGCGCTAGCTGGTCCGGGTGCAGGGGCGGACAGACCCTGCTCGGGTCTGGGGTGAAACCCCAGCGAAATGCTGATAGACACGCTCTTGGGATTACAACGTTTCGAGGTACGCGACGAGCGATGCTTTGTCCGTTTCCGGCAAATGTTTCGTCGTGCCCATTTTCCCGTCACAACCTTGGACCATATCGAGCAGCGTTCCGTAGCGCCCATCGTGAAAATACGGCGCCGAACGGGCAATGAAACGGAGCGAAGGCGTTTCGAATTGGTGATCCACCTCGAATTCTTGGGCACTTTTTACATCATGGCGTGCTCCATCCGTCGTCGCATCACCCAAATGGCAGGACGAGCAGCCTGCTTCGGCCGACTCGAAGATTGCTTTGCCGCGCGTTACGTGCGTTTCGTCATTGGCCTGGCGACTCTTGGGGGCCGACAAACTATTTAC
>DAOMZH010000712.1:0-6026 GCA_035437985.1 Polyangium sp. (in: bacteria) | reverse complement strand
GCCGAACTGAGCGTGGAAGGAAACATGCTGATGAAAGACCTGTCCGACTACAACAAGAACACTGCAGTGACTGCCGTAGGTTGGTCGCTGTTTGGCCTCGGAGCCGTGGGCACTGCCGTTTATGTGTACCTCGACTGGTACAGCGCCAAACCCAAGGCAGCCGCGACAATGCCCACCAAAGCGATTCAGCCGCGCATCCTTGCCGTCACGCCCACCGTCACCTCGACGTACCAAGGCGTGGGCGTCGTCGGTTCGTTCTAACAAACCATCTCGACGCGCCTCCCCCGATCTAAGGCGTCCGCAACCCTGCCGTGCGTAGCAAGTCGCGCATCGTCGACCGCGGGATTCCAGCGCGACGCGCCGTCTCACTCACATTTTGCCCAGAATCCTCGAACATTTTGCGTAGTTCGTCCTGGCCAATACGCGTGCCCACCGTGCCCGTGCGTTCCGCGATCACCCGCATGACGTGACCCAAATCAACGATCTTGCCCGGCGCAAGCATCGCGGCTTGCACGATGACGTTGCGCAATTCGCGCACATTGCCGGGCCAGCGATAGGTGCGCAGTTCCGCGAGCGCCGCTGCAGACACGATGTGTTCTTCGAGGCCCGAGGTTCGAAGCAAGTGGGTGCACAAGAGTTCGATGTCGAGCGAGCGTTCGCGCAAGGGAGGCACGTGCACGGAGCACACAGCCAAACGTTCGTAGAGGTCGCCGCGAAATCGATGCGTCTTGATCATCTGCTCGAGCGGCTCGCATGTCGCGACGACGAGACGCACATCGACCGATGTTGGTTCTTCCGATCCCAAAGGAATCACCACGCCCTCTTCGACGACCCGCAACAACTTCGCTTGGACGTCGAGCGGCAACGCTCCGATCTCGTCGAGAAACAAAGTTCCCTTGTGCGCACTTCGAAACGCTCCGCGGCGATCGCGATGCGCTCCGGTGAAGGCACCTTTGACGTGCCCGAAAAGCTCCGATTCGGCCAAATCTCGGGAGATTGTGGCGGCGTTTAGCGCGACAAACGGCGCTTGCGAACGTCGACTCTCCATGTGCAGCGCCCGCGCGACGAGCTCTTTGCCCGTACCCGATTCACCGCGAATCATCGCGGGCAACTTCATGGGCGCAAAGCGACGCACCGCGGCGGCAAGACGACGCATGGGATCACTCGTACCCACGAGTCCCGGAAGCAACGCCGACACCATTCCCTCGCGCGTAGCCCGGGGAACTTCGACATGTACGGAGGTTCGTCCGAGCTCGACGGTACCTCCCCAACGCAAGCAAGCGCGTTCAACACGTGCACCAGCCGCGCACACTCCGTTGCGTGATCCGAAGTCGACGACTTCGATGGCATCACCGCAATGCACGATGGCGGCATGCCGAGCACTCACGGTGCGATCAGCGAGACGCACGTCGACATGCACACTCGAACCAACGACGACGCGTTCTCCGGGTTCGAGGCGAATCGTGTGAGTTTCGTGGGGATTTTCGAAGTGAATCCATACGACGCCCACGGTGAAATCACGCGGGCCGTCGAGGTCCAGGGTCAGGTTGTCGAGGGAAGATGTTGCCGATGTGTAGGAGGTTTGTCGTTCCACATAGGTCCATCGTCACGAACAGGTCGCGAGTTGCGTAAAAAATGAACGATCCAGAAAAATCGTTCGGGGTCAGTACGAAATCGCAACCGTCTTGGGGGGAAGCTTACCTGGACGCAGAGGATCGAAGGTGACGCGGACGCCGAAGTCGATGAACGAGTAAACGCCAGACTCCGTACGTCCGTCGGGGCCAAGGCGAAAGCCGCCAAACGAGGCTTCGAGGTAGGGACCGAAACCAAAGAAAGAGACGGGATAATAGGTGCCACCCAGGGCAATTCTGGCGAAATCCCAGCCCGAATAAGAGCCTGAACCGTCAGCTGCCCTGCCCCCAGGAATGTGAAGATCCATGGTTCGGTAGTTTACCCCAAAACTGGCCCAAGGGTCGAAAGCGATGCCTTGGGTGAGGTGGTACGTGAGGGCGACGCCGAGGTTCAGCGAGGAGCCGCTGCACGTCGTGCATGATTCTCCGGGGTCGAGAAAGCCATAGGAACCGGCCACTTCCATCGACACGTGCCGGCTCAAGCCAAACCCCAAAGCGCCGCGAAAGGCCACTCCTGGCGAAAAGGCGGTGGGCAAATCGAGGGTCGGGAGGGTGTCGTAAGCCGGGGCAAAAAGACCCGTGCCAAACGACACGAGAAGCGCGCCTCGGCGCAAATCCGGGGCCATCGAGCGGGGCAGGCCCTCGCCGGGCTCTGGAGGCGGTTGGACGACCTCCTCTGGGCCCTCTTCGGATTCGGGAGCATCGGCATAGGCGCCAGGCGCCCAAGCCAAAAGCGCCGCGGCAACGAGCACGGAACAGGAACAGCGAAGTGCAGCGAGCATCACGTGAGGCTGTAGAACGGTGAGCCGCTTGGGGCAAAGTGCAAAACACGCAAGTAAGGGATGAGCGTTTGGATAGTGGTAACAGAAATTGAATCCAAAAACACAATCGCGCTTGATTGAATTCTAAACAAGCAAGATCGAAAACGTAGGGGATCATGTTCCTGCGTTCCCATCAAACGATGCACTTGCAGTGGACCTAGAACGTCCCGTTATGATCCTCGGCCGCATGTCGAAGACCCAGCCGGGCCGCGCGATCCGCATCGAAGCTGCAGGATTGACCGATGTAGGTCGCCAGCGTCGGCACAATGAAGACAATGTGCTCGTAGCGCCGAAAGTTGGCCTGTTTTTGGTCGCTGACGGCATGGGTGGCCATTCCACGGGCCACGTTGCGAGCGCTCTCGCTGCATCCTCGATGCAGACATTTTTCGACTCCACGGAGTCGGGCCCTCTGCCTTCGCCCATCCCTGCGGATGAAGCGAATTTGCCGCGCGGCGCAGCACGTTTGGTGCAAGGCGTGCGCAAAGCGAATCGCGACGTCTACGAAGTTTCTTCGACGCGAAAAGAAAATCGCGGGATGGGATCCACGATCGTCGCGATCCATTTCGACGGCTCGGATCTGCACGTTGCGCACGTTGGCGACAGTCGTTGCTACCGCCTGCGTGACGGAAACATCGAACAGATCACCCGCGACCATTCGCTCATCAACGACGCTCTCGCGCTCAAGCCCGACCTCACGCAAGAAGAACTCGCGCGTTTGCCGAAGAACGTGATCACCCGCGCGCTGGGCATGAAAGACGCCGTCAAGGTCGACATTCAATCCGTGCATGTCGAGCCTGAAGACATCTTCTTGCTCTGCTCCGACGGACTCACGGGGATGATCAACAACGATCAGATCCTCGAGGTGTTTTCTTTGACAAACGACCTCGACGAAGCTTGTGAGTTGCTGATCGCGATGGCGAACGAAGCAGGCGGCACCGACAACATTTCGGCGTTGCTCGTGCGTGCTGAAACCTTTGATCCGAACGCGCCGGATGTGTCGATCGCCGACGCGGATATCGATGTCGAAGAAGCTGTTTTGTCGCAGCCGCTGCCTCCCGAACACGAGTTCGACGACGACGGCACTCCGCCCGCTCCCAAGCCGATCGTAGAGATCACGGGCAGCGCGGATGACGACGAAGACATCGATGGCGAAACCGATGCCTGGCTCGGCGACACGGTTCCCGTCGACATGCGCAAGCGTCAGCAGCTCTTGAACCACGACGTCGCGATCGAGCACGTCGATGTGGTCGAGGAAGATGCGTCATTGCTCGATGTCGGCGACGACGACGCTCCTCCGTCGATCGACGACGTGATGGCGGCGCGTTGTCGACGCTGCAATCACGAGCTTTATGTGGGCAACTTCTTCTGCACCGAGTGTGGCTTGAAGATCGACCCCGATTGATTTCCTTGCATCTCCAACGAATCGACTAGGTTCCATCACCCGATGGCCCGTTCAGCAACTTCAGGCTCCGCACGTCGTGCGCGTATTTTACCCATTGCCGATCGCCTCGAAGCCGATGCCCGTTTTTCCGGACAAGGCGTGACGATCGCGTTTCTCGATTCGGGGTTTTATGCGCATCCAGATCTTACGGCCCCAAACGATCGCATCGTCGCGTACTGCGATCTCTTCAACCCCTCCGCGACCCATGACGACCTGAAGCGTTCCGATGCCTCGTCTTGGCACGGCATGATGACCAGCGTCGTTGCTGCAGGAAGTGGGTCACTTTCCGGGGGAATTTTTCGAGGTTTGGCGTGGCAAGCGAAGATCGTGCTCATCAAGGTCGGCTATGCGCATCGCATCCGCCACGATGACATTCGACGCGGCATCGAGTGGGTGCTCGAACATCGCCAGGAGTACGGGATCAACGTGCTCAACATCTCGTGCGGAGGAGACTACGAGGAGTCTTTCCTGACCGACCCTTTGTCGCGGGCTGCAGATGAAGCATCACGCCAAGGCATCGTGGTCGTTGCGGCAGCAGGTAACGATGGGCATCTCGTCGCGCACCATGTGCTGCCGCCAGCAAGCGCGCCCAGTGTCATTGCCGTAGGCGGCCTTGACGACGGCGGCACGGGCAAACAATCAGGCCACTACCACTCGTCGTATGGACTCACGATCGATGGTTTGCAGAAGCCTGAAATCATCGCTCCAGCTATTCACGTGGCCGCACCGATTCTTCCGGACACACCCACAGCAGCACAAGCGCGGATGCTCAACCTGCTCGATCAAACGTCCGACGATGAACTATCGCGCGTGCTTGGCGAGAACGAAGGGATCGATCCGGATCTCGATGCAATTGCCAAACGCGAGCCGTACCTGATTCGACAGCTGGTCGGGGGCAAACTCCATGGACAGAAGGTGATCTCGGATCATTACAAGAGCGTGGATGGAACGAGCTTCGCGGCGCCGATCGTGAGCAGCGTGGTGGCGCAGATGCTCGAGGCAAACCCGAATCTGAAGCCGCATCAGTGTCGGAGAATCTTGATGACGACAGCGCGAGGCGTTCATGGCATCGCGCTCGAACGACAAGGTTGGGGTGTCGTGTCCCCGCGCGCAGCGGTCGCGGAAGCGATCAAGCTGAAAGAAAAAAACGCGAGCTGAGAGCGTGTTGACCGACGCGCCGGTTCGCGCAGCAGTCTGTCAGCACGCTCAGAGTCACCACATGCCTCCGGTGAGGCGCCAAGCCGCTGCAGTTTGTTGCACGACGGGGATGCGAATGAGCGGATGGGGATGCGAGCGCTCGAAACCGAAGACAATCGTCGCCGGCGTGAGTTGATCGAGGTTCGCGAAAAACTGCATCGTCAAAAGGCCACCGTTCTCGGTCAATCGATACGCGTTCTGACGACGGGCTCCCGCGGCGAGAACGTTCTTCGTGCCCGCAACATCGGCCGCTAGTTCGTTGGGCTGGTTGAAGAGCGGCAACGCTCGCGAAAGAAGTCGCCCCAGATCTGCCGGATTCACCCCTCGACTGCCCCCGCGATTCGCCGTGCATCCAAGGTGCCCGAGATGGTGGTGCCCGAGTTCATGGCCCAGGACAAACCCGACCTGTTCGTCGAAGAGTTGGTGCTGGCGAGCGACCTTGCGTCCATCGATGGCTTGAACAGGATCGACGAATCCCATGGGCGGATGTGCAAAACCCCCCTTTTGGGCGAGGAGCTTGAGGTACTCGTCGAGCTTGCGCGTGCCGAAGACTTCGTCGTTGGCTTTGAATTGCGAGATGTACGCTTCGACTTGCAGCAAACCATCGCTGATCGCCATCAGCGGCAAACCCTGATCATCACAGGCGGCGAACGCATTCACTTCGTTGGGCGTCGGATCCGCAACGAACGGAATGTCTCGAACGACGGCCTGTTTGTCCGCGGGCAGAGCCACGATGAGTTCGCCCATGACCGCGCCGGCTTGATTGCGGAGCCAATTGATATCCATCGTATTGATCGGATCGATCAAGGATGTGCCGCCTGGCGCGAGCAAACCTGGCAGTGTGGGAAAGCCTGGGAAAGGATTGCTGGGCTGCTGAGGCTGCTGCGGTTGTTGCGGCTGTTGCGGATAAGGCTGCGGCTGTTGCGGATAAGGCTG
>DAOMZH010000711.1:0-6038 GCA_035437985.1 Polyangium sp. (in: bacteria) | reverse complement strand
GGAGTCGTTCCGTGGTCGAAGACGACGCGAATCATGGCAGACGTCGGTTGTGCTCAAGAGCGGTGAGCCCGGGCGAGTTGCTTTGGGTACAGCGACACGAGGTTTTGAACTCACCCAGTCGTAATGCACCTGGCGCAGGTAATCGAGTCGCCCGACCAAACTAGAAATTTGGTGTGAGTTGCATTTTTACTTGCTGGCGGCCGCCAGGCGGCCGCCATGGCGCCGCCACCCTTGGATGTCGACAGAACGCTCTGTTTGAAGCAAATCGTGGTTGGCATCGATCTTGATTATGGACTCCCCGCATGAGCTATGCACGCGCCATTCATCCGGGAAAAACCTACTTCGTTACGCGACGTATTGAACGCCGACATTGCCTATTGCGACCGGACCCAGAACTGAACGCCCTCGTTTTGTATTCGTTCATCGTTGCTGCTCGCAAATACGGCATTTTGCTTCATGCCATTGGCACCATGACGACTCACCTTCATTACGTCGTCACCGATCCGCTTGGTAAACTGCCTCGATTTCTCGAAATGTTTCACCGACAGCTGGCTATTGGCGTGAAAATAATTCGAAAATGGGAAGGAGCTGTATGGGATCGGTCTCAGACAAGTGTTGTTGACCTATGCACACGCCAAGCGATCGTCGAAAAAATTGCCTACGTTTTGGCTAATCCAGTAGCAAGCGGACTCGTATGGACTGCAGAAGAGTGGCCGGGCATAAAAACAAGCCCAAACGATCTTGGCCAAAAAGTGCTCGAGGCACAACGACCGCGGCGCGGATTCGACCCCAAAAATCCCCAATGGGATCCGAACCCCAGCCTAGAAGTATCCCTCCCGCCATGTGTCCCCTCGACCGAAGCTGCGACCTTTCGACAAGACATTACTCGGGAACTCGACAAACTCGAAAATGCCGCACACCAATTCATTCCGAGACATCGCGTTCTCGGCGTCAAACGCGTCTTGAAGGTTCGACCAGAGAGTCGAATTACGACGCCTGAACCAAAACACCAACGTAATCCCACATTCGCGGTTGGATCAGAAAATCCCGCGGCATTCGTCCAAGCCAAACAAGAATTGCGTGAATTTAGGGCCGCATATCGCCGGGCATTGTCGATGTGGCGTGCCGGAGACCGGAATGCGATATTTCCCGCAGGCACATATGCGATGCGGGTATTGCATAACGCCAAGGTTGCCAGGATCGATATTCAGTAATTGATAAATACGGTGCCTCGAAAACCGATACCGATGTAGCGTCGGTGGCGTCGACTCGACATTAGTGTTCGGTGCCAATCGTCGACAACGGCCATGGGCGTAAGAGAGGCATCGGAGCTGTCGGGCCGCTTTGACGAAGGACACGGACGCACTCTTCGATGAGGAGCCTTCGAGGTCCGAAGGCTGTTCCATTAGCTGCATCGGCATCCATCAACCGAGATGGGGCGTCGATACCGAAGTCGTCCGGATGACCAGGTTCGTCGAGAAGTACATGCCCAAGCTCGTGCGCTAGTGTGAAGCTCGCACGATCGGCACGCAAAGCGGCGCGATCTTCGATAACGACATTTCGCAATGCGCCACCATCGGCACCAATAAAACTTTCACCAATACGACCTCCACTTGCAAAGCTTGGCACAACAAACACTTCAATCGTCGATGGATCCCCATCATCAAAGGCTTTGATGAGAGCACGCTCCTCGAGAGTGCCCGCAATTGCATCCACGTCGCCAAAATGCTGCAAACCGTCCTCGAGGTTGACTCGACCAATACAGACGGACAGCTGATTGTCAGACACGATAGGACCCGACTTTGGACCTTCAACAAGCGCCAGAGCACCATCGGCACGCCTTACAAGTAGGTCAGAAGTGCCCTGCATGGTTGGTCCAATCACTGGATTGTCGGATACGGTTGCAGCAAAGCCTGCTTTCGCTAAGGCCGTTGCAAGGGACCGCGCCGCACCTCGAGGAGTCGCTCCCAATTCAATCGGTGCCGAAATCTCCCGTCCGTCGACCCGCACCCGCACTTTTCCATGAGCAGTCGACGGTAGGCTTTGATCGCATCCAAACGCGACAAGATGCCCCTGGGGAGGGTCGACAATCGCCACTTCGAGTTCCGAAGGCGGTCCAAAACTGATGCCGCAAGCCGCCCAAAGCGCACCAGCTTGCGTAACATCCGAACGAACTAACGCCAAAGCTCCCTGGTCATCCGATCCAATCGGCGGCGGACCACCACGCTGTAGACGCACAAGAAAAACCCTTAGCCGCCCCCGATAACGTACCAGCGGCCCCAGAATCGTTTGGCGCGGCCCACCTACACGCACAGCCCCAAGCTTTCGACCCGTTGCGGGAACAAGAACCCGTACCTCCCCCCCAAGAACTGCTCGAAGCGAACGATTCACCGACGTTGGGTGATTCCGATCAATTTCGTCCGAAACAACACGAATTGGCGCCGTGGACCCACAAGCCAACGATGGGTCGGTCTCACCCGGACACGCAACTGAACCCAAAAAAACAGAATCGAGAACATCGACAATCTGCCCGCCTGGATCTCGCGCCTCCAACCGAACACGGGCAAGCAAATCCTCGGGATGTGCAACGAGGACAAACCTCAGCGCATCAAGATCGTCCGTTTCTCCATATGGGTTACCTTCGAGCCGTTCTGGAGGTCTCCTCGTAAACGACGCATGTGAACTCGCCGGATCTACCAAATTCCCTTTGCCATCTACCGGTCGTACGCCAACAGCCGCGAACCGATGCGTCTTTCCGTAGAGGTCAACCACTGCACGGCCCGGACGAACCCCTTGGACGGATACACGACGTGTCCCCATGGGCACCTGCGCTCCAACCATGGGCTTGCCGTCCACGAGCACACGAACCGCATCACCTTGAACAACGACCTTGCGTTCTCGACCAGCAGGTAGGGGAAGCTCCACGAGGTCGTTCGTCGGACCCACGAACTCCTGTGTGGAGTCTGCACGACCGTTCACATCATCGTCATCACGATCGACACCAATGATCTGCAGTTCGTCGGCCCGCAGATTGGCGGATGACGTCAGCCCTGCAACGAGAACCATGGCGAGTGCACCGACATGCGTGCGACTCGCCCACGCGCTCATCGCCCCTCAATCGCCTGCGTGACGATGTGGAACTCGACCCGGCGATTCTTGGCTCGCCCCTCATCCGTGTCGTTTGTTGCCTTGGGCTTACGTGTGCCCCAACCCTTGGAAACAAGGCGCTTCGACGCGATCCCATGGCCCACCAAATACTGCACGACCGCCTCGGCACGCGACGCCGACAAACGCTCGTTGTACTCGGCAATGCCGACGTTGTCCGTGTGCCCCTCGACGCTGAGCAACTTAATCTCCGGGTTTGCCTTCAGCAGCTTCACGACTTCGTCGAGGATCGGGTAGCTCTTCGGAACGATGATTGCCTTGTCAAACTCGAAGTCGACCTGCTTCGTGATTTCAATCTCGCTCGAACCGCTGATGCGCCGAACGTATTGCGGGCATCCGTGCTTCGATGGATCTTCCTCGTTCTTCTCGCCAGGCTCTTTCGGACACATATCCTCGGTGTCCGGAATCCCGTCTTGATCAGCATCCTCTTCAGGGCATCCGTCGCGATCGTCGATGTTGTCTTTGTCCTCGGCGACGTTGACGCACTTGTCACCACCATCGGGAATCCCATCGTTGTCCGTATCCGCCATCGTCGGACAACCGTCGTCTGGATTGGGCTGCGCCTTGTCCTCAGGATCGAGAACACACATATCGATGTAGTCCGGAAACCCATCTTTGTCCGTGTCCTGATCTTCCTTCAGCACATACGTCGCAGCGCCCGAACCAACGTCGGTATCCTTGAGTGGGAACGCTCCGCCAAAGACCGCCACAATGCGAAAATCAGGAGCGTAGCCACCGGTGATGCGCGATCCACCGGACAAACCTGCGTAGATGCGTTTCTTCTGATCGAAGCTGTACCTACCCCCAACGGACCACTCGAGCGGCTTTGTGTCTAGGTCCTTGAGCGTCTCGGGCAACATGCCATTCGAGCCGAAAAGCTCGGCCCCAAGACGCAATCGCTGCTCCAGCAGAGGCACATACACTCCAACGCCGTACGTCAACTCGCGTCCCGTGACAAACTCATGCAGTTGAGCTCGCGGACGAAACGTAAAACCAACGTTGGCGGTCACGAAAAACTTGCTTGATGCGTACTCGGCCGCAAGTCCAAGGTTGCCTCCCGCAGCCGTATCGCCAGCGAACGAGAATTCGTCTCCCGTCGGAAGAAAAACCGCGCCTCTTGCCGCAAGTTTGAACGATTTCGACTCCGTCCGAAACAAGAGCACTCGACCGTCGAGGCGCAGGTCTCCGGCTGCAACCGTTCCCATGTTGACATACTGGAGCAACTGCACGTCGTTGTTGCCAGTGGAATATCCCGACTGATAAGCGACGAGTGGGAACGTCACCTGCACACTCGCCCGTTCGAGAATGTCTGCGCCAACCGTGAGGTACGTCGTGAGCTGGTGTTCGATCGGCGGACCATCGAGTGTGTCGGCCTTGGTCAGATCATCGACATGGTTGTCAGCACGGAACACGTTGTTCGCGTAGCCAAACCCGAGCTGCCCGTAGATGCGCGACACCCCAACATCGGGGCGCCAAATCGCCACACCATCGACGGGACCACCCGCAATCATCAGCCGATCGACGGCAAATGTTTTCGTCTGTGCATGCACCGCGGCCGGCACCAGCAGAGACAAACCCAAGGCGGCACTTGCCAAGGACCGCTTGGCAGTGCGCCTGACGCAAGGTGACAGGTACGGAGTTCGTCGAAGCATCACGTTGACTATCCTCTAGCACCAGAGCGAGGTAAAACGCGAATTCCTCGCGCGTGCGCTGTAGGCAAGCCCGCAGCGCACACGCAGATTTCACTTTAGTTCGGGGTCGGAGGAACGAAGATCTCGTTGATCGGCTTGAAGCCAGCACCTGCTGGGTAAGCGTACGAGACGCGAAGCGTCTGCTGCGTGGTACCCCAACCCCAGACGGTCACTCCAAACGGCGCAGTGCTCGTCATCTCTTGCGGACCATTCGTACAACCGTCAACGCTCACGAAGTTGCCCGTTACAAGGTCCACACGGGTCCACTCGTAGTCGTCACCCAAGGGTACCCAACCTGTCAGTTCACCGCGGCACTTGAGGGTGACTGGCACGAAGTCTTTGGTCGTTTTCGAACGTACACGCGTCACCACGAGACTCGTCTCCGGATACGTTGGATCCGTAAACAATACGTATCTTCGCAGGTACTGTTGAGGTGGAACGACGTTGTGCCACTCGGGATCACCCACGTTGGCAAAAGGTGCACCACCCGTCATGTAGGCACCGAGGTAGAACGGGTGGTCCGCATCTTGGGACGTCACGACGTACGGCCCCGGATCTTGGAACTCGATTACTTCGCCAAGGTTGATGCTCGTCGGTGCATCCGGCGGCTTCGCAGGCAACCATGTCAACATCGTGTCTTTCACGACGCCCACCAAACGCCATCGTCCAGGCTCCTCCATGGTCGTGTTCCGGCTCTTGTGACGAACCGCAACGTACTCGCTACCCAATGCACCGATCGGAGGCAACTGCTGTTGACCCGAGTCACAATCGGACTGGGTCGTCGGCACGCGCATACAGGTTGACGCGCCAAACACTCCAACGGGTTTGTCCGCATTGAGGGGGCTGCCCGTGAGTTCCATGGGTTGGGTGATTTGCAAAAACTGCCCAGCATTGAGCGTGTAGGTCACTTGCGTGTTGGCCGTCGCTGCTGCAACGTTGGGTCCGCCGACGATGTTCACGTTCGGCAGCAACGTCACCTTGGTGGCATCTTCTTTTGCAACTACAGCAAGCGACGGATTGCCGTTGAACGGATTGTTCGGATCGGTTTCGGGCACCTGCTTGTACGCATTGATCGCAATGTAGTTGGTGCCCCAAGCACTTGTCGGCAGAAGCAGCGTTGCGGAAGTGACAGCAGCGGTGCCGCCATTGAAGGGCACCATTTGATACGCCGTGACTGGATAG
>DAOMZH010000710.1:0-6040 GCA_035437985.1 Polyangium sp. (in: bacteria) | reverse complement strand
ATCCCATACCCGAGGCATACTTTACGCATCGATTCGGGGATTTCGGGCTTGGCGAGTGGGCGATGCTGGCGGTGGATTCGATTGATTGACCGCTACCGCGTCGTCGCAAACGTCTGGTGATTGATCGCCAATAGGCGCCCGTCGGGCGTCCAGATCTCCCGCATTTCCGCCGCATGCCCGTCGCGCGCCCAAAGCACCCGCGCTCGATGATAGATTGGTGCGTCCGTACGTAACCCGTTCCAAGGTCCAAACGTTTGCAGCGTGAACGATATCGTGCTCATCCCTTGAAATTCCGTCAACGTCGGCAACATCGCCGGCCACGTCGCATCGGCCAGTCCCACGACATGCGCAGTGTCGAACGTTTTTCCCGGCACGAGCATACGCACCCACGTATCTACCTGCGCGACCTTGCTTCCGGTGTAGGGCAGGGGACCGATATTTCGATATTCGAAGAATTTGGTAAAAGCTGGCCGCGGTCCGAAATTCCCAAGGAGCATCCCCTCTTCAGCCATGTTTGGTTTCGCCAAACCATCGTAGGCTCCGCCCTCGCGAACTTTACCCAAAAGCGCCGTTGCATGCGCCACGACGCCATCTTTTTGAATCGTTCGCGCCGCGACTGTCGTCATTCCTGCACCGCGCCGCAATACCTCGACCTGAATTTCCGCTGCCCCAGGCAAAAGCGGGGCGCATAATTCAGCATTGAGGTTGCGCAAGGGCCGTTCGTCATTCGATTCGACCGATTCCACGGCCCGCACGAGGCACGCGAGTCCGTATCCACCATATGCCCCGCGACCTTGTTGCCAGCCGTCGGGCACTTCAATGCTGAATTTTCCTGCGGACAAGGGATGAATTGCGGTCAGCGTTGCAAAATCCGTCATGGCAGTGTCGAGCGTGTATCCAATCGACGTCCGCTTGTCAAATATTGCCGATGATGGCGCAGTCTTTTTTGCGTTTCCGCCTTGCGGTTGGTTCAGAACCTGCTTCATTCCGGGAGGTTTTTTCGTTCCTCCATCTCGCACTCATCACCGACCTCATCATGTCCATCGCTTTTGACAACTCCTACGCTCGTCTCCCCGACCGTTTTTTTGCTCGGGTTCGCCCAACCCCCGTCAAAAACCCCCAGCGCTTGGCGATCAATGGCCCGCTGGCCGATCGTATGGGCATTGGTCGGGACGAACTCGATTCTCCCGAGGGCCTGGAAATGCTCGCGGGAAATCGAATTGCGGATAGGTCTGAGCCCATTGCATTGGCGTATGCCGGGCACCAATTCGGCGGATTCGTTCCGCAGCTGGGCGACGGCCGAGCCATCTTGCTGGGCGAAGTTGTGGGAATCGGAGACAAGCGCTACGACATGCAACTCAAGGGGTCCGGCCCGACGCCTTTTTCACGCGGTGGCGACGGCCGGGCGGCACTTGGTCCAGTGCTTCGTGAATATGTGGTGAGCGAAGCGATGGCGGCTCTTGGTGTACCGACGACGCGCGCGCTTGCCGCCGTATCCACGGGGGAAGTCGTTGTTCGGGAAAAACTACTTCCGGGGGCGATTTTGACGCGGGTTGCGGCGAGCCACATGCGTATTGGCACATTTGCATATTTTGCGGCGCGTCGCGATCTCGAAGCATTGAAGATTTTGACGGAATATGCTCTTCGTCGCCATTATCCGGACATCACCACGCCCGACGGACCAGCCTTGGGGCTGCTCGATGCCGTCATGACCGCCCAAATCAAGCTCATTTCCAAGTGGCTTTCGATTGGGTTCGTGCACGGCGTCATGAATACCGACAACATGTCGATATCCGGCGAAACCATCGACTACGGCCCCTGCGCTTTTCTCGATACCTATCATCCCGGACGTACCTTTAGCTCGATTGATCGCGGCGGACGGTATGCATTTGCCAACCAGCCGCGTATCGCCCTCTGGAACCTGTCGCGTTTTGCGGAAACGCTTTTGCCGCTCGTGCACGAAGACGAGGAAAAAGCGGCGGCGATTTTGACGGAGCGGCTCGAAACCTATCCCGATCGGTTCGAAGCGACGTACGGCCAGTGCATGCGGGACAAACTAGGCCTCTCCGAAGAAATCGAAGGCGATCTCGAATTGGCCCAGGGACTCCTCGAACGTATGGCCCAAGCCAAAGTCGATTACACGAATTGCTTTCGGAGCCTCGTGGATCTCGCCAATGGCGCCGAGGACACGAAATTCGTTGGAATGTTCCAAGAGACGAACGCCATTTCAGACTGGCTGCATTCGTGGCGAACGCGCATGGCCCAGGAAAAAGTTTCACGCGACGAACGAATTGAAAAAATGCGCAAAGCCAACCCCGCGTTCATTCCGCGTAATCATCGCATCGAAGAAATGATCGCCGCAGCGACGAACGGCGACCTGCAACCCTTCGAAAAACTCAATCGCGTGTTGGCTCGACCCTATGACGACCAGCCGGAAGCAAGCGAATTGCGGTCGCCTCCTGGTGACGAGCAGTGGAGTTATCGGACATTTTGCGGAACGTGAGCGTAGCATTTCCCCTTTACAAGTCCGCCGTGGCGCCTTACCGTGCGTCGCCATGAGCAAACCCAAACTCACCTATTTCGATGCCCCCGTCAGCCGTGGTGAAGAATGCCGTCTGGCACTTCACGCCGCAGGCGTTGATTTTGAAGACCGCCGGATCAAGCGCGAAGAATGGGCCGCCCTCAAGCCGACCACGCCATTTGGCAGTTTACCGGTTTTCGAGGTTGAAGGACATGCCCCGCTGGCCCAAACGAATGCGATTTTGACGCTCATCGGGCGTCGTCATGGGTTGCACCCGAAAGATGATTTCGAGGCCGCGCAGCATGAAGCGATGATGGCGCACATCGAGGATCTGCGAAACACGGTTGGGCTCACGATGCGCATTGCCGACGAAGAAGAGAAGAAGAAGACCCGCGAAGGTTTGGTGGCGGGATACATTCCGACCTGGGCTGCCAATGCGGAAAAACACATTGGTGATCACGGGCCGTTTTTCGGCGGCGAAAAACTGAACGTCGTCGATATCAAAGTTTACATCGCCATGCGCTGGTTCATCAGCGGCGCGCTCGATCACATCCCCAAGACGATCTTCGAAGCTTATCCCAAGCTCAATCGCATCTTTAATGCGGTCCAAGAGCACGAAGCCGTCAAAGCCTGGCAAGCCAAACACTGACACTATCCCGCCACGATCACCTCCCCTGAATTCTCGTCGTAATGGTGCGTCCTTTCGTACCCCGCACGATTACGTCGCTCGCCCCATTGCCGATTCGTGACCCGAGCGTCCTGGTCACCACGAAGCCTGCTCAACCCCCGCAGCAAACACTCACTCGGAATTGATGCATCTCCAGCATAACCGGTAGAGACCCTCACGCCCGCGCGAGAATGAAAGGGTACGAACGGTGAGGGTTTCTCGAATTCCGCCAGGCGCCGTTTTCTTTCTTTCGTTCTCTGGTGATCCAGTGGCATTATGAAGTCGTGAGGATCTGCCCCGCATGTTCGCGCGAGTACCCGGACGAACGGGCGCATTGTCAGGAGGACGGGATCAGGCTCGTTTCCCTGGACAAGACGGCAGTTCTGCGTGCCGAACAGCTCGTCGGGCAGCTGGTTGAAGGTCGGTATCGCGTCGAGCGCGTGCTGGGTCACGGGGGCATGGGCACCGTGTACGCGTGTCGTCATGCGGTTGTCGGCAAAGCGCTGGCAATGAAGGTGTTGCGACCGCCGCGTGGCGGAAACAGCGACGGGGTTTTGCAGCGTTTCATTCGCGAAGCGCAAACGGCCAACGCGCTCAAGAGTCGACACATCATCGAAACGACGGACTTCGGACAGCTTCCGGACGGACCGTTTTTCGTCGTGATGGAGCTCCTCGAAGGGTTTGACCTGGCCCATGCGATGCGGGACAACCGCCTAAATGCCTCGCAGCTGCTGCATGTCTTCGTGCAGATCGCGGACACCCTCGAGATCGTTCACGCGCACGGCATCGTGCACCGCGATCTCAAGCCCGACAACGTCTTCCTCGTTCAGGAAAACGGCGATCCGCTCTTCGTCAAACTTCTGGATTTCGGCATTGCCAAGGTCCTCAATTCGGGTTCGTCCCACCTGACCGAAGAAGGCATGGTGCTTGGAACGCCGCACTATATGGCGCCTGAGCAAGCACGAAGTGACACGATCGACAGTCGTGCAGACATCTATGCGTTCGGCGTGATGATGTATCGCGCGTTTTCTGGCCGCTTGCCGTTTGTCGCGGACTCCGCCATTGGCGTGATGACCCGACATGCGATGGATCAGCCTGAACCTCCGAGCCAGTTCATGGCGATGGATAAGGTGCTCGAGGGATTGATTTTGCGCTGCATGCAAAAGCGTCCGGACCAACGTCCGCAGCGCATGGCAGAAGTTGCTCAAGAGCTGCGCATGTTGTTGATGAAGATGACGAGTGGTTTTCCCATTCCGCTCGCCGCGTCTGCGCCGTACGTCACGGCCAGCAATCCTGTCGTTTCCGCGATGTCGCATCCCATGAGTCCTGGAGCGACGGGTTCGTCGCTGGCCATGGCTGCTGGGATAACGGGTTCGTCGCACATGATGGCTGCAGTGCCTGTCGGAATTGAAACTTCCGCGCACGGGGCCCTTGTCACGTCGAGCTCGAGCAGGGGTTTGCCGGCGGCGAAACCGAAATCTTCGCCGGTCGCGATGATTGCGATTGTGGCGGTTGCGTTGCTCGCTGGTGGAATCGGCGCGTTTGCCATGTTTGGATTGCGTGCAGGAAACACGGCGAAAACCGATACGGTTGCTTCTGCCGAATCCAAGCCAGTGGCAGCGACAAACCCACCTCCGACTCCATCGGCGGTAGCCACGGTTGCTCCGGCCGAACCTGTTTCCTCTGCAGCTGCGTCGGCCGCGACGACTCCTGCCACTCGACCAGGACCGTACGCCCGTCCTGCAGCTACTCCTTCGACCACTTCCACGACCAAGCCGAGCCACAGGCCGGAGATCCGGAACCCATTCGAATGAACCGTCGCCCAGCATCGCTCGTCGCGTTGCTCGTCGGTTTGTCGCTCCTGACGACGACCGTCTCCTCGTTTGCCCAGACAAAGGGCGCTTCCGATTCTGCTGCGACGAGCAAGAAAAAACCGCTCAGCAAAAAGGACCCCAAGTACCTCGAAGCCAAGCGGCTATTCGAAAAAGGCGAAGAGTTCTACAGCAAAGGCGACTACGAAAAGGCCATCGAATCGTGGGAATTGTCCTACGACCTCACCGCGGCGGATCTGATCCTCGAGAGCATTGCCAACGCGTACGAGCGGCTCGGGCAAGTCGAGAAGGCGCGCGAATATTTGGGTCGTTGGCGCGAAGCAGCACCGGAAGATGAACGTCCGGCACTCGACGAACGTTTGTCCAAGCTCGACGCGCGCATCGCCAAGATGAAAGCGACAGAGCAAGAGAGGTTGGCGCGAGAAAAGGCCGAGAGGGACGCGCTAGCCAAACGCGACCCGGGGGGTCAGTCCAAACCACCTGCGCAGGGGCTTTTCGTCCCCGGGATCATCATTGCGGGGGTGGGTGGAGCTGCGGCGATTACGGGCGGCGTGCTCGATTTTCTCGCGTATCGAGGTCGGCCAGATCAGAACGCGGTGTGCGCCATGAGTCCTGACGGCAAACTCTTGTGTCGCGATTCCGCGCGCGCGCAGATTGAAAAGACAAACACGTTGGCCACGGTGGGGGACATCGCGCTGATCGCAGGTGGGGTGATCGCGGCTGGTGGTGTGGTCCTCACGGTGCTGAAGAGCGGCACGAAGAAGAAGGACGAGGCCAAGACGGCGGTTGTGCCGTTGTTCTTGCCCGGCGGCGGCGGTGTGGTGGTCGGCGGGAGGTTCTAGAGTACGTGGTTTCGGTTTGTCCCCGGGGGTATGGGGGCAGAGCCGTCGGGTCAGTCTCTTTGGCGCAGCCAAAGAGATTGTGAGACCCGACGGCGAGCCCCCATCGTAAATAAAGCCTCGCGGAGCGCGCTTGTTAGCGCGCGGAGCGAGGGTCCAAATCTGACCCGCCTTCAGTTCA
>DAOMZH010000709.1:0-6057 GCA_035437985.1 Polyangium sp. (in: bacteria) | reverse complement strand
TCTGAATTCGGGAGCGATGCTCAATCCGACCACGAATACGTGGATGAACATGAACGTGGAGGGGGTTCCTGCGGCGCGTACATTTCACGTAGGCACTGCAGCAGGAGGGCACCTTTTGGTTTGGGGCGGGTGTCTCGAATCGTTGTGTACCGCCGATAAAATGGCTGCGGATGGCGGCCAATTCGTTCCCTACAAAGATGGCGGGACCTGGTATCCGATCGCCGAGCAAGCCAACTTGGCGGCCCGTTATTCCGCAACGATCGTGTACACGGACAGCGGCGTGATCGTCTGGGGAGGACGTCTCGATCCCCAGACCTACACGAACTCGGGCGCATATTCTCCGCTTTGAGCCAAGTTTGCTTGGCCAAACTCGGGCGAGAAATCTCAAGCCACCAGCAGATGATAAGCTTCGCTCACCTCGGCGAACCGTGCCGCGCTGCGCTCACGATGATTCATTGGTGCAGCAACGTGTTTGTCAGGATGTAACTCGAGAGCGAGCTTGCGAAACGCCCGCTTCACATCGTGTTCGTCAGCCGTCATGGGCAGACCCAGCTTGCTCAAGGCTCGCTGACGCACGTCTGGAGCGAGATGCAAGAAACGCGATTTGGATTTTGTGCCGCTTTTCGGTCCAGCGGCATCCCAATCGGGCGTTCGCGCATGATGCGCGCGCGCACTGCCTGGCGGGGGAGTCGCGTTCGCTTGCACCTCGAAGGGCGTATCAAACGAGTGAAAATCGTCAGTCCAATCGCGCACGCTTGTTCGCGGACGAACCTCGGAGGTAGGGCTTCGATCTCGGGTGCGCGGACGACCATGCAAGAAGTCGCGTGGAGTCAGCGGATGCACGCGTCGAGCTCCACGTTTCGGTGGGCCGGAGGCGTGAAACGTTATGAGGGCGTCGTGGAGGTCGAAGAGGGCATCGAGCTTCATGCGCACTTGTACGCGCAGAGCAGCTTCGACGATCGCGGCGTCTGCCAGACGTTCCGCCACCAAAATTTCTCCGGTCGAACGTCGATCACGTTTGCCGAGCAGCGCGACGAGCGTGCGGTAACCCGTGTTCGTCAGAAATCCTTCCCGTCGCAAAAACTCACCAAGAGGCGGAGTTTTGGACAGGTTTGTCTCGACATCCACCACGAGACCGCTACGCAGGTGAACGAAATGTCCTCGGCTCCCGCCCGGTACGAGCCAGCGTTCGGTCAGCTCGAGCGTGCCCGATGTGCATTCTCGATGGAGCATGCCGAGCAAATCCCCGAGCGTCGTCGCTGACAACCGACTGGGAAGAATCATCGAGATGCGAGTACCAGTCGGCACGAAGGTGGGCCAAGTTCTCCGTCGCGGCGGAGGCGGCTTTGGGCCCCGTTCTTTTTGGCGCAGAAACGCGATTGGATTCGTGTCCGGAGATCGCTCCACCGCACTCGCCCCGAGGTTCGAAGGTGGAGTACGATGCGCGCCCATGACGCACCCCGTTCCCGCCGCAGACATGAATCGCGCGGCGCTGATCGGCTTTTCGAGCCGCTTACGAGATCTTCTGGCCACGCTCGAATCCGCTGCGCTCGTAGGACAATCCGAGGTGCGCGTGCGTGGGCTCGGTGAGCATCTGCGATTTGCCTGCATGGCGTTGCCTTGTTCCGAAGCACTCGTGGCGCTCGAAGTGGAATCGCTGGGTCGTTTGCGTGTGCCCGTCGTGGCGAACACCGAGGGGTACCGACGTACAGCGGTCGAGTTTTTCCCGAGTGGCACTCCGTTCGCGTATTTGCTCGGCGGAGGTAGCGGTCATGCGGCTGAACTTTCCGCGAATGATCCGATGATCGAAGCAGTGGGTCCGGCATTGTCGATCTCGCCGACGACGGGCATCTTCGTGCCGCTGCGCATTGGCGAGACGGCGATTGGTGGGGCAGCGCTGCTTTCGGATGGTCCAGCGCTCGGGGACAAACACCTCGAAATGGCCGAGAGACTTGCGGAAGTTTTGGCTTTGACGGTGGAGTCGTTTCGCACCGAGCAGATGATTTTCTCGCTCTTCGCTCGGGCACTTCCGGACTTGCTCGGAGCCGATGCGGTGACGTCGCTCCGTGAAAATTTGGCGCAGTACGTGCACACGTTGCGTTTGGCACCGACGTACAAAGATCGGCTGAACTTGGCGCTTGCCGTGGGCAAACTTTGTGATCGTGGTCCAGCCGAAGCGGCACTGTGCGCGGAAGTGCTCGCGCGCATCGACGCTTATGCTGCGGGCCTTGGCGGTGTTGGCCACGACGGGGTGACATGACCCTCGAATTTGTCGCAACGTCACATTCGAACTCGATTCGACCACCGCGGCCGGTGCAGGTCGCGCTCATCGATTCTGGTGTCGACGTGTCCCATCCGTGGCTGGCGCGGGCGACCATTCGATCGTTTCACGTGGTTCGTCAGGGCGAAGGATTTGGGATACAACCGGACGAACCCGTAGATCGTTCTGGTCATGGAACTGCGTGCGCAGGGATCATTCATCGCTTGGTGCCATTTGCGGAAATCACGAGCATGTGCGTCTTGTCAAACGAGGGACGTTGTTCTCGTGATGGACTTCTCGCAGCCGTTCGTCATTGCGTACGAGAGGGGTTTGACGTGGTGAACTTGAGCTTGGGGATCGATGTTCCCAAGGGCGCGCCGCTTCGCCCGACGGACTACAAATCGATCGTCGAACTCTACGAAATTGCGGATTTGGCGTACACCGCCGGCGTCGTGCTCGTGGCTGCTGGACCCAATGCAACTGCGTTTCGGACGTACCCGGGACGATTCAAATCGTTGATCGGTGTGGGACGCGCGACGTCGGATGATCCGGAGTTCTTGCGGACCGAGATCACCGTCGACTACGAGATTCTGGCTCCTGGCAACGACGTCGTTGCTCCCGCACTTGGAGGCGGTGAACGGCGGTGGACTGGGACGTCATTTGCAGCGCCACATGTGACGGCGCACGTGGCGCGTTTGCGTGCGGAAAGACCGCGCATGAGCATTCAAGAAATCAAGGCCGCGCTGCACGCTCTCGCGGCCAAGAGGCTCGAACGGGACCTGGCGCAACAACCAGACGAGTCCCGTGTCGAGTCGATCGACGCAAGCGCACGAAGCGAATATGGAGGCGCGCGCTGATGATTGGACCTCTCGATCCGCTGAAGGATGTGTCGTCGATTGCGCGCTTGCTCAAGAGCGCCCCTGCAGAGGACGTGCGCGCAGAGATCTCGCGTCTCGACTGGCTGCCGCTCGAACCGCTCGCCGTTGCTTCGCGCGAGTACGCGCGTGGTGCGCTTGCGCAACGTGAAGGTTCGCTCGATGCGGCCCACGCCAATTTGGCGGCAGCAGCGCCGTCGTTCGAGATGCTCGGCGAGGTTCACGCGGGCAAACTGGCGGCGTGTGAAGCGATTCTGTCGACGGTTCGTCGCGGTCCACGCACGGTGTACAAAGATGCGATCGCGTCGCTCGAACGTATTGCCAAAGGTGCGGGTGACGATTTGCTGGTGGCGGTTGTCGCGACGCACTATCGCGGCACGGCCGAACGACTTCTCGGTGATGCGCAAGCAACGCAGAAGAGCCTTCTGTGGGCACTCGAGCGATCGACTCCTTTCCTCGAAGAACGCGCGAAAATTCTCAACTCGCTAGGCACGCTTTACGTCGTCATGGGCGCGCATGGCGCAGCGCAGTCACTACTCGAACACGCCGCGGAGTTACATCAACGCCATGGCGACGTCATCGGCGAAGCGATCTCGTACGGGCAGTTGGGATCGGCAGCGCTGGCGCTTGGTGACTTGGAACGAGCGCGAAAGTTTTTGCAGCGCCAGGAATGGTTGTCGTCGCGCGTTGGTGATGTTTTTGGTCAGGCACGTTCGCTCATTTTTCTCGCCGACGTCGCGTTGTCCCGTGGGCGTCCAGATGACGCATTGCCGCTCGCCCAACGTGCCAAAGAACTCGCTCTGAATGCCAAGCCGCCGCTTCGATTGTGGGTGGCTTATGCGACGCGAGCGATGGGTCGTGCGCGTCTCGTCATGGGCGACAAAGGCGCGCACGCGGAACTCGAAGCAGCGGCCGCGATCTTTGCCGATGTTGGCAATCCTCTCGGAACGGCTTTGACGGGTTGGGATCGCGCGCGTCGTGATGCGCAATCCGAAGAGCCTACGACGCAACGAGCCGACTTCTTCCGGCCTGCATGGCAACTCGCCGCGCTCGGTATGTCCGGACGAGTCTCCGAGGTTTTACGCGACGAACGTTTGTCTTTCTCAGACGAGGCGCGAGCATCGGAACGTTCGATTGCGGCGGCTGCGCAGGGTCTTACGCACCTCACAGTTGGGCAGGAGGTGGAGCTTTTGTATGCGGCGCCGGAGGAATTGGCGAGCATTGCGGATCAGCGGACGGCGGCAATGCGCAATTTGGCGCGGCTTTCGGCATTGGCGTTGGCGCCGAGGGGATTGATCATTGCGGCGGCGGCGAGTGGGAGTGCGACGGCGGCGATACGAAATGCGGTATTGCCGAATGATCGCACGAATGCGGTGGCGATTGCGGATATTCCGGGGCTGGTGGTTTGGGCGTGGCCAATGGGCACGGCAGCTGGACAAATCGGCAGGGATCTCGCGGTATTGCGGGGAATGCTCGGAGCAGACTCACGCGTGGCGCTCGTGCGTTTTCCAGAGGCGCGGGTGATTTCGGGTCCGCTCGCGGGAGAAGTTGGTCCGCGGATTGAAGCGCCAGCGTTTGGTTCGGCTATTTTTGCGGCGTGTGCATTGCCTGGAGGCGCGTTGCTCGTGGCGCCGGACATTGCTTGGGATCAGGAAGCCGAGACGCATACATCGGGGGCTGGATTCACGACGCAACGTGGCGCTTGAGTCGTGCCCGAGGGCTTGACGTGGCCCAATGTCTTCCCGATGGTTTTGATTGTATTCGGACCTCTTGGGAGTCGTATCCATTGTGAAAAAAGCAGAAAACTTCGATGTTCGTATCGTCTCGGCGCATCTTGTCGCTCCCTCCGTGCGGCAAATCGTTCTCGAGCGGGTGGGCGAGGGCATCGTCGATTTTGATCCCGGTCAATGGGTGAATCTCGTATTACCTCTTCCGGACGGAGAAGTGCGGCGGGCGTATTCGATTGCCTCGGAGCCCAATGGATCGAATCGTTTTGAAATTGCGGTAACTCGAGTCGAAACCGGGGCTGGTTCCAAGTACCTGCATGATTTGCCGGTGGGTGCAGTTTTGTCGGCGATTGGCCCGCATGGATTGTTTACGCGTCGCGCCGATGATTCGAATCCCGCATTGTTCGTCGGTACGGGAACGGGGGTGACTCCATTGCGTTCGATGGTCCGAGCGACGTTGCAATGCAATTCAGAGGCATTTTTATGGATTCTTTTGGGGGTTCGTCACGAGGCAGACATTCTATATCACGATGAAATGGAAGCGCTCGAGAAAAAACATCCCGGCGTGCGTTTCGTCGTGACCTTGTCCCGTCCAGGACAAACCTGGAAAGGCTCGAGTGGATATGTGCAAAATCATGTGGGCTCATTGCTGCGAGAACTCGAAGCGAAAAGCGGGGCAGCTCCGCACGTGTACGTATGTGGGCTCGAGAGAATGGTGAAAAGCGTTCGGGAGTTGTGTCGCGGAGAATTGGGGGTCGATCGCAAACGAGTGCACACGGAGCGATATGACTGAGCGATACTCTTCGTAACTGAACGATGTTCGTTCGGCCGAGGAGTTTTGTCATGTGTATCCTGCGTTCTTTGGTTCCGACGTCGGGGATGATGTTGGTTGTGACGTTTTTCCTGTCGAACGCTGGTTGTGGCGGCGACGGCGGAAGTGGTGGCTCGGGAGGATCGGCAGGGGGCCGTGGGGGGTCCGGCGGTGGAAGCACGGCTATCGTGTGTGAAGGAGCGCCGGCCGATGCGGATTTGGAGGGCACGTTTGCCGCGTACGGACGATTGGCGGTGAAGTTACAAGGTCAACCAGGTGGAGCCATTACGATTTGTCCCGCGGATCAAATTGGAGAATCGACGATGCTTTTGCTCCTGTCGATGCATCGTGATGCGGCCGATCCGTCGAAACTCGTCGATGTTG
>DAOMZH010000708.1:0-6061 GCA_035437985.1 Polyangium sp. (in: bacteria) | reverse complement strand
GGGAGGGTCGAGCATCGTTTCTTGGAGGTCCCCAGAATTTAGGGGGGCGTCGATCCACGTGACTTGGACCTCCCCAGAATTTCGGGTCGTGCCGATCCACGTGTCTTGGACCTCGCCGAAATGTAGGGGAGGGCTCAGCCACGTGTCTTGGACCTCCCCAGAATTTCGGGACGCGCCGAGCGTCGTTGCTTGGAGGTCCCCAGAAAGTTGTGGAGCTTCGCGACACGTGTCCGAGACCTCTTCCAGGTCATGGACGAGCGTCGTGCAACGTGTCTGGCCAGTGCCCCTGAACAGACGAACCCTCATAGCTTGACTTCCTCCTCCCTGCCGGGTATACGGGGCGCCCATGCAGCGATTTTTCAACACCACCGGCCCGTGTCGTCCTGAATGGCATTACATGGTTCCGCCCATTCCGCGGCTGCCGGATGCAAAGCGCCTCATCGACCAGATGAATTACTTTGTCGTTCATGCGCCGCGCCAAACGGGTAAAACCACGACGCTGATCACGCTGGCCAAAGAATTGACTGCCTCGGGCCAATATGCCGCCCTGTATTTCACCTGCGAAATGGCCGAACCTGCGGGCGACGATTACGAACGCGCCGAACACATCATCGTGAGGACCATTCGTACCGCGGCCAGCGATCAACTGCCTTTTACGCTTCATCCGCCGTCTCATGTTTCCGATACCTCGGGTCAGCGTGTCGAAGCGTTGTTGCAAGGTTGGGCAGAAGCTTGTCCCCGACCCTTGGTGCTATTTTTCGATGAAATCGATGCCATACGCGGCCAATCGATGATTTCCGTCTTGCGGCAATTACGCGCCGGATTTTATAAACGTCCCCAAGCATTTCCAGCATCCATCGTTTTGTGCGGATTACGCGACGTACGCGAATACAAAGCGGCATCGGGAGGTGATCCGGAACGACTCGGCACGGCGAGTCCGTTCAACATCAAGGTTACGTCCATGAAAATGAGCAACTTTGACCAGGACCAAATCGGTGCCTTGTATCAGCAATACACCGTCGAGACCGGACAAGCGTTTACCGCGGACGCCATGCAGCGCGTGTGGGAAGCAACGGAGGGGCAACCGTGGCTCGTGAATGCACTGGCGCGGGAAGTCACGGAAATCATGCAAGTGCCGGTGACGGAATCGATTACGGCTGAACACGTCGACCAAGCGAAAGAGCGTTTGATCCTGGCACGCGCGACGCATTTGGATTCGCTCGTTTCCAAGTTGGTAGAGCCACGGGTCAAGCGAGTTATCGAAATGATCGTGTCGGGCGCAATGGTTTCCGATGTTGACCCGACATACGATGACGCATTGCTTTATTGCCGGGACTTGGGACTGGTGGCGCAAAAAAATCCGGTGCGTATTGCCAATAAGATCTATCGCGAAGTGATCGTCCGAGTCCTTGGTTCGAGTGTCGAATCTCAACTAGACATCGACCCGCATTCATTCGTCTTGCCCGATGGTAAATTGAACCTCCGCATGATGCTCGATGAATTCGTGTCATTTTGGTGCGAGCACGGCGATATCATGGCCCACGGTTCCTCTTTTCACGAAGTCGCCCCGCAGCTCGTGCTGATGGCCTTTTTGCAACGCGTCGTCAATGGCGGGGGCTACGTGGAACGCGAATATGGCATTGGTCGCGGACGCATCGATTTGCTCGTGCGCTGGCCCTATAACAACGAAGGCAAACGCGTGTATCAGCGGGAAGCCATCGAATTGAAAGTCTGGCGGGACAAAGCCAAGGATCCATTACCCCAGGCGCTCAAGCAAATCGACCAATACCTGACCAAACTGAACCTCGATTACGGCGTGCTCGTGATTTTCGATCGGCGCAGTGAAGCTGCTGAAGTGGAAGAACGGACGCGATTCGAACAAGCCACGACGCCGTCGGGGAAGTCGGTGACGTTGTTGCGGGCGTAGGTCCTGGCGCCCTTTGCAAAAAGTTTTTCCTCACCCGCCAGCTGTGCTACGGTCCGGACCCATAAACGCATGAAGGCCATCATTCCTGCACCGCCCGCATTCATCGATCCTGCTCGCTCATTTCGGGCCATCATCCACAATTGCGACAAGGACATGCCTCTTCTGAGCGGAGATCCGCGCTTCGTCGACCTGTCGGCCGGACGCGGCGATCAAGTCACCAAGATGGTCGTCCGGGACATTTGCGATCATCAGGCGGGAATTTTTACGCACATTTCGCTCGTCAGCCATCGCGGCGCGGGCAAAAGCACCGAGATCCACCAGATTGAAAAAAAAACGGCGGATCGTTTTCAACCGGTTTACATCGAAGCGAACGTAGAAATGGATCCGAACGAAATCGAGATCGAGGATCTCTTTCTGACCATTGCCGTTGCCGTGGAAAGAGAACTGCGCCGGATCGAAAAACCGCTCCCGCTTGCGTTGCTCGAGCGCATTGAAACCTGGTTTGCCGACGCGATCAAGACGACCAAGTGGGCAACGGGGTACAATCCGCAGGTGGCGGCAGGTATTGCAGGTAAATTCGAGGTTCCCTTTTTGGGGAGCATGTTCGCTCAGGCCAAGGCGTTGCTCAAGTACGAGAGCGAATATCGGACCGAAGTCAAGCAAGTCATCAAGAGATATCCACAATCGTTGCTGGATAGCGTGAACGAGTTGCTCGACGAGGCCAATCGTCTAGTAGCGCCTAAATCGTTGCTCGTCATCTTCGACAATTTGGATCGATACAATCCTGTGACCATTGACGAGTTGTTGATCGTGGGAGCGGATCGCGTTCGTATGCTCCGAACACATCTTCTCTTGACGCCGCCAATTAATTTGTTGCTTCAGCCGCGGTCGGCACAAATCGATGAATGCTACATGTGTTATGATCTGTTCACCGTGCGTTTGCGTAAGCGTGGCCAACGGTATGATGAGTTCGACGTTGATTCTCCCGGACGTGATTTGCTCGAACAGTCTTTGGCCAAGCGTATCGATTTGGACCTGATGATTCCCGAGAAAAGTGTTCGGGACCGATTGATTGCCGCAAGTGGGGGGGCGATTCGCGAATTGCTCGATTTGGTATCCATGGCTGCGCGTTATACTGAAGGCGCGACGATGACCGAGGCCGATGTCGAGCGCGCCATATCGCGCCGCAAACAAAGGATTCGGGACCAAATAAACTTCAATGGTTGGTGGCCGACGCTGCGTGAAATAGCCGAAACGAAACAGCCTGTCGACAACGAACATTGCCGGACGCTTTTGTATCAACGATTGGCTTTCAAATACAATGGGGAAGGGTGGTACGACGTTCACCCCTTGATTGCCGAGTTGCCTGAATTCAGTGCCGGGAAATGAAACGCGATCCGGAATCGTTGCTCGGAGCCGAAGATGGGCCGGCGTATCGCCGGTTCGTGGAATGGGCCGTGGGTGACGGTTTTGATATGGCGATCATCAAAATGACGGCGCCAGTGGATCGCAAGGCGCTGGTTGCGTGGACGAAGGAGCAAGTTCCCGAGGCCCGAGAAATCGATTTGAAGCAAGTGGGGCCAGGGAAATCGCGCTTGTGGGAATTGCTCGAGGCGGCGCGGGACGAAGAGCACGCGACGATGTTGATTTTGCATGGCCTCGAAGAATCGGCGGCGCGGCAAAGAATCATTGCGCAATTGAATGTGGAGCGTGATGAATTGGTGCGGGCCTTTGCAATGCCGTGGGTGATCTTCGTGCATCCGGCGGTGTATCCGGTGCTGGTGGACAAGGCGCCCGATTTCGTGGATTTTGCGGGGTTGTGGTTGGATGAGGTGCCAGTGGAGGCGGCCCCGCCAATGGCCATGCCGATGCCACAGACGGATGCTTTGCCGGAAAGGCCAGAAGAATCGGCGGGTCCGAAAGACTTGCTCGTAGAGGCGGCGTTCGCAATTCGTTCGTCACGTTTGGATCACGCCCGGGATGTGCTCACCCAATACGATTTCGCGCATGCCGATGCACCGCAAGACGATCTGGGTCGAATACTCTCCCGCTGCTTACGTGCGTTCCTTGACAACCAACGCGAAGAAGGGTTGTTGCTGCTGCGCGAAAAATTGCTCCCGGCATTTGATCAGCTTGGCCCGTGGCAATTTGCTGTAATGGGAAATGTTGTAGATATTCTTCGTTTTCGTGGCGAATGGGATGAAGCGTTGCGGATTGCAACCGATTACGTATTACCCGCGGCGGGGCGGCTGGCGAACGAACATGAGCGAGCAACAACACTCGGTCAAATCGGTAGCATTTTGAAGGAGCGTGGCGAGCTGGATGAGGCGTTGCGTATTCGTCGCGAAGAGCAGATTCCCGTCTTGAAAAAATTGGGGGATGACAGGGGACTGGCAATCGCCGCAGGCGAGATCGCAGGTATCTTGGTAAGGCGAGGGGAGCTGAAGGAAGCGTTGCGGATTCGTGTTGGGGAAGAAATGCCTGTTTACGAGCGCATTGGAGACGCGCGTGAGTATACGGTGTGTATGGGTAAAGTCGCCGACATTTTGTACGCAATGGGGGAACAGGATGAAGCGCTGAGGATTCGTCGTGATGTTGAACTGCCATTGTTCCAACTGCTCGGCGAAGTGCGTGCACGAGCCATTACCTGGATGAAGATTGCCGATATTCTGCATGACCGCGACGAATTCGAGGAAGCGCTGAAAATTTATCGCGATGAGGTGATTCCGACCTTCGAGGCGATGGGTGACATTCACGCTCGCGCGGCAACCTTGGGCCGAATCGCGACCCTCATGGCAAATCGCGGAGACTTGGACGAAGCATTGCGCATTCATCGCGAGGAGGAACTTCCAGTCTATGAGCATCTGGGTGACGCGCAATCCATACTGCGTTTGCGGATCCAAATGGCGGCCATTTTGAACCATCGCGGCAACCCCGAAGACATCCCCGAAATCCACCGCTTGCTCGCGCTCGCGCTCGCTGACGCCCGCCGCTTGCGCCTTCCGGTAGAAATCCAACAAATCGAAGACCTCATCAAAAAGGCCCCGCCAATTCCTGCTCCCTGACCACCACGCCCATCAAACCCCTTCCAACGCGTCCGCAGCTCGTAGTAAGATGCGCGTTCGAGGTGCCCATGAAACGACATTTCACAGCTTGGAGCGGTCTTTTCGCGGTCGCGCTCCTCAGCGTGTCTCTCGGAGCTGCTGCCCAGGCTCGCAAAGAGGTCCGCGAGGATCGCAAAGAAAAACGCGAGGATCGCAAGGAAATTCGCGAAGACAAAAAAGAACTCCGCGAAGACATCAAAGACGGCGCGAGTCGCAAGGAAATTCGCGACGACAAAAAAGAGCTCGCCGAAGACAAGAAAGAGCTCCGTGACGACCGCAAAGAAATGCGCGCAGATCGTCAGGAACTCCGCAAGACGCATCGCCGTGAGCTCAAGGAAAAATGGGGCGATACCGTCAAGAAACCCGCCGCCAAAGAAGAGCTCAAGGTGCACGGCCGACGTATGGCGCGATTGGCTCGGGCCCGCGCCGTCGCCCAACAGCTCGACAAAAAAGAATTGGTCGCGCGCATAGATAAGCTGATGGAGAAAGAAAAAGCTCGTCATCAAGCAGCGATGGAGAAGGTCAAGGAGGGTAAGTAAGCCATGAGAATGCTCATCGTTGCGTTGCTCGCTACATTGGCGTGCGTTGGATGCGATAAGAAGGAAGAAGCGCCCGCTGCACCCGGCGCAAAAACCGAAAAAGCCGCTGAAGCGCCGAAAGAAATGGCCAAACCGGCCGCGACTCCCGCTGCTGCCGCAGCCGATCCGGACGAAGATTTGCCGACGATCGCCGATTACGAAGAAGAAGCCGAGAAAGACATCAGCAAAGACTCGGTTGATTCCGAAGTAGACAAGCTCGCCAAAGAAATCGGCGAGTGATCGCCATTCTCACCCGCTCCCATTCCTTCCATTACATGTTTTCTTGACCCTCGAAGTGCCCAACTTCGCGCCTTGACATCCTCCGTCGTTTCGTTTCTCCTGGCGCCATGCAACGCGTGACGGTTCTTTTGGCGCTTTGGGGCGGACTTTCTTTGCTGGCTTTCGGTTGTGGAGGTAATGGAACGACCTGATCGACCGGCGATGCCGGCAGC
>DAOMZH010000707.1:0-6065 GCA_035437985.1 Polyangium sp. (in: bacteria) | reverse complement strand
ATTATTGGCGACGATTCGCTGGCCGTTACCGATGTGCCCCAAACCGAAATTGATGTACCCGCAGTTTCCGCGCGTTTTGCCCCGGGTACGAAGCTCGGAGTCTATCGAATCGAGTCGTTATTGGGTGTTGGGGGCATGGGCGCAGTTTATAGCGCTTGGGATGAAGTTCGGGGACGTAACGTTGCGGTGAAATGCCTCCATCCGAACCTCGTTGCCGATCCCGATGTCAAACGTCGTTTTTTGCGCGAGGCGCGGGCGCTACGAGTGTTTCAGCATCCGGGCGCGGCGGCCATTTATGATTTTTTGCAAGTTCGCGATGTATTGGGTATCGTCATGGAACGAATCGACGGCATTACCCTCACCCGCTACATTGCCAAATGGCGTAATCGCGTTCCTTGGCCGGAAATCCACGCCATTTTCGGCGCAATGCTCGATGCCATGGCCGAAGCCCATGCCGCAGGTATCGTCCATCGTGACCTCAAACCCGACAACGTTCTCGTTCGAAGCGAAGGTGGAAATATTCACGTAAAACTCGTGGATTTCGGCATTGCAAAAATTCGTGAGGGGACGACGTTCACCGTCACCGGAGCTTTTATTGGCACATGTCGCTATATGGCGCCCGAACAAGTAAAAACTCCACAACTTGCCGATATTCGATCCGATGTGTATTCACTCGGCGTGACGCTTTATGAATTATGTACGGGCCGCGTGCCCTTCGATTATGGCAATCACTTTGCCGTCATGATGGCCCAAGTTCAGGATCCCCCAGCGCCACCCAGTCTCGTGCGCGGCGACATTCCCGAGCCTTTGGAAGCATTGATTCTTCGAGCGCTCGCCAAATCGCCCGCCGAACGTCCAGCCACTTGTCGAATCTTCCGAGAAGCATTCGACACCGCATTGGCTGGTTCGATTCCGCCACCCGAACCCCCCGAGCCGCGACACGTCCGCTCCGCCATTGTCCGCGATACGGACGGTTACGAAATGGTGCTCGTGCCACCAGGCCCATTTCTCATGGGTCCGGATCGACGTCAAGTGTTCATCGATGCATATTACATCGATCGCACGCCCGTGACCAACGAACAATTCTTGACGTTTGTCAAGACGACAGGTTATGCGCCCGAGGATGAAGGGCGAAGTCGATTTTTGATGCATCTACGTGATGCCGCCGCTGTTCGCAAGTTGGCGAAACACCCCGTCGTTTTCGTCTCGTGGAACGATGCGCGGGCTTATGCATCTTGGGCGGGCAAACGCCTCTTGACGGAAGCAGAATGGGAAAAAGCGGCGCGGGGCACGGATGGACGCCGATATCCCTGGGGCCGTGAAGAACCCACGAAAAATCGAGCGCTCTTTGGGAATCGGGATGGGAAAACCGTGCCCGTAGGGTCATTTCCGCGCGGCGCTTCGCCATTCGGAGTGCTGGATATGGCCGGCAATGTGCTGGAGTGGTGCGAGGATACGGATGCACCTGATTTTTATGCTCATGGCCCCGATCGAAACCCTCGTAATGCTGGCGATAAAGATAGCTCCACGCGCGTGATGCGCGGCGGTTCGTTCATGCACGGCGCCGCATCATTACGCGTGACTTCGCGGACGATTTTCGAGCCCCAATATCGATTTGCAAGTGGTGGCTTTCGATGTGCGCGGAGCGCCTAGACCATTACGGACAAACCGATTTCGCTTTTTTCATGTTGGTCACGAGTCGTTCGAGGGCCGGCGGATGTCCCGGCAACGTAAAATGATCAATGGCTGGATTGTCCGTCAATTGGAAGCGATGACAATCCATGTTTTTCCACCCCGCGATTGAATCGTTCGTGATGTCCTCCTGATTTGCATCCCCCATCCGCGTAATGAAAATCGGGGGATCACTCAAGAGTTGTCCAGTGGTCAAGTTGGGCAATTCGACGCCCACGATGGTATCGAGGCCCGAACCTTTTTCCGCATATACGTCCACGCCAGGATACGCTGCAGCGCTGATATCGACAAAACCCGTGTAATACGCGCCCAATTCTCCAGCGAGCGGCAATGCGGCGTCTTGAAAAAGCGACAAGTTGTCTTGCGGCGTATATTCTTTTCCACCATTGCTGATCCGAATCACGACCTCCTGGTTCGTAAAAATGGTCGGATCGGACAAACTCATGTACGTCGACGGGTGTGTCAAGTACATCGCCGAGCTGCTCGCAGCATTGGCCCCGTCCGAGGGGAACAAGAAGTCGATCGTATTGAGTCCCGTGAAAAGGATCGCGTATACGAGCCCTTGGCCGACCCAATTGCCAGCAAATGGCGTCATGCCGTGAATGTATTTGTTTTTCCACTCCTTCGCCGTATGCGTCAACAAATACTGCATATAAAGAGGGCCGTTGGAATGCCCAACCAAATGCACGGGTGTGTTTGCATTTTGAGCGTACGTGTCTTCGATGAGCGCCATGGTTCGCTCGACAAACCCGTCCATATCGGGCGTCAATCGCGAATCATATCCAGCAACCCGGATGCTCTTGTCTCGAACATGGCCAGCCGCCTCGAGCGCCTTGTACAGGTCCTCATAAAATGGAGCACTCGCTGTTTTTCCTTCGTTTTTGATTGCAACCTCGACACCACCCGGATTCTTGAATCTGTCAGCCATGGGTTTGCTTTTGTCGGGATCGACCACCAACGTGAGTAGTTTGTCTTGACACACTTGAGTAAACGTCGAACTCGGAGCGGGATTGCCGAACCATTCCTCAAAGGTTCCCGACATCGGGCATTCTGGGTACGCCGTTTGGTTGGTTACTGTCACTTGGAGCGTTGTGAAGTGGAACGCGGGGAAAACGACGACTGGGGGAAGTGCTCCGTCAGCTGGTGGCGGATTATTTTCAACTGGATCGGAACATCCGATGGTGAACGCGAGCAAACCTACAGAAATATGTACAGGATTGGGAAATCTGAACCTCATTGAGCGCCTCCAGATGGATGAAGCGCCGCACCATATAGAAGAGCATCGGTAAGTGCAACGACAGGAGTTGGGAAAAGTTGCGAGGCCCGTTGTCGAGGAGCAAACGGGTCGCTGATTCGGCTCGAAATGGTCTTCCAAAACCGTGCACATTCCGTATTCTCTGGCGATCATGGCCACTCGCAAAACCACTCCAAAGCCAAGCAAGTCGACACCGCGACCGCGAAAATCGAAATCCAAGACCCATGTGCTGCGCGGATTGCCCGTTCTTTGGTCGCAACGGCTCCCGACCCAAGCCATCGGTTTTCACCTCGATCAAAACGAAGTTTGGGCTGGTTGGGAGAGCGGCGAAGTGGTCGCTTGTTCCCTCGACGGTCAGGTTCTTCGGCGGTGGCGTTTGCCCGCGGGCGTGGATGCTTTGGTCGCGGACGAACTCTGGCGATATGCGGGTTGTCGAGACGGCAACATTTATGATCTCACGGGGGAAGTTCCGCGCGTTGCGTACGAAGTCGATAAAACGGCGCATATTCAATGGATCGATATTTATCGGGGCAATTTGTGCGCGTCGGATAGCCACGGCTCATGCACGGTCGTCGATGTGGAGCAAAACGTCCTTTGGAAGTCCAAACCTGGGGGCAATAGTGGTTGGATGGTCCGTGCAGCAGCAAGCGGGGTTTATCTTGGCAATTCTCAGGGCGTGACTCGATTCGATTGGAAGGGCAACGTCATCTGGATGCAACCGACGGATTGGGTTGGTTTTGGCTGGCCGGGAGAAAAAACCGTATACGCATTCACCGGGCCCGGACAAACCAATGCCGCGGTCATCGAGTTTTACAACGAAACGGGCGAAATAAAATCTCGAGGATCGTGCTATTCCAAAGAGAAGCATTACAAGCGTCCGATTTCGGCAGCTTCGTGCGCCGCATCGACCGATGGCGAACGGATTTTCGGCGCAACCTGCGAAACCATTTTCTGTTTTCATCCCGATGGCAGCCTACGCTGGGAAGCGCCTGCGCCTTGCGGCACCCCGTGCTCCATGGCGTATCAGGATGACAAACTCTACGTCGCGACGCACCTTGGCGTGCTCGCTTGTCTCGACGTCAGCGACGCAGCTGTCGAACGCGCCCGCACAGAACAAATGAGCGCCGCGCAATCGAATGCATTGCAAGAAATTTCGGTAAGTGCCCGCGACGTGAAAGAAGCTACGAGCGAAGAAGGCGGGGTCGTCGTCGAATGTGTCCGAATGGGCAAAGAATTGCGTGTTCGGGTCGTCTCGCCTGGGTATCGGGAAGATTGGTTTTGCCAATTTCCGCGCGATATTCGTGAAGAAGGGGCCCGGTTTGTCGTGGACCAGGTTCGCGAGGCTTCGCAAGGCGGCTTTTATCGCGTGCTCGGAAACATTCGCCGTTTGCGCAAGGACTGATTGCAGATCACCGAATCTGGTGATTCTGCGGGATGGGCGACTCAATTGAGCCAAAACAAGTATCGCAGCTTGTGCTCGATGTCTTCTTCATGCGCCTCGACTTCGCCTTTCATGCGCATCAGGCGCTTCGGCAAGGCCGACGGCTTCATTTTGTCGACGTAGTATTCGCCCAAAATCGCCGATAACGCCGCGCCGAGATTCACCGAGTCCTCATCCAACATTTTGATGTCCTGTTCGGCGAGCACGATATCCTTGGGCCGATTCAACATCGCCCCAATGTCGATAAATCCCCGCGCTCCGGTGACTTTTACTTCGCCTTTCAACAATTCCGCAATATCGGCCACCGCAATCCCCTCGTCCCCCTTGGCGATTTTATTCAAATCCTCGAGCACCCCGCCCCATGTCTCGTAAAGTGCTTGATCGACCGGCAAGGGCATGGGATGGCTCTTTTGCCGAGGATTTGGCACCCATTCGCGATCGTCGTCCGTTTCTTCCAAATACGCCTGCCGACATGCCGCAGATTGCTCGATTGATTCCAGAAGTCTCGCCTTCGCGGCAGCAATTCGATCTTTGTCGATCAATCGCAAAACGAGCCGTTTCGAATGCTTGTTGTCCCGCATGACGTCATTGAGCCCCGAGAAATCATAAGCGAGCACGATATCGAGCGCTGCTCGTTCGAATCCTACGAATGCGCGCGCCCATGCAATGTCACCATGATCAAATCGAAATGTCGGTGTACGCCGCGGATCATCCTCGGGAAGCTCTTTTCCCTTTTCATCGACCTCGATTTGCAACAGCCGTTCGTCCCGGAAATTCACGCGGCCATCACCATTCCAATCGACGTCTTTCCAGCACGCCAAACATAGCTCGAGCGATACATTGCTGGCTTTTTGCGCCGCGGCCAAGTCTTCATCCACTGCCGCCAAATCCGCTTCGGCTTGCTCTGCAGTAGAATGCAAATACCTTTGATTGAGACCCGCATCGAATGCCCCCACCACAACCGTTCGCCCATCGATGTACAATTGCTTCGTCGTCGCCCGATATCGCGTGATCGCTCGGACCAAACGAGCTTCCGGTGTTTGCGCTTCTTTATCGAGCACCAGATTGGCTTTTTTCTGCGCTTCCTCGAATTGCCCCTCCTGTAATGCGTGGACCGCTGGCGCCGATTCCGCTTGCCGCTGCGCCATCGTCGGTCCTCCACAACCCAAGAAAACTGCCGCGCCCAGGACTAAAAAAAATCTCGGATTGCCCACGGTGCCTCCCTATCACAAACACTCCTCGCAATCATTGGGCCAGGAGCGTCGAAATTCTGATCTTTCGAAAAGAACCGCATTTTTGGACGGACACGGGTTATGAAGGCCTTTTCACTGCGAACACGATGACGCTACGCGGTGCGTAAACTCGCGGTAACGTGTAGCGTCATGCCCTCTTGCGTGACGATTTCCTGCGCATTCGCAAGGCCACAAGCAATGAAGCGAAGGGTACGACGATAAATGGCGGTATGGATCGCCGCGTTGCATTGACACTCACGCTGCAACTCTCGACTGGTGGCGTGGTTGGCGGCGGGTCCTCGACATTCGCACACTGCAACGTGACGGTTGACGGTGCGCTTGAGAAAATGACCTCCGATCCGTGCAACTTCGGGCGAAAGACCACTGAATGAGTGCCTTCGGGCAGGGGAGTGGTGTCGCCAGGTTGCCCGCCGGAACCGCAATG
>DAOMZH010000706.1:0-6073 GCA_035437985.1 Polyangium sp. (in: bacteria) | reverse complement strand
CTTTTGAAGGACGAGTTTTTGGCCTCCAGTCGCGATCTTCAAAACGTGTCGTCGAAGTCGTCGCCAAGACTTTCGTCTTCATCCGCGTAGTCATCCAACGACTCCAGCCGCTCGCTGCGGATCTCCGCGCGCTCTTCGGCTTCCTCCAGCGCAATGAGCAACGCCTTCGCCACCTTCGCATGTGCGCCGCGACCGAGTGAACCGAGTTCCTTGCGCACATGGGGGCGCTCGAAAAGGGCCTGCGAAATCACCGCGCGCGCATCCGGATGCATCGCGTACAGGCTGAGCACCATCGGGATCACTTTTGACGTCGAAAGTCGCGCCAGTTGACTTCCAAACGCCGCGGCATGGTTTATTTGCGACAAACGCTTTTCATACTTCGCCAGCAATCCGTCTCCGGCAAGCGACACCAAAAACACATCCGGTGGCGAGGGGGGCGTCGCTGGATCGACGAGTTTGTCCCGTACCCACTCCGAAGGCTCCGGCACGTGCGCATAATCTGCCTCGCATCGAGCACTTCGTTCCGCGCCTGCACGTCCGTTCGTGATCAAGTCGATACGCCGCGCAAGCTCGGTTGCTCGCGCACGGGACAACATCACCCGCAAGCGATCCGTTGCTGCTCCAACGAATCGTTTGGCTCGACGAATCACGTAGCCGAGTTCGAACACCGCGACTTCGAGCGCTGGATGCGGCTGATTCCAGGCGTCGACAGGAAGCTTGGACAACGCCGACGCGAACGCTTCGACGACCTCTGCACCGCCAACGAGGGCTTCGAGCAAGAGCACGAAGTCGGTTCCCGTGCGCGCAGGAATGTTCCATGCGCGCAACACGAAGTTCTCGATGAGCCGCTGAGCTTCGGTCAAATGCAGCATTCGATCCGTTTTCATCGCGGCGGCTATGCCCCGGTCCATCGTGGCCCACTTGCGCTCCGCCAAACCACAAACCCGCGTCCACATGCACGCCGTTCGTCTTGGCCAGAACGTTCGCAACACCGGTTGGTCACTTCCCACCAAGTGCAAAATCGCTTGCTCCGCTTGCCCTTTCTTGTTTTGCGACGCGCCGTGAAGCAGCCACACACCATGCGGATATCCGCGCGAATACGCGAAACTCCAATACGGCGAAATACCGACGTCGTGTTCCGATCCTTCGAGCGCAAACGGATTGTCATCATCGGCCCAAGCATCACCACCCGCGTAACTGCGCCGCTCGGCACACATGGGAATCCAGACTTCAGGCTTGGTGTTTGCTTGTCCGGGCAAACGCGTGAGTTTTCTTCGCCCCCGAAGCGCCTCGACCACGGCCACCAGATCCTTTGAGCTCGAAGGAAATTGGTCCGTCCGGAAATACTCGAAGTCATCGAACGAAAAGAGCCGATGGGCTCCCGAGGCAACACCTGCCGCGGTCCGGAGATCACGATCGGTCGCAAAAAGAAGGCGTCGGTGACGACGCGCCAAATCCACGACCAAGGCTTCCGCCGGCGTCACGAGGCGCAACCACGAGGGATTCGAATCGTTTTCTTTGACAAACGATCGCGGCAAACGCGCGTGCACCTCGAGTTCTTCGCCACGTGTTCGCGTCGTAGGACGTTTGACGCGCACGCTGATTTCATCGGTAGGTAAAGGCAACGGGATGATTCGCGGCACATCCGAATGAGGAACGGGCCGCCCCTTTTCGTCACGGTCGCCGAGCACGATGATCTGGTTCGTAATGCCATCGACGAAGTCACCGTCCCCGATCTCGACGTTCTCGAGCCCATCAATTCCCGCGTTGACCAGCTCGTCGTTCGCCCGACGTTTCGTACTTCCCGGCCCGTAGGCAAACATTTCCCACACCACCGGCGATTTGGCACTCGGCCGATACACGATCTGCTCGATGACGAGAGCATCACCATGTTGCGACGCATAACCCGTCAAACGCATCGCCACGGTCGTGTAGTTCGGACTGTCCCACGAAGGAATTTCGTCGCGCCGTACAGCATCGTCCAGCTCCGCGATGGTCCACACCGGCCCACGAGGCTCGGGATGCAATTCCGCTTCGCCAAGGACTTTTTCTAGGTCCTCCGGCAAACGAGTGCGCAAAAGATTGAATCGCTCCGTATATCGTTCTGCTTCGGCAAACCCGAGCGATTGTTCCAGCGCCTCGCGTACCGCGCCTCCAAGCGCCCGCGCACGATCCCGTAACAACGCCTCCGCTCGCGGATGGCCGCCATAAGCGAGTTTGACAAGGTCCGCGTAGAACGTCGGATGCCGCGTGATCCAACGACGCGCAATGTCGAGATCGTCGAGCGCCTCCGCGGAATCCTCCTCCTCGGAATCCTCCTCCTCGACGTTCTCCTCGTCCTCTACCTCTTCCTCTTCACTTTCGTCATCATCGTCATCATCGTCTTCGTTCGACGACAAAGCTGCACTGCCCACCTTGTCCTTCGGGGTTCGTCCCGCCAACCAAGCCGAAGGTCGCGCTACTTCCGTTACGGAATGTATTCTCAGCGCGAGTTCCAGGGCGCTTGCAGTTCCCAAGGCCAAGAGGCACGGCAAGACGCAGGACGGGATGTTGACGAGCTCTGTTTCGTCGGACAAACGGCTTTCAATCCAGGGAAGAATTCCCGCCCCGTACCGTTCGAGCACCGCGGTCTCGTTTCGCCCTCGTCCGCCAAATTCCCAGGACAAATGTTTGGCATGACGAACGAATTCTTCGGCATTTTCTAGGGACAAGAGTGCGGCCCAAACGCGATCGCTCTCGAAGACGCGTACGCCGCGCACGAGCCTGGCTTTTCCGCGGCGAAACACATCGGTTGCGGCCAAAAATCGCCGCGCTTCGGCAAGAGGCAGCAGCCCACGCGCATCCGTCCGTTTCACTCGTGCTGCCCGCATGATCGCCGCAACTTGCGGCGCAGAGGCCACGACGTTCTCCGAATCGGACTTGGGACCGTGCTCCTTCTTCATCGTGCCGTGCGTCGTCGAGTGACCGACGAGATGCTACCGACCGGACATGAAATTGGCTACGGCTGCGACGCATACAAATTGAGATATTGCAGGATGTCCGCTAGTTCCGCGTCGGAGAGTTTTTCGCTCGCGAACGGGGGCATCTCCCCCGAGTACGTGATGAATCCGCCGTGACGAACTTTTTCGACGAACACGAGGCGTTGTTCGTCGGCGGTGTACTGACCAAGTGGATGTTGTTGCAAGGTTTGTTCGGGAAGGATCGGCGCCCGCTCGACGAGTCGTCCTTTTCCGGTATGTGTTGGGCCATGGCAATAGGCGCAAGCCCGATCGTAAAGCCCTTTTCCGCGTGTCGAATCACCGGCTGGCAAATCAGCGATGCTCACGACGATCGAAAAATCCACCGCTTCCGTTCCTACGTTGCTTGCCGAAATGGATTCGAGGTAGGCGTACAGCGCGCGAGCTTCTTCGTCTTCGGCGGAATACGGCGTGGTTTTCAGCATGAAATAGTAGCTGCACGCATTGATGGCGCGCAGCAGATCCAGCTCTTGACCTCCCCAATACGACGGACGCTTCGTCACGCCCGCGAGTGACGCGCCCGCAAGAATGCGCGAAGGATCCGCCGTTCCCGTTTCGTGGCATGTGCCGCAAGAATATTGGTTCAAGCTCGTGCCAGCGATCGTGGGATCGGTAAACAACGCGGCTCCATGATCCACGGCCGTTCCATGTTTCACAATGGGCTCGGGCGTCTCGTCGCCACAACCCGAACTCGCTATCGAGAACGCCAGGATCGTCGCCGCGAAGAGAGTTTCGGGATTTTTCATGGACCACCTTTGCGGTAGTAAAATAGTGCGTCAGGATAAACGCCCACGTCGACGGAACGGATGGTCTCGAGCGTCATTGGATCGAGCCACAAGACTTTTCCGGCGCCAACATGGTCGCCTTCGCAGGTCACGGCGTAGATGCCATCGGGCAAACGCGTGACGACGTGGGGCAATTTGCATTCGTCGGTCGTGAACGAGCGATACTCGATTTCTTGTTTCGTGGCGACATCGACGATCACGAGAGCATCTGGCGATTGCAGAGGAATGACCAATTGCGATCCGTCCGCCGACCATGCTGGAAAATACGGCGCGCTGAGCACCGTAATGGTTTGACTGAGGAGCATTTCTTTGTTTTTCAGGTCGAAAAACCGGACGTCTTTCGACACTGTGTTACCCATGGCCACGACATCACCCTTGGGCGAAGGTACCAGCGAATAGGGGCCATACGTCGGATTGCCAAAACCCGTTACGTTTGGGGCGACAGGAATCCGTTCCACCGTTCCGGCATTCACGTCCACCACCGCAATGGCGTCCTCGCCATAACACGCCACGTACGCCGTGGCTCCATCCGGCTCCGAAAGCACCATTCCATGCGGCGCCACGCATGTCGTGATGCGTCTCGGAGTCGGTGAATCGACTGGTGCAATGCTGCTCGTGTCGATCGCTGCAATCGTAGCTCGGGCGGCATTGATGTCACTGGGGTTTTTGATGGCGCGGGCCAAATCGAAATGAGACGTGAAGACGCGTTTTCCATCCGCAGAGACGACGATTTCTCCCGGATTGTTGTCCACCCGCACTTGCCCGAGAATGCTCATGTCCGACAAAGACAACTTTTGGGCAAACCCAGGTTTGACGCTCGAACCATGCGCCGCATGCGGACCGAGACCCGTATCTTCGGTGGGATACGAGAGCCCGAGATAAAGCGCATTCGTTGCTTCGGAAACGACCACATGGTGCGGACCATCCAAACTCACTGGATCTCGCCCCACAGGATACGTGCCAATGATTTTACCAGAAACGGCATCGAGCACGCTAATCGAATCCGAATAACTGTTCGTGACGAAGAGCGCTCCTTCCGTCGGGATCTCGAGCGGCGTTCTCTTGTTCGGAAATGCGCTGCCCGTGTATTCGTCGTATTCGTAGACCACGACGGGTTCGTCCCCCGTGCAGCCACTGGTGAGCGGCGTCAATGCGACAAACAACAGCGTGATCCACGCTGGATGATGCAAATCTTCACGTCTCATGCTCGGCCTCGACATCAGGGAGTGATCGTAAAGACGTATTTCGTGCCTTGGAAAGGTCCGCCGCTATCCGCAATGCGATTGTTGTCGAATTGGGCACCGACCAGCGATAGCGTGATTTCTGCATTGGCCGTGACGAGTTTGTCCCACACTTGCTGCGAAGGCTTGTACGACGTCAACGTCGTGAAAACCCGCGTCAGTTTGGCGTCTTTGGCGGTCGAAAAAACCAGGAACGTCGCGGGGCCAACGAGCGGCGTTCCGTGCGCCTGAGCCGACTTGATGGGCCCGAACAATTCAGCGAGGCCCGATCGAAATGGCGAAACGGATTCGGGAACGCGAAGCAATGCGGGCGTTTCATGTTGGGGGGCGCGCAGCGTCAGGCCGCCGATATGCCACGTAAACGTCGGAATGGGCGATTTCGGCAGCATGGTCGCTGTTGGCATTTCGAGAATCGGCGCGCTCAGCGGATCGTCCACCGGGGCTTTTTGATCGAGCGCGCTATCGAGCGATACAAGGGCCTCGTCCGTCGTTTCTCCCTCGAAAAGAACGTCGGCCAATTCGGGACTCAAGGCCTCTTCTTCCTCGTGTGTGCACCCGTAGATGGCCGCACAGGCGAAAGGAACGAGAATCAGCGTACGTCGCGAAAAGAAAGCATTCATGTTGGTTCATCCATTCTTTGGCAAGAGATTTGGCGTGCTCCGGTGCCCGGCATCGATCGCGAACGCGCGTAGACGCAAGGCACCTCAAGGTAGCACTTCGACGCTGGCGATGCTGCGTCAAGTTGTCGCGAATGTTGCCGTATATTTCATCAGTGCCGATTTCCGCGGAGAACGTTGATGACAACGGATTGCACTTACGTTACGGAGATACGTAAGCGCATGCGCACCGAGTGTCTTTGGAATAGATGCCAACAGGTGGTTGCCCTTGGAGCATGGGTGTTGGCGAGTGGTTGCGGCCGTGGGCCCAGCTTGAAACCTACGGCAATCGTTGAAAAACCGGCTCAAGAACAAGCAAAGGCACCGATCGCGGAACCAACGCTGGCTGAACTCGCCCAGCAAGCCATGTCCAA
>DAOMZH010000705.1:0-6080 GCA_035437985.1 Polyangium sp. (in: bacteria) | reverse complement strand
GTCGCTGGGCCGGCGCTCGTCGTTTCAGCTTGTTCACCCGAGGAAAAGGTCAATCCTGCGCCCGTGGGAACTTCGTCGTCCAGCGCTGGAGGTGAAGGAGGCCAAGGCGGTGCAGCCGGAGCGGGCGGGTCCCCAGGAACTGGCGGAGTTGGGGGCACGAGCGGAACTGGCGGGACCGCAGGAACTGGCGGGACCGCGGGAAGCGGGGGAGGCGGCGGTGCTGCAGGAAGCGGCGGCACGGGCGGCAATGCAGCAATGGACGCGGGGCCCGACGGTTCAACGGCTGTGTGCATGACGACGACGAAAACTGTGCCTGTGCAAGGGGCGGCGCACGTGGCCCAATGTTCGCCAATTGCATACTGGACAAACCCGCCGACCGGGGGACCACATTATCCGAGCTGGGCCAAGTACAAATGGTACGATGCCCCAGTGCCACGAGGTTTTTCCGTGCACGGAATGGAACACGGGGCGGTCGTGATCTCGTACAATTGTCCCAATGGCTGTACAGATGAATTGGGAAATCTCGCGGCATTTTTGGATGCCCGACCGGCAGATCCCTTGTGCACCGCACCGTTGCGCGCACGCATCATCGTGACCCCCGATCCGCTCATCGAAACGAAATTCGCCGCCGCGGCATGGGGCGCACTTTACGAAGGGGATTGCTTCGATTTTGCGGCCCTCGGCGTATTCCTCGACATGTATTACGCCAAGGCGCCAGAAAATACTTGTTATGATGGAGTGGACGTATTGGCGCCAGGCTCTGGCATTCCTGCCGATTGCGGCAGTCCTACGGATGCGGGGACGGATTAGAACGTCAATCCGAACGTCGCGCGCGTGACGAATCCATTCATTTGAAAATAAGGTAGGTTTATTATGCCAAACCTACGCGTCGGGTCGGATTCGTCCACCGGCTGAAACTTCATTTCCGCCGCTTTGGCAAACGTATAGCCCCAATCCATCATCAACCAAAACGAAACGGTTCGTCCGGGCTCCTTGCCAGCTGTTCCCAAACGAAGCGCCGCGCCTGCCGAAGTATCGAGCAAGAAGGTCCACACGTTTGTCTCGAGCGTCCCACCCAGCGCGTAATCTTCGATTTCCGCATCGATATTCGCCGCAGAGGGAACGACCTTTGCGTACAGGTAAAACCTGGACTTCGGCATCCAGCGACCTTCGAGACCAAGAGCCAGACGATTGATGAGCAGGTCCGTTTGCGCGCCGCGCGCGTAGGCACTCGAAGCGCCGATGTTCCATTCCGCCAGGAAATGCAGGGAAAACGGTCGCGTCCGCATGGGCGAAAAGGAAAAACCCAGCGCATTTTGGACGAATGCGTCGCTATCCGAATACGGATCGTACCCCGGATCTTTCAAGTTCATCGCGCGAATGCCGAAGTACAAACCATATCGATGCGGACGAATACGAACCTCGGGGCGGGGAAGATCCCCACCGGCAAAAGCTCGATCAACTGCCGCATTGTCGACCGAGATCTCGTCGGGCGCAGCGGACTTGGACGTAGTTACTTGCGGCGCCGATTCTGCGACCGCCGTGTTTTCCTCGGGATTTTCGCCTGCCCACACGGGCGCCACCCATAACGACGTGGCGTACGCGATGACCGTTGCCACTTTTTTCATTTGAATTCTCCCAGCAACAAACCAAGGTATTCGGTCGCGTGATCAAGCGCCGGATTGGCTGCGTCGAGCACGGTTGCACCAGCTGTTCCCGATGGATGAATGGCGACCACAGCGCGACCACCATCACGCCGCGTGACCTCGAATGTCGACTGAACAGGGTAGTTGAGCGTGACATTCGTCGCGTGCAACGTCTCCAAATTCAGTTGCGCCACGGAGCTGAAGTATTGGGCCACGAGCCACGCCCGCTCTCCATTCGGCGAAACCGAGATTCGTGCCCCACCAAATCCCACCGAAAACGGCGATACCGTTCGCGACAGCAAATCGAGCACCACGAAATTCTGCGCGCTCGGCAAGGCTAGAATTTTCAAATGCTCATTCGGCGCCGGCACATCGAACACCGCACTGACCGATTCCGTCAGCTGTACCCGCTCGACACTCTTGTACGGTTTTCCAATGGTCACCCCAAGCGCGACAAACGCAATGTTCGGCGATGATGTCGACCATACGAGCGCAATATCGCCGCCATTCGTCGTTTCTCCAACGATATCCGTCACAATGCTCATCCGATCGAACGCGGCACCGAGATCCACGTCCGTCGTCGTCCCTGTAACGGGTTCCACGAGCGTCAGGGTTTTTTTGGATGGAACCAAAGCCGCGAGGCGCAATCCGCCGTCTGTATTGACGAACGCGATATCGGTCGGAATGCCTCCCACATAATTGATGTTGGGCACCGGCGAAAACGAATGCGGGGATTGGCTACCCGTTGGCGTCGGAAGCAAATCCATGACGATTACGTTGTCATCATTGGCCATTCGAATTGCAATGCGTGCGTCCGTATCGACCCCCGGCTCACCATCACTCACGGCTGCTCCTGCGGGACGCAGGACATCGGCGCCTCCCGTGAGTTTGACCGTGATCTCGGGTTTGTCAGGGGCACTGAGATCCACCAGAGCGACGTCGCGATCGGTGCTGGTCACGAGCAACCTGCGTTTGCCCCCGGGCACTTCGAGTTCCGGGGTGAACGTAAACGATTGCGGCCTTCCACCAAAGCTGCGCAACGAAACGGGCACCGGATTCGTCGCCGAAGGGGGAGCATCGAGTTTGACCAAGATCAATTCATTCGGGTTTTGGACAAACGTTTGGTTATCTTCCGTCGAAGGGAAAACCACGGCAAACTGCCCTTGGGGATCGAGCTCGAGACCTGAAAGAGGGTCCGATAAATTGTATTTGTCGAGGGCTTTCGGATTGATCGTGCCGTCGATGACTTGCAAGGACGGGCCGATATCCGTGGATTTACGACGAGGCACGGTACCGCGACTGAGCGTATACAGGCGTGTTCCTTCGACATTGGCGCGTACCGTGGCAAACCCAGGGCCAATGGGAATCGAAACGGGCGCAAGCGACAAATCGCCTTCGACGGGGAGCATGAGTACGCGATTGGCCGTTTGGTCGACAAGCGCTACGGCCCCCGAAAGACCCAGCGTCGGGAGGGCAACGTTTTCAGGGTATGCGAGCCATTCCGCATCACGCGTGCCGCAGGCCGACGCATTCAGGCCCGCGAGCGCGACGAGCGCACCGAGAGCATACCATTGCTTTTTCATGCGCGTTGTTTTCATGGGTTGCTCCCATCGATGACTTGCGAGGCGAGTTCGAATCCGGTCAAAGTTAGCACGGAGCCGGTTTGGAAATCGACGAACGTTATGCGGCCATCGGGATGTTTTTGCGCAACATAGCCGCGCTTGGCGCACGCCACGATTCCAGCAGCTATCGGCTGACTCGCGAGCTGCACCTTTTTCACTTCGAGCGATGGCATCGAAGCATAATACAACCGGAATTGTGGGTGCATTTCGTCGCCCGTCGCCACAAGCGCCTCATGCCCGGAGGGCGAAACGGCGACTGAAATGACCGGGGCATCGAGCCCCGTGAGTTTGGCTGGTAAATCATTGGCGATGGGCACGACGCTCATGGCCGCTGGATATTCCGAACCAATCATGCCTCCAGCTTCGTGCACCACGATCGCGTGGGCCGCATCCTCCGTGGGAAAAACGGCTTTTACCGGCGCCCAGAGCTGAATCTGCCGCGGATTCGGCGCGGGCGCCGAGGTATCGAGGAGCGTCAGTACAGGGTTTGGCGTGGCATTGGTGTACAAAAGAGCCAGGGGGCTCTGCGCCGCCAGCGAAGCTGATCCAATCGTGGCATTCGGCACGCTGATCAGCGGGAAATTCAAGGGATCCGCAACGATTCCTGGTACGGGCAAAAGCGCCACCTGATTCGTGTCCCGCACGACTGCGACCGCTACGGTACCATCCGGGGAGAGGTCGAGGTCGGTGGGCTCGGACGGCAAAAAAACATCGGTTCGCGATCCGTCGACGAGCGAAAATACATGCACCGCCGTTTCTCCGTCGGGCCTCACGAGCGCGTACGCGCCATCAGGCGTAATGGCCACGTCGCGCGTGGTTGCATCTTGCGAAGGCATCTCGGTTAGTTTGATGTTTTTCGCGACAACCGGCGCGGTACCATCGAGCGCGATGACGCTAATGCCATCCTGCGTAATGGCAAATGCTCGTTTTTCGGCCTGATCAAAAGCTACGGCCACTGGACGATATCCCACGGTGAGCGGCGTGGATTTCATGGCCCCAGACTTCAAATCGAGCACCGTGATGTCTTGAAATCCGTCAATGGGATCAGCCATGTCGATTCGGCGTGCATCCGTCCACGCAATGGCCCAGCGACCGTCTTTGGCGACGGCCCACGCATTGCCTGACGAAGGCACCGGCAATGAATCCGCGGTGAGATTCGTGCCCGTTGCCCGAAGAACGGTGGCATCGTACGAAAGCACATTGAGCACGATCGCTACATCTGCATTTGCATCGGGAATTGCCGCTACGTACGTCGGGGCATTGCCTGCTTCGACGACATTGACTTCGAGAGTCGTCGCGTCGATATACGCAACGCGGCCGCTCGTCGGATTGGCAATCCAAACGTATTTGCCCGTCGCTACCGGCGCACTGTAATTGGATTCGAGTTCTTCCTCGGGCGGAAGTGGCGGACTGCCTCCTTCGCCGCCGGAACTGATCCCCACGTTGGGATCGCCGGTCGAAAATCCATCAATTGGGCTGTACCCCGCTTCCGAACTATCGGACGCACACCCAAACCAGGGCGTGATGCTCGCAATTGCCAGCACCGAAAGAAACGCATGTATGTATTTCATCTCGTCGTTCCCCATCGACATTATCGATCAAGTAAGCACCTAAGGTGTCGATCAAGGGTACGTCAAAAACGCGGGCGAGGGAAGGGGGCAGGTGAAAAAATCCGTTCGAGCGAGCAACGTGACCAAATCCCTGAGTGAAAGATGCTGCGCCGCGTGAGGTTTTTCAGAACCAGCCGGACCAAACGTAAACGTTAATCACATGATCGCCGGATCGACCTCCACACCCACCGGGCAATGGTCCGATCCCATGATGTGTGGGTGAATGAACGCGCTCTTCACATATTTCGCAGCAGCGGGCGAAGCAAGCACATAATCGATACGCCAGCCAATGTTTTTGGCCCGCACACCAAACCTCTGACTCCACCACGAATAATGCCCCGGACCAGATTCAAAAATCCGAAAAGTGTCGACATATCCGGCCTTGATCCACCGATCGAGTTCTTCTCGCTCTTCCAGAAGAAACCCGCTCGTCTTTGTATTGGCCTTTGGTCGTGCGAGGTCAATTTCCCGGTGCGCAGTGTTGAAATCACCCATGACCAGAATTGGCTCCTTGCGGCGAAATTTGGGTTCGAGCATATCGAACACGCGTTTGTAAAACGCCAGCTTGAAGGGTACTCGGCTATTGTCCCGCTCGGTCCCGCTACCATTGGGGAAATACGCATTGACGAGCGTGAGCTTGCCGAATCGGGCCATTTGCAAGCGCCCTTCAGCGTCGAAATCTCGGTCTTTCATTGAGGTGACCAAGCGCTCCGGCGGTCTTTTCGTCAACAATCCCACGCCGCTATATCCTTGTCGTTTTGCCCCGACAAAAGCCCGGTGCCATTGATCACCAAGATGCGTCAAACTCTCCTCGGCTTGTTCCGCGGACGCCCGAACTTCCTGCAAACCAACTACGTCGGCGCTCGCGCCCGCTAGCCATTCGGAAAAACCCTTGCCCAAGACGGATCGCAGCCCGTTGACGTTCCAGCTGAGGATTTTCATGGAGAAGTTCGGCCTTTCAAACCGCCGAAATCCTCCATAGACGAACTCAGCTCTTTTGTCCAGCCGAGATTTTCCGCTCGAAAAATTGTTCCGCGACCATCGCGGCCAGCATGGCCAAGACGAATGCGATCGCCCCAGGGCTGAGCGTCACTAGGTTTACAATACCTGGTCCGGGACAAACGCCCACGATGCCCCAGCCAATGCCGAACAATGCCGCGCCAACTACGAGTTTCCAATCGATGTCTTTACGTTTGGGCAAT
>DAOMZH010000704.1:0-6097 GCA_035437985.1 Polyangium sp. (in: bacteria) | reverse complement strand
AGAAGCGGCCCCATCCCAAGAACCTCGTCACCCCCAAAGTCATGAACATCTTTCGCGACGCGGGCGTAAAAACGTTTCGATGGACGCCCGTGGCCATTGACCCGTAAAACCGTACACTCGATGAAGCCATGAAAACAATCGTCACCCTGTTTTTCGACGTGGGCAAAATCCCGGGACAAGCCGAAGCGATTCTACTTCCCGCAGGTTGTGGCCCCGACGTCGCCCATGTCTCCGGCGGCATATACTTCGCCAGCCAGGACGGATCGGATTGGTACGAACCCCTCTTCGTCCACGTGGAACTCGAGGAAGGCGACGAGCGCATTGCCAAATTACACGCCTTGCTCGCTCCTCATGACGTAAAGGTCGATATTTCGAGACGCATCGAATATTCCGAAGAAGATTATCAAAACGCAGTCCTTTTGAAAATGTCGTCGGGTTCGGAAAACCTACAATGCCGGGCCTTGGAGCTGGGCACGAAATACGACACGACGCACGCGTGTCCCCGGTGTGGTACGGGCACCAAGCAGGTGTGGTTCGAACGCGTGAAACGCAAAGAATTAAAACGCCTTCAGAAACATCGCGCCATCATGACCCTCGATAGCCATATCATCGTCGATCCAGTCATGCGCCAGATGCTCGTCGATGGCGGGATCACGGGCATTTCCTTCGCGGACGTGTTTATGCGGGACGAAGTCGGGGACTGGAATCCCATTGATTATCATCAAGTCCTGATTGAATCCACTTTGCCTGCCATGCGCGGGGAACTCACGGCGGACGAGGAAACGGAGATCTGCCCCGTTTGTCGCCGTGGCGGTTTTAGCTACTACAGCAACAAGCGGTATCACAAAGACGACCTGACCGACATCAAGGACTTCAACTTTACCTGGGAATGGTTTGGCCGTTTTCGCTTCGACGGGAATGTGCGGACGTCCGACCTTTCGTTTCCCCGCATCCTCGTCACGCCCAAAGTCAGGGACATTCTGTGCAAAGCGGGCGAGAAAGAGACGTTTCGGTGGAAGCCGGTGACCATTGAGCCCTGATGTCCGTTGGTTTGCGGGTCACCTCGATAATGTCATGCACGGGCCAAAAGAATCCTCTTGGCACGCGATGAATTCCATGCGATGCACACTTTCGAGAGATCATGGGCCAACCAATTACCTGTACCAAGTGCCGTCGGCCATTTAATGCCAAGTTTGCCAAGTGTCCCTTTTGCGGTGCAGATGCTGCCGGAGCGATGCCGCAAAACGCCACCCAGGAACGTCTCGAGCCACGACGCTGCGTATCGTGCCACAAACCCTTCAACGCAACGTTTGCCAAGTGTCCTCATTGCGGCGTCGCGGCGAATGCTGAAGCGCCGGCGCGACCCGCCATCGAGGAATTGCCCGATTGGACGGCCATTGCCGACCATGTCGTCGCCCATAGTCGCCCGCTTCAAGCGTTGGAGTTTCATCCGGCAGCCGTTGCTGCTCTCGACGCCTTTTTCGACGTCACCTGGGGAACGGAAGGCATCGCTGCCGGCGACCCCTCATGGAAACCCACGGAAGGCCAGCTTCAAATCATTCTGCAATTTGGCTGCTTTTACGGAGAACTGATGCGCCGCGAATTCCACGGCCGATGGCAGGCCGATCCCAAACAACTGTTATCGGCCCGCGTGGTTTATGGTCAACGTTATGCGGTGCCCATCGTGAAAGTCTACAAGCGTATGCTCCTCGGCGCCGCGGAACAGTTCGAGGCGGAATACATGACCGAACGATTGCATATGGGCATTCGTGGAACACCCGCGGAAGCTGGTGGTTGGTTACGTCAAGCGCAGCATTTTGATAACGTGGGCCGAATGGATCTGGTGGGGGCGTTTTGCGCTCGCGGATTGGCGCTCGATCCAGTGGGTGATACCAAAATGGAGCTGACCCGGCTCGGCAATAAAGCGTATCAGGCAAAGGGTTCGTAGAAGGTTTTCAACAGGCGTTGCGAGCTTTGCACTGCGTAGCAGCCTGCTGAACACCTTCTCACTTGATCCCGCAGATCACCTTGTTTTCAGCTGCATCCTTGTTATTGGCGTCGTTGCATTCCGCAATCGTGTTCGCGGGATCCACGACCGCATAAAGAAGCACGAGCAGGTCCGGCGGGAAATTGGAAATGCTCGGATTCAGCATCACGCTTTGCGCCGGATTGATCGGGCCTGGGACCATTTCTTCGTGCACGACCGTGCCGCCCGCATTGGGATCGCCCGCGTAATAACGCACCACGATGTTGCTCGCCGGCGCTGCGCCATCATTAAAAATGGTCGTTTGCACCGTTGGTTTGGGACATCCGGCTTCATCGGCCAAACCCAAGACCACCCGCACATCGGCATTGGCTTCCCCAGGCATCACCGGAGCTGTCTGCTCGTTGTTGTTTTCGAGGCATTCGCGTTGCGTATTGGTCGCATCCACGACCGCACGTACGGTCGCGGGCAAGACCGCAGGCGAATGAAACGCAGAATCGTAATGCACCGTGAGCAAAATGGATTCACCAGGTTCGAGGTTCGTTTGGAGCACAGCCGTCAAAGGCGTTTGCAGAACATCGGCCACAAGCGGCTCGCTCGTGGTGCTACCCGCCCATTCGCCGTAAAACGCAATGACGACGCCTGGACCAACTCGTTCGTCGCCGTCATTGCGAATTTCGACCGAAATGTCGAGCTTCATCGACAACTGCCCGCAAGCCGCATCGGGCGAGGACAATTGAATGCTGCCCACCCGCAAATCCGGGGCGACTCCATAGTTCCGCGGATTGGATCGATACATGTTGTACCGCCGCTCATTGTAGCGCCTCCAGCTTTCGGGCTCTTTTAAGGGAATCGCCCCATTTTCCAGCACGTTCGTCACATGATACGCGTGCTCGTTCCAGATGCGTCGCGCGCTGACCCACGTATCGCTGGCGTCACCCCATACTGCAATCCCATTGGGATAATTGGCGCCCACCGAACACGTACTCGTGTCGTTGTTCGAGCAAAACACGATTTCGGCATTCCCATCGTTGTCCACGTCGGCAATGACGGGGTTTTCCGTACGCGTGCGGCTCGGAGAATGAATTTTGAAGAGCACATCGCCATTTTTGCCGTCGTAAATACGAAACCAGCACTCGTCGTTGTACACGACTTCGGCCGCGCCGTCGCCATTGAAATCGAAAACGCTCGAGGACGTGATGCGACTCGAATCGTCTTCGGTTTTGCGCATCCAGCCATTGTGCATACAAGTGCAAGCGCCTTTGATTTTGTTGCACAATGCGCCGGCGTTGCATTGAATGTCCTGGGTACAAGCGCCTCCGGGATTTCGCGCCGGATTGCCCTGATTGCCCATGACCGCATCATCAAAGACGACGGGCCAGCTCGGACAATTCGTGGAAACGGCTTGCAAGTCGATCATCATGTATTGCTTGCCGAAGGCCGTGCCAATTTCGGGAAAGCCGTCGCCGTCGAAATCGTCGATGTTGGGAGCGCCGCCGTTGTTTCCGGCATTGAGGTTCAGGAACCGCCGTTGGCGGCCATTTTCGCCATTGTATATGCCCAAGTATCCATTGGCCACGATGATCACTTCGGGCTTGCCATTGAGTGGATTGGCTGGACCGGGGGCGGCATTTTCGTCTATTCCCAAAACATCGGCGACGGCGCAATACCCGTCACGTTGCAAATTGGGAACCATTGTCGCGCCATTGACGGTTTGCGCGTCCCAGACCATGGTCAAGCGGCCTTGGCAAAAATCGCCGAGGTCACCGAGCGGACATTCTGATATTTTCGTGACGCCCGCAGGCGGAATGGGAAACGAATACATGGTCGTGCCGGCAACGATTTCTTGGGCACTATCGCCGACGAAGTTCGCCACGCAGGCAATGGGACCTTGGCCATTGTTGCCGCTCGGAACCCCCTGCCCTACGAATTTGTCCTGGACGACCAATTTGTTCGTGACCTGATCCCTGGCAAACGTGATCACGTGCTTGCCGACGATGATTTCGGCAAAGCCTTGGTTATCGACGTTCGCGATCGTGATGGCGGGCAAATCGTACCCAAAACCATTCCAAGGGTTATCGACCCGGAGGATCAAGTCGCCCTTGTTGTCCAAAATGAAAAAACCACTGTTTTCACTGGGCACGATGATTTCTGGTCGGCCGTCGCCGTCGATGTCCCCCACCGCAATCGAGGCAGTGGAATTGCCGAGGGCATTTGTACATGTGTACACGGTGTCGAGCGGGTCGCCTTCGTGCCACACGACAGATCCGGCGTGGGCAAAATAGTCTCGGCCTTTTTTGGGTCCACCCCCGTGAATGGCGCGGACGATGCCATTGACGTAGGCGTCGACGCCGCAATAGGTCATGAACACGATTTCTGGGAAATCGAGCTCGTTGATCAATCCATCGCCATTGTCATCGTCCAAATTGGCCACGATGGGCGTCATGCTGACTTGGGACGAAATGGGAAACGGCGCATTGACGGCTTGGTTGGCAGGAGATCCATTTCCCGTGCCCCCCCATTGAATCTCTTTCGTGGGCAGCACTTGGGAAAATGGGGGGGCTGGAAGGGTGCATGTCGGGGCTTTGCCCGTGCCAATGCATATACCGGCTTCACATTTGGTATTGGCGGGACAATCCCAATCGTCTTGGCAAGGGCAATAGGCGGTTTCGGGCGACGCGGCGGTGCACATGCTGGGAAAATAGGTGGTATTGCCGCACGTGTATTGCGCGGTTTGCACCGATCCATTGGCGCTACATTCGTAGACGTCTTGGTTGACACACGTCGTGCTGCCGGCGACACACACGTCGGCGATACAGATGGATCCACCGCAGTAATGGTCGAAGGCGCAATCGGCATCGCTCACGCAGGCATTGTTTTGGCATATCGCGCCCCCGTTTGGCGTCGTCACACATATCTCGGTGGCGCTACAGCCGAGCCACATGCAGGTATTAAAGACGCAAACGCCCATGCCATTTTGAACTTCGCAATGTTGATCGAAATCGCAGCCGGCACCGACGCACAAATCGACGCCGCCCGTGCCGCCCATTCCGCCACTGCCATTCGATCCCACGAAAACAGACCCCCCGGAGCCCCCGGAACCACCGGAGCCCCCGGAGCCCCCCGAGCCCCCTTCTCCGCCCGCGCCGCCATTGGCAGATCCATTCGAACCGGATGGGGGCAATTCGGTGGATCCTGTCGCGCATCCTAGCGCCGAGCCTATGAAACAAGCCATTCCTAACCCAAGAAGACTTCCTACGTATTTTCGCATGGGCCTAGCGTATCACCCACCGGCTCCACGACCACGACGATCCTCACAACGACATTTCATCTTGACGCCGCCGTGTACATCGGCTCCATTCGTCGCGTCGTCGAGATATTGGAGGATCGCATGAAGGTTGGCGTGTTGGGTTCAGGTCAAGTGGCAAAAGTGCTTGCAAAAGCATTTCTAGATACGGGCCACGAAGTGATGTTGGGAAGCCGCGACGCGTCGAAAGTCGCGGGATGGTCGGACCATGAGCAAGCCAAAGCGGGCACGTTTGCCGAAACAGCGGCATTCGGAAGCGTCGTGGTGCTCGCGGTCAAAGGCACGGTGGCGGAAGATGCGGTGAAATTGGCGGGCGTCGAGAATTTGGCCGGAAAAACGGTCATCGATGCGACGAACCCGATCGCGGATGCCCCTCCGGTCAATGGGATTTTGCAATATTTCACGGGACCGAACGAATCGTTGATGGAGCGTCTGCAAAAAACGGCGCCCGACGCCAATTTCGTGAAAGCATTCTCGTGCGTCGGCAACGCGTTCATGTTCCGCCCGAATTTCCCCGGCGGCCCGCCCACGATGTTCATTTGTGGCAACAATGACGGCGCCAAAGCCGAAGTTCAAGGCATTCTGAAAGACTTCGGCTGGGACTACGAAGACGTGGGCAAAGTCGAAGGGGCTCGGGCCATCGAGCCGCTTTGCCAACTCTGGTGCGCCCGCGGATTCTTGCATGGCAAGTGGCAACACGCCTTCAAGACACTGACGCCCTGACACGACTCCGACAAATCTAATGACCCGCCGCTTGGTGAGTGCTTGATTTCACGGCGCCGCGGTGGGGCCCCGCTGTTTGAGCC
>DAOMZH010000703.1:0-6100 GCA_035437985.1 Polyangium sp. (in: bacteria) | reverse complement strand
TACGACAAGAATCCGCACGGAAAAGGGTTTGCCCCCGTGACGACGCCGGAGGGCAACAAGGTTCACGAGTTGCCGAATATCGAGACTCCGGGCAAACTCATCGTGGGTCCGAAAGATCGCCCAATGCCGGCGGGATTTTCACCTTACGAGCTCATGTGGCCGCAACGATTCTCGAAGGTCGGTACGTACGATCAGAAATGGGTCGAAACTCGTTTTCCCGGGGTTGCAGCCGATCTCGATCCACGTTTCTTCAACGTTGCGCCCGAGGATCAATGGATTCAGGGTTATTTCAAACACGATGAGTCGTACCTCATTGAAAACATGCATCCCACGCGCTCGCGTATCGAGGGCAAACTTCCAGGTTTCATCACGCGCGCGTTCATTGAGCACGAGCGTCCGGGTGGCGCGATCGAATTGCGCGAGATCGCGATGCGTATCGATACCGTGCGGTTTTTCCCGCATCACGAGCGCGTCATCGTGGCTCATCGCGGAATGATCGAAATTACCGAGGATGACGCAGCCGATATCAAGACCTTGCTCATTGCGTGTGATGACGCGGCCGCTCCGCGAAGTTCCGACCATTATCGGGAGGTCATCGAGTTACGCAAGGACAAAGAAAAAAGCGGAATGGCCGCGCTCAAGGATAGCGATCTTTTGCCGCCCGGCGTGAATACTCCGTTTTCATCCGATCCCGATAACGACGTCAAGGACATCATGCCGACGGACAATCCGTTGCGCGATAATCTGGAGCGGCGACGCACGCAGGAGCAAGCCAAAGCGCGGGCGATTCTCGAGGCTCGCGGCATTGATCCAAAAACGTTCGGGTATGACGAAAAATTGGGGGACGATGACCCCGTACCCGCTCCAAATGACCTCGAGGCGTCCATGGAATGGGCGGACCGGCAAGTCGCCAAAATTCAGAAACTCAGGATTGAAAGCGAGGCCAAGAGAAAAGAACTCGAAGAAAAGTCGCGGGCTGCTTATGCCGCTCAGGGCATGGATTACGACAAACTGCTGCTCAAGGCGAAAAAAGAATCCGCGGGCCCGCCGAAATTCACCGCGCAAAGCCATTTGCAACGTATGCGCGATCTTTGCAAAATCGCGCGGGACGGCGGAGCACCTTTGGAGCCGCTCGAGGCGCAAATCGAGGATCCCGACTATCGCGAACAATTGCTCACGCAAGAAAAACAAATGCTCGAGATGTATCGGCGATCGGCGCATCGGCAATATCCGGTCGATACATTGTCCATCGAGCAATCCGAACGAGCCCGCGCGGAGCTTTCAGCTGCAAAGTTGGCAAGCATTGCGATGCCGGATCGGGATTTCTGCGGCCTCGATCTTTCGGGGCTCGATTTATCCGGTATCGACCTCAGCGGGGCATTCCTCGAATCCGTGAATCTCGAAGGGACGAACCTTTCGGGGGCCAAACTCGCCGGGGCCGTGATTGCCCGCGGACGGATGGTAAAGACAAACTTCAAGGGAGCGGATCTTCGAGGGGCGAATCTGGGCGATGCGACAATCGACGAGGTAACGTTCGAGGATGCGGATCTGACGGGCGTGATGTTTTCGTTGTCGACCATCAAAAAGACGAGTTTTGCCGGGGGGAAACTCGAACGGGCGCAGTTTTTCGAGGCGAAAATTGGTGAGGACGTCGATTTTTCCCGGGTGAGCGCGAAATGGCTGCTCATGCTCCGTGTCGATATGCCGGGAGCGCGATTCGAGGGGGCGGATTTCTCCAATGGTGCATTTGCCGAGCTGGACCTCACGGGTGCCAACTTCAATGGTGCGACGCTCGAAAAAACCACGTTCTTGACGTGCAAGCTCGAACGGGCGACGTTCAGGCGAGGCAAGTTCACGGGGATGCAGGTGGTCCACGGATCGAGCGCCGACGAGGCTGATTTTTCGGACTCGGAGATGAAGAACGCGAACTTCCGCGGGGCTCGTCTGGTGAACACGAAGTTTGGCCGGGCGGAACTTTACCAAGCCGACTTTTCGAGCGCGAACCTGACGGGCGCCAACATGTACCAAGCAAAAGCACGCCAGTCGATGTTCATTCGAGCGAACTTGACGAACGCGGGAATGATATCCATCGACTTCATGAATGCAATTTTGTCGAAATCGATATTGCATGGAACGGACCTTTCGGGGTCGAACCTTTTCGGCGCGGACCTGTCACGGGTGCGCGTCGATGGGCGCACGAAGATTCAGGACACCAATATGAACAAGGCACGTGTGTTGCCGAGGAGCAAGCAGTCGTGAACCGTGACGAGCTCGTAAACAATATCCGCAATGGTGAGGTCATCGCGAAAGTCGATTTTGCGGGGGCCGACCTGTCGGGGCTCGATCTTTCAGGTTCGGTGATGGAACGCGTGCGTTTTACCAAGGCAAACCTGACGGGAACGAAATTCCGCCAATCGACGATCAAGGATTGTGATTTCGAGGGGGCAAACCTTTCGGGTGTCGACCTGCAAGCGACCACGTTCGATCACGGCAATTTCGCTAATGCGCGGTTTGACGGCGCCTCGCTCGTGCTCGCCAACTTCATCGAATCGAACCTGGAAAATACATCCTTCGTCAAAGCAAAATGTACGGCGACCGGGTTCGTCAAGTCGAAACTCGCCGGCGCGGACATGCGGGAAGCCGATTGTGACCGCGGGCGATTCATCGAGCTGGATTTGACGAATGCGGATCTCACGGGGGCGATTCTCGACAAGTGTACGTTTTTCAGGATCGACCTGAGGACCACAAAACTGGGGCCCAAGCTCAATTTGACCATTTTTTTCGAGGTCAACCTGGCGGGCAAGGATTTTTCGAAAATGGAGCTGACGATTTGTCAGCTCATGCAGGCGGATCTCACGAATGCCAACTTCGAGGGGGCGAACATCAAGCAGTGCAATTTCAAGAGTGCCAAGCTTATTGGCGCGAAGTTTACAGGCGCATCGGGGCCGCTCTGCTTGTTTGTCGAAGCGAATTGTGGCAAAGCAAATTTCGCCGGAGCCAAACTCCCGCAATCGATCTTCATGGACGCAGACGCTTCGGTGGCCGATTTCTCCAAAGCGGACCTCGAACAATGCATTTTCACGAACGCGAAATGTCCGGGAGCAAAGTTTCTCGGGACCAACTTGACGTATACGGACTTTTCGCACGCCGACCTCGACGTGGCTGATTTTTCGCACGCAAAGTTTTTCCGGACACGATTTCATCAAGCAAAATTCAGCACGGCGCAGTTTTCGAGCCGAGCTGGGATACTCGGTGACGACGAAGAACTTGCCGCGGCAGAGAACTACAAACCCCCGTATTGAGCTATTGACGAGGAGAACATTTCGATGAGCAATCTGGCCCATGACAATCTTGCGGAAAACCTCGCGCCACCAGCCCCGGAATCGGGTGTCTCGCGCGCCGAAAATCGAGATTCACGAAACGAGGTGGATCTCCGAAAAGGAACGGTGATCTTCGCGGCGAACAAGACGCTCGAAGTACGGGTGGGAGACGAGACGGTTTCGGCGACACGGGCGGTCAGTTGCCTTGTTGCGCCGATTGCGGGTGATGTCGTGCTGGTGGCCATGCCCGCGGGTGAATGTTACGTGCTCGCGGTTTTGCAGCGGGAAGAAGGGGCCGATTGCAAGATTGCGGTCGACGGGAATCTCGAAATCAAGGCCCCGAATGGGAAAGTTGCGGTTTCTTCCGGGGAAGGAATCGAACTGTTGACGGCCAAAGAAACCAATATCATCTCTTCGGACGTTTCGGTGCATGCGACCAGCGCGACGATGGCGGTGGATCGGCTATCGTATCTTGGCGCAATGGTGCACGCCGAGGTAAACAAGCTGCGTGTGGTTGCGGCAGAGGTGGATGGATTCTTCGAGCGGACGCTGGCGCGGGTGAAGCGTTCGTACAAGTTTGTCGAGGAAATCGAGCAGGTGCGGGCGAAACAGATTGACATGAAGGCCGAAACGAGCGTAAGAGTGCATTCGGAGAGCACGGTGATCACGGCGGATGGGCTTTGCAAGCTCGATGGCGAGCAAATTCATATTGGATAGGGGACGAACATGTTTGCAAATACGCAGATGATGGGGATGGATTTGGGTTTTCCGGACGTTTGTTTGACGCCGACGCCTCCTCCCGTACCGATTCCATATCCCAATATTGCGCTGGGGCCCATGGGCGTGCCTGCGGCGTACAACGTGCTTTTCATGTGCACGCCGGTGCATAACATGGCGACCACGATCCCGCTCACGAATGGCGACAATGCAGGCGTGTTGTTGGGCGTCGTGTCGCACTTGATGATGGGACCTGCGCGGCATGTGACGGCGGCATTTACGGTCATTGGGTCGTTTGCGCCGGTTACGCGAATGACGAGTATCGCGACGCATAACATGATGAATTGCCCTGGTGTGCGGGCAGTGCCGAGCCAACCGAAGGTTCTCGTTTTGGCGCCATGACATATCCGTCAGCTCGTTCGATGACCGAGTTCGATCGTGCGCGTTCAGGCATGTACGCGGGCGTGATTCTTGGCGGATTCGCCGCCAGTTCTTTTGGCATTTTCCTGCTGCTCGGGGTCATTGATTTGGCCTCGAGTTTGTTTTCTCCGCGCGGCCCGAGCATAACGACGCTCATCATCGTGGGCATGTGTTCGATTGCGACATTGACGTTTGCGTTGCTGGCGTTTTCCTCGTGGCGAACGATTTCGCGTTGGCAGCGGATCAATGAACGGCCGATTATGGCGTGGGGCACCTTGGGCGAGCCGCGGCGCACGAACCACAAGGTGAATCGCGCCCATCTTTACGATATTCCGCTGACGGTCCAGCCGCCCCAAGGCGCTCCGTACACGGTGACGGCGAATTGGTTCTTGCCCCTGGACGTCCGCGACTTTGCGCGGGTTGGAACGAAAGTGGTCGTGAGAATCGATCCGGAAAACATGAATATCGTGTTGGTCGATTGGGATCAAACGCGAATGACGTGGGGTATGCCGCTACCTCAGGTCCGTTAGGCGCGAGTTATGCACCCTTTCCGCCTCGCCATTGCCAAACCGTGTCACGAAGACTGGAACTCGATGACGGGTACGGAGCAGCAAAGGCATTGCGCATCGTGCAATCATGACGTCGTGGCCCTCGCGGAAATGACGCCCGAGGACGCCGTGGCGCTCGTCCGCAACGCGCGACCGCATTCCTTGTGTTTGCGAATCGAGCATGACGACGAAGGCACCGTTATTTTTCGCCAAAACACCTCGAGAATGAACTCGGCGCCGTTGCTCATGCTCACCATCGGCGCGTCCATGCTGTTGACCGCGTGTGGCGAGTCATCCCCCACTGCACCTGCGCAAAATGTCGCCCCAAGCGTAGCCTCGCAATCGATCGACCAAGACAAACCTGTCGCAATCGATTCTATGCCGCCGGCCCAGCAGACAAATGGTCGGGTTGGGGCCACGGAAAAAACAATGGAGCCCGTGGGGCAACCGGCTTCGAGCGTTGCGGCGAATCCCCATGCGAGCGACAACGGGCGGACCGTTAAATCGACGCCTTCCCGCGCCACGCGCGTGACGACCGGATGTGCATGCGCCGTGGGCGACAGGTTGTGCGATTGTCTGTAGCTGTCCGTAGATAGGATCGCTCGATCACCAATCGTTACTCCAGGGATCCACATCTGGCGGAAACAGACTCCCGAGCATCTCATGGGCTTCGGCCATGGCAACCGGGGAAAGCACGCGCTCTGGTGCATAATCGTCCGCCACCACCACTCCGGCAATTCTCATGGTCAAACCATAACGAGGTTCTCCCTGCGTAGAGATTCGGAGCAATTCCGGGTCCAATGCGCCCGTTGGAGATACGATGCTCGGTTTCTTGAAAAAAAACAAAAAGCCAGCAGTCATTTCCGCAACGGACCACGTGGTTTTCTGTTTGTCGAGGTGAGCTTGGGCTTCGGCAACGAATGATCACGCAATGCCAATTGCCGCGTAATCAATCCTGGTTACGGACTTGCGGGGCGCTGTACTTAGTGGGTGTTGACCAGGCTGCTGCGCGTCGCGAATCGTCGGTCGGACTTACTCATCGTGCAAATGCACGCTTCCGTCGTCCTCCCTAGCTTCGCAACGCTCGCAACGCCT
>DAOMZH010000702.1:4451-6113 GCA_035437985.1 Polyangium sp. (in: bacteria) | reverse complement strand
GTTTGAACATTTGGGGCTTCAGATCGCCTTCGGCGTCTTGCGCCCCAAACCCCAGCTGCGAATGTGTCGGGGACCGATTGTGGCGAAATAGAGAGACGCAAAAGCATGAATGTGTCGCCCGGGATCGGCAACGAAAGCAACCACTGGGTCGACGCTCCATGCACCTCGGAAGGAAATGCCATGAAACCACTCTCTCCCGTCTCATTTTTGGCAATCACGATCATGACCGCTTCGGGCTGCACCTTCGAAGCTGGCGAGGACTTTGGCGCGGGAGGCAAAGCCATGACCTCGAGCGATGACCCGAGCCTCCTCGACCCCATGGGCCTCGTCGAGCCCACGACCATTGCAACCGCGTGCACCCAGCCATCGGATTGCCCGAGCGGCTTTTGCGTCGACGGGGTTTGTTGCAACAGTGCCTGCACTGGACTTTGTCGCGCATGTTCCGCAGCAAAAAAACGTAATGGTTCCGATGGCACCTGCGGCTACATCAGCAATGGGTTGGACCCGGACAACGAATGCGCGGGCACTTGCACCGGCTTTGGCGGATGCTCCAAGACATCCATTCTTCTCGGCATTGGCAGCGCATGCACGGCAAACACCGATTGTTCGACCGGCTTTTGCGTTGATGGATATTGTTGCGATTCAGCTTGTAGCGGCACGTGCAAGGCATGCAGCGCCCTGAAAAAGGGAAGCGGTTCCGATGGCACGTGTGGAAATATCGCCGCGACAACCGACCCGGACAATGAATGCGCTGCCGGCGATTGCAATGGCTCGGGCGCCTGCGGCACGACGACCGGGACGAACCCCAATGGCGCGGCGTGTTCGTCAGGAAGTACCTGTTCGTCCGGGTATTGCGTCGACGGCGTGTGTTGCAATTCGTCGTGCACCGCGATATGCCAAGCGTGCACGGCCGCGAAAAAAGGTGGTGGACCCGATGGCGTGTGCAGCAACGTCGCTGGAGGAACCGATCCCGACAATGAATGCTCATTTGCCGATTGCAATGGCGTCGGCGCGTGTGGCGTCGTGGTTCGTTACGGCAATGGGACGCCCTGTACGTCGGGTATGCAATGTTCGAGTGGGTTGTGCACGGACGGGGTTTGTTGCGCTACCGACTGCACGGGCACCTGTCTCCGATGCAATGCCCCAGCGTTCCCAGGTACATGCGCCTTCGTACCAGACGGTCAACCCGATCCCAATGGCTCGCCTCCGTGCAATGGCACTTGCAATGGTACAGGCTGGTGTTTCGAGGACACCGGAGGTGATTGCGCCGCGGGGAGCGAATGTTCCAGCCATATCTGCAATGACACGATTTGCGACCCCGTAAGGCCCGCCAATGGTCCGCTCATGTGGTTGACGCTCATGGATGGGGCCGCCATTGCCCAGGGAAATAGCAATGGCGGACCTGTGCTAGATCTTACGCAAATCAGTAGCGCACTCACCATCGGCTCGGACATCCACGTGAATGGTATCGTAACTCGAATGACGTCGGACACCATTCCCCAACTGCACCATATGAAACTCACTGGAGGATTTTCTGCCGCTGGAAAACCGCTCTTGGTTGCATGGGATGGTAACTGGAGCTATTACGGTTATCAGTCGTTTCTACGAACAATCTACCGCGGCGGAGTTGAAACGAGTTATCAAAGGCCATTGAACGCCATT
>DAOMZH010000702.1:0-4351 GCA_035437985.1 Polyangium sp. (in: bacteria) | reverse complement strand
AACAATCTACCGCGGCGGAGTTGAAACGAGTTATCAAAGGCCATTGAACGCCATTGCCTCGGCCAAGGGGTGCTGGCCCATCAATCATTGTGACAATTATGGATGGCCCTATGCCGGGGCTGGGAAAAACGATAACGGTCAGCATGGCGCCATCGTCGATCTCAATACGATTCCCTGGGGGTGGGACCGAGGATTCGACGTGGGCGACGGCGTGATGAACCACGACGACGTTATGGTTCGTTATTCGTCAACCGGGGCCATTGAAGTCAAAGTGCCAAAACCCTCGGACTTGCATGATCCGTTGACTCTCGGTCCGGCAGGCGAATTCCATTCCATGTACCTCGATGCCAACTACGTGACGATCGTCAAATACGACGTTATGGCGGTATTGGCCTGGACCAAATCCGTCGCCCCGACTGGAGCGATTCGGGCCATTTCGAGTCTCGGAGCCGATGTCGATGCAATGGGCAATATCCTCCTGGCTTTCGATTTCTCGGGAAGCATCGATTTCGGTGGTGGGCCCATGGTCGCAAGTGGAACGGAGCTTGGCCTCGTCAAACTGGATCCTTCTGGAAACGTCATCTGGCAAAAGCATTTCGCAGGGGAAGTGAGCGATGTCCACTTGGTTCGCGCCGGAACCCAAGACTTCGCCATCTTGATTCAGCGCACCGGCGCCATGGACCTCGGCACGGGCACCATTACCGGATCGTTTGTCCTCGCCAAATTCGATTCTTCAGGCAATGCTCTTTGGCATGCCAACCTCAATGGAATGGGCACAGCTACCTTGACCGCGGATCTGGCAGGCAGCGTTTACGTGGGTTCGTCGAGTCCCGATGCTGATTATGGCTGGGGCCCGCCGTTGTTCTACAAGACCGTGGCCATTTCCATGGCCAAATACGGAACGTGCACCGGAGCAAGTGGTTGCCGACTCAAAAATGCCGCATGCGTGCTCGATACCGAATGTGCCTCAGGTTATTGCAACGCTGGGACGTGTTTCTAATCCTCACCGTCGACGAATACGTTCCTCAAACACGATTCCGCACGCTCTCGTACGTCCACACGCACGCATCATCCCGCTCGCGCCCGTACGCCGCACGATGGCACCCGAGTTGCTGTCCCTAACGCACGAGAGGTGACCTGTGCGGACAAGAAGCAAGAGCGATAGCCGGGACGGACGCGGTTTTCTTCACCAGCAAAAGAATCGAGCATGGCGCCGGTGGATCGCGCTGGCCATTGCGATCGTGGCGCTTGGCGCAAGTGGATGCAGCGCTTCGCTGGGTTTTCGCCCCACCGTTGCGGGATATGCGGTCGCGCCCGTCGATACGGTGCCCGTCGCGATCGACGGATATCCGCATTATCCATACCGCGGGCGTTACGCCTATTTGGTCGACGGGCAATGGTACTACCCAACGCCAGATGGTTGGGTCGTTTTTCTAGAAGAACCACGACCTTTGCTCGACTACCGCCATCAGGTGCAATCAGCCCCTCCGGCAAACCGGCCGCCCGACGTGTATTACGGTTATCCCCCGCCCCAGCAACCCACACCGCCTCGCGAATTAAATCGCGAATATCGTCCGCAATGAAGGAACTCAGGAGGAAACCCGATGCGTTTTTCCACGACGAACTGGTTTGTTCGGACAATCTACATCTCGTCCTTCAGTCTGGCCGCATTGGGCTGTTCGCTCGATGCCGCCGTGGACGTTACTCCCACAACCACTCCACCGCCGCCAAGCACGCCCACGGGAACCTTGACCCAACGTTGGTCGATTGGTGGCCAATTCGATACGCGATCCTGTGCCGTTTATGGCGCCGACAGGATGGAACTCGTCATTCGCGACAATGCTGGTCAAGTCGTCGCTCGCGCATTTCAACCGTGCGAACAACTGCGCATGACCGTGACCCTCGCCACGGGCTCGTATTCGGCCGATGCCGTGCTCATTGCGACCGATGGAACGCCCGTGAGCACGACGTTATCGCTGCGACCTTTTCAAGTCGTGCCCAATACCGAAACGTTCGTCGACACGGATTTCCCGATTTCGTCGTTGCTCAGCCGTTATGGCTGAACGTCACGGCGCTGCATCCCGTTGCCATTTGACCCGGCCAAACCGAATGGCTTTGTGAAAATTGCCCAATCCCAAAATGGGCGACCAGGCCGCTCCGCCATTGTTCTCCATGGCATAAAAATTCATCCGCCAGGTCGTCCCCGGCGCTGGAGGTACTTTGCCGGCTTTCGTGAACGAGGCCCACGGAATCTTCGCTTCGACGACGTACCCCTCGTCCTTTTCGACGTCATCGTCGATTTTACCCCGTAAAACAACCGCACTTTGCAGCTTCGCCGACCATTCTTGATGTCCAAACGGCCCCGTCGGTCCCCCTCGAGGCTGATTGTAATCGTCGAATTGAGAATCGAAGACGAGGTTTTGCGGATTGATTTGAACCTCGTAATAATCCTTGTTGTCCCCGTCTCCATCCGGATCGATCATGATTTCGACCGTATCGCGCTCCCATAAATGCGGATCGACCGCATCAGCTGGAAATCCCCCACGAATCGTATAATCTTTCACGTCGAACGCCGCATAAAGCGCCGTGTCGTCCCACAAAAGCCGCACACTGCCTTGCACCGGCAATCGCGTATTCGGCGCTCCGGTGAACACATCCACGAAATCACCCGTCGACGCTGCTTTTTCCCACGCCGGCTCGTCCGCTTTTCCGTCGATCGTAATGGTTTGTCCAGCTGGAAGAGTCGGGACGCTCAATTCCTTGATGACCCGCCGCGTATCCGGCACCACAACGCCTTGCGCCGGTGCCGTTTGTCGCGGCTTTTTCTCGTCCGCCCGATCAGGCGTAGTGCACGCCCCGAGGCCCAATACCAAAAAAAGCAGTTTCTCGGGGCGTTTCATAAGCAATTTTTCTGACGAATCGATTACTTACGGCCTTTTTTCCGGGCGTCGCGTTCGCGCTTGCGCTGGTTTTTCTTCGCATTGCGTTCCGTTTGGCTCAACGAACGCATTTTCGTCATGCTGGGGCTGTCCGCGCCACCGCCACCCATGCCCGGCATACCCATGCCCGGCATGCCCATTCCTGGCATACCCATGCCCGGCATTCCGGGGAATCCGCCCATGCCCGGCATGCCTGGGAAGCCACCCATGCCCGGCATCCCCGGTAAACCTCCGCCTCCACCCATTCCAGCCATCGCCTGCCGCATGTTCTTCATCTGCGCCAGCTGCTTCATGCCCGGAATCTTGCCCATCATGCCCATGTTCTGGCCGAGGTTGCCCATCATCTGTTTCATGAAGAGAAACTTCTGCACGAGCTCGCTCACAGCTTCCGTCGCCGTGCCCGACCCCTTCGCAATACGCTCCGCACGTCGCGGCTCGCGAATGAGCGCATACGGATCCGCCTTCTCTTGCGGCGTCATCGATTGAATCATCGCTTCGATACGCACGAGCTCGCGGTCGTCCAAGTTGATGTCCTTGGGCAAACCACCAGGGAAGAAATTGCCGAGCGGGAGTTTGTCGACGAGATCCTTGAGCGATCCCATCTTCTGAATCATGCGCACTTGCTCGAGGAAGTCTTCGAGCGTGAAGTCGCCTTGGAGCAGCCGTTCGGCGTCTTTCTCAGCTTTCTTCTGATCAATGACGCCCTCGAAGTCCTGCATCAGGCCCACGACGTCGCCCATCCCCAGGATGCGACTCGCCATGCCTTCCGCGCGGAACTCCTCGAACTTGTCCGTCGTTTCGCCAATACCCGTGAACAGAATCGGCGCGCCTGTCACTTCCTTGATGCTGATCGCTGCCCCACCTCGCGCATCACCATCGAGCTTCGTCAACACGACGCCGCTGATGCCGAGTTTTTCGTGGAACGCACGCGCCGTCTTGACCGAGTCCTGACCAATCATCGAGTCGACCACGAGGAAAATGTTCTCGGGCGCCGTACGCGATTTGATCTGGTCGAGCTCGAGCATGAGCTTCTCGTCGATCGCCAAACGACCTGCCGTGTCGTAGATGATGACGTCTTTTCCAAGCTTCTTCGCTTCGGCTTCCGCAGCCGCGCAGATCTCGACCGGCGTCTTGCCCGAGATGTTGAAGACGGGAACTTTGATCGAGTTGCCGAGCACCTTGAGCTGCTCGACAGCTGCAGGACGTTGCATGTCCGCGGCCACGAGAAGAGGCTTTTTGCCTTTGGCCACGACAAACTTGGCGAGTTTGGCGCAGGTGGTCGTCTTTCCAGACCCCTGAAGACCAACCATCATGATGCCCGTCGGTCGTCCCGAAGCCCACGTGATGGTTTCGCCATCATGACGCATCATGGCTTCGAGTTCGTCGTGACAAATCTTGACGAAGTGGTCGCT
>DAOMZH010000701.1:0-6126 GCA_035437985.1 Polyangium sp. (in: bacteria) | reverse complement strand
GGCGTGGCAGAGCCGGATCACTGTGCTCCGCCCGAAGGCGGTCGTGCCCGCGCTGGGGGAGCGGCAATCGCCCGCGGAGGCCGATTGGCATGCGTTGCTCGACAAGCTCTCCGCGCATCACGCGTGGGTGACGAGGAAAAAGGGCACGACGGTCGAGAAGCTCGGGGCGGCGCGGGTCCTCGCCATTGCGCGCTCCAACGCGAAGGAGCGGTTCGACAAACTATTTTCCTACGAGAATGCGGCAGCGCCGAAAGCAGAGGCGCTCGAGGAGATCGAGCGTTTGGTCCGGTATGCCCGCGACCTCTTGTCGCTCGCGCGCAACTTCGTCTCTTTTCACGATTTTTATTTGCGCAAAAAGAAAGCGACGTTTCAAGTTGGCACGCTTTATCTGGATCAGCGTGCGTGCGATTTATGCGTGAATGTCGCCGATGCGGCGCGACACACGACGATGGCGCCGCGCTCGAATCTTTTGCTGGTGTATTGCGACATCAAGAACGCGCAAGGTGAGACGGGCGCGATCGCGGCGGCGATGACCGGCGGAGACGTGGACAACCTGATCGTGGGGCGGAACGGGATATTTTATGATCGCGATGGCCAAGACTGGGACGCGACGATCACGAAGATCGTGGACAATCCGATCAGTTTGTCCCAAGCCTTTTGGAGCCCATACCGGAAGCTGGCCCGGACAATCGAGGAGCAGATCGCCAAGCGGACCGCGCGGGCGGAGGCGGATGCGGAGGCGAAATCCGGGGACCTCGCGGCGGCGACGGGCAATGTGGTCGAGGGCCAGGCTCCCGTGATCCCGCCATTACCCATGAAATTCGATGCGGGCACGGTTGCTGCGTTGGGCGTGGCCGTTGGAGGCATCACGGCAGCGATTGGAACCATTCTCGGCACGATTTTCGGCCTTGGCCTATGGATGCCGCTTGGCGTAATGGCGCTCATCCTGGCGATCTCGGCGCCGGCGACCGTGGCCGCATGGCTGAAGCTTCGTCGGCGCAACCTCGGTCCATTGCTCGACGCGAATGGCTGGGCGGTGAATGCAATGGCGCGGATCAACGTGCCGCTTGGCGAATCGCTCACCCAAGTCGCGTCGGTCCCGCGCGGATCGAAGCGGACGCTGGTGGATCCCTACGAGGAGCCAAAGCGCTCGTATTGGCTTTATGGCGTGGTGCTCGCAGTGCTCGTTGGAGCGTTTCTCTGGTATCTCGGCAAGCTCGATTTCATGCTTCCGACGGTCGTCCGGAGCACGACGGTCCTTGGCGTATATGCACCAGCGCGGGTGGCGCCTGCGGAGGGATCTGCGCGGTGATTGGCGAAAAAGCCAGCGTCCTCGTTATGGCGATGCATCGGGGCATATCGAGGAATCTTCAATGTTTGCCCCGAGCAACCCTTCGTTCGTCATACGATGTTCGTCGCATGGACAAACGTAGGCGATGAATCAACCCATACATGTTCGCGTTTGGCGCTGTCTCCGTGGGTAGACGTAGGGTTTTACATGCTGGGACACTCGTCGTTCAAATCGCCAAACTGGAAAAGATTTTTCTTTCTTCATGTCCAGCGTCATGGCACCATCCGTGGCCTCGAACTCCCGGTAATGAGGGTGGCATGACGAACGAACTGGTTCTCGAACCGTACGTCAAGGAAATTCTCGAAAAGTTTGCCCGCACGAAGCTCCCGATTTTGTTATTGGGCCCGACCGGGTCTGGAAAATCGGCGCTTGCCGCGAGAATTCACCAAATGAGCGAGCGCTCGGGTCCGTACGTTGCGCGCAATTGTAGCGAAACTCCGAAGGACTTGATTGCAGGTGAACTTCTCGGAACGGTGAGAGGGGCATTTACTGGGGCAATGGATCGGCATGGATGGGTCAAAATTGCCGATCGCGGGACATTGTTCCTCGATGAAATCGGCGAATTGCCCCTCGAGGCCCAACCGAAGTTTTTGAGCGTCATCGAGGGACAACCTTTCTTTCGTATTGGTGACGCCATGACGCCATTACGTTCCGACGTTCGAGTCCTTGCAGCGACCTTGCAGGATCTCAATGGGCTGATGGAACAAGGTAAGTTTCGTGAGGATTTGTATCAGCGACTCAATTGGATCGTGATTCGTTTGCCCATGCTGCGGGACCGAACCGACCGTATGGATATTGCCCAGGCTTTGGTGCAAAAGGCTTGCGCGCGTAACCCCAATGACGCTACGAATATTCTGCGACGAATCGAACGCCTCTTCGATCTTCCCGATTCGTGGCCTGGCAACATTCGTGAACTCATGGCTTTTGTGCAGATAGCCGTCATCGACTCCGATTTTGCCGACTCACGCACCCAGAACGAATGGGCAAGACGAACCAACCCACGTTCGGCAACGACCACCCATATCCCGACCCGTTCGGTGAGCCAAACCCTAGACGATATCGAGCAGTTTGCTGCATTGATTCGGGGAGGTTTGCCCGCGTCGACAAACCCGAATGCCCGACCACCGATGTTCAGAAGCCAAGAGGGGTCTCGCGCCTTGGCCCGGTTGCTCCTGGCCAAAGATCCGCCTGGACCCGTGAGTCGTTCGGAAATCCAAACCGTCCTCGGTTTGAATGATGGTCGGCCCGTTGCCAACATCCTCGTAGAACTTGCCCGAGATGGCTTGATTGTGCATCAAGGTCAGTCGATCGCAGCGATTTGGCCGCAAGCGAAAGTGTCCCTGAGCCGACGAATGACCCTACCAGGCGGCATCACTGGATTCCTGCCTGTATCTCCGGACGAATCCTTGGTCGCAAAAACAGGAGATAAATTTCGTATCCAGGTACGTTCACCCGCGCAGCGCTTCGTCACCGTCGGAATCGTCACGCATTCGTGGGACAAGGTTGCGCCGGATAGGGCCGAACGTCGCGAACCAACTCTATTGGTGCGTCGCAAAAAACTCGAAGCCAACGCAGCGTCAATGGATCTGGACTTTGATCTCGTCCCTCCTTGTGGCTGTGTGCAGGTGCTCGTGCACCTTTCGCCAACTGAGCATTGGGGAGCGCGCCTGGCCGAGTATTCGGAGGTGCCGAATTTGGTCCCGACATCGTTGCTCGAAGTGGTTCGCCGCCGCGTATTGCAACCAAGAGACGGAGGAGGCTGGGGGGACGGATGGCTCACGGAATTCGTGATTGTGCAATCCGATGGAGAATCCGAATCAGTCGAGGAACAAGGCCATCGGGAGTGAGCAAGTATGGTAGGTTGGTTCCCATGTCGGTTCACCGACAAACCGCGCGCCTCGGCGGGCATAAAGGGCCGGTTTTTCTCGAACCTTCAAATGTTGCCAGCCGTTGCGCAACGCCTGCACGTAATGGGCTCGCGTGTAAAGATGCTTTTGCGGTGCATGATCACCAGGCGCTGTATTTCGAGGCGCAATGGTCAATCGATCACTTGTCAAGTCTTGTGCTTGCGCGATGCGGAATGCCAGTTGGGCATCACTGAGTTCGTCCGTGCACGCATCCGCGGCGATGACGCACACTTGGATTCCATTACGCCGCGCGACGTCGATGATCTTGTCAAAAAACAACCACGCCAAACCCGATCCTTGGGACGATGGGAGCACGGCCAAGCTGGAGATTTCGGCGACGGCATGGGCCGGGTATTTCATGAGAACATCGCTGAGGTCGTAGCGAAGGCCCATCGGAACAGGGGTGGTGGCGTTTGTCGTTGCGCACATCAATTGCACGGCGCCGACAGGTCGATTGGGCTCGAAATGCCCGACGATCGCAATGCGGTCTTCGACCGGGTGGTGTGAATTGGGATTGCTGGGCGTCGCGGGGTCGCCCTTTCCTGCACAAAGTTTTGCTGCAGCATAAACAATCGATTTCACGTGTTCGGCTTCCTCATGGACGTGCGTGTATTGCCCTCGAACAGAAACCTCGAAATGCAAGTCTCCCGTGCGACGCACAAGCGTGGCCATGTCCGACATGGTTTTTCTCGGCAATACGCATCCTCGCGCGCGTTTCCTCGCGCCGGACGTCATTACCTCGCGCGCTACGGATTCACTTCAGCGGGTTGCGTGTCTGGGCTTATTGCAGCACCTGCGCCAACGCCGAAATGGCGCATTTCGGCCGGAAAATGCGGTTTGCCAAGGATTCGGGGCCTTCCGGCGGCCGACAGTTTGCACAAAATGCAGTTTGGCCTGGGACGGGCTGGGCGCGTTAGCGACCGATGCGGAAGAGATGCTCTAGCTGTCGAAACGTCGTGACGGACGGCGGATGCTGCACTAGATCGAGCATTTTCTTGGCATCGGCGTTTGGGGAAAAGATTTGTCGCAGATGGGGCGGTTGACATGGAACCACTTGTATGTTCGCCGGTGCTTGCTTGCATAATTCGGCCATCTTTTGCAAATGCACTTGAACGGCATCACGGGTGAAGGGCACGCCATTAACAACGCTAGTGCCCATTTGCGCGAGCTGTTTTACGGCATAAACCTTCAGGACTTCCAAACCCACTTTGGTATCGTGCTCCGCCTTTGAAAGGTCAATCGGCTTCGTGAGCAGCGCATACGCTTCTTCGGGGTTTTTTGTGAGCAACCACGTGCGCGCCAGGTGAAGGCGATAAAGAGGATTGGCTGGATCGAGTTTATGCGCTTCGTGAAAATCTTCAGCCGCTTCCTTGAACTGCTCGGCAAAACTTCGGGCAATGCCGCGATCATAGTAGGATTTCATCTTGGCTAGGTCGTCGGTGCATTGGTTGAATACTTCGGGCGGTAAATCCGCAATGGGTTTCAAGTCGCCCGATGCATTCGTCAAGACTCGTGCGGCAATAGGCGCAGAGAGCACCCTTGCGCAGGCGCTCATCATGGGCGTACGGAACGACGTCAACCACGTACCAGCCCGTTGTTTGGTCGCAGCGTCGACTTGCTCCGAAAGAATACGCGCATTGTTGACCAGAAGCACCTCCAAATCATTGCCCTCCACATGCCGCGTTTGCTCGAGATCGATGGCCCGAGCCGAAATCTCGGGGTCTTTTAATTCAACGCCGAGGCGATCCATATAAAGGTATTTGTAGAGCGTGCACATAGGATCGGCCGGATCGGCGCATGTCGATTCGCGGGCGAGCGCGAGTCGTTCGTCGTCTGTCACGCGACACGGCGACTTGCTCATCTTACGCAGAAAACTGCCCAACAATTGCAGCGACGGGTCGTTGCTTTGGGGCATTTTGACGCACCCCAAGTATGCGGCGCGATCGGTCGCGACTTTGGCCAAAGCAAAAAGCAGCGGCGCCGCTTCTTTGACCATTTCCAAGTTCGAAAGATCGAATGGTTTGAAATTCGTCCGCAACTTCGTGGCCGTTTCGAGTTGTCCCCAGTAGCGAATCGTCGCCCGGCCATTTGAGTCGATTTCCAAAACGAGGTTTGTTCGGGCGAGTTTGACAAGGTCGAACGGTGTCGCTGAACCTAGCTTCGGATCGGTATTAGGTACGCATTTGCTCGGGCCCAACGGAGGTTTTTGGTCTTGCAAATAAGTACAGAACGTCGTGCCCCCGTCCCCCCAGGTTTTTGCGGTGAGATCAACCAATGGGTGCGGATCGGGGTTGGGGACGGGTTCTGGCGTAATCGGTCGCGCTGATACAGGCAGAGTCGTCGGCAGGGTTATTGTTTCGAGGTATTGGTTTCTCCAGACAAGGGCAGAGGCGACGAGGGCGAACGCAACGAGGGCCGCAATGGCAACAAGACGTCCTTGCACATGAGCGTCGAATCTGACCGTACCATGCTTGGGGTTTGTTGGAGGTCTCTTGGGGTCCGGTTGCGGCGGACGGGGGTTTGGTGTTTCGGGAATGGTGTTCGGCGGCGTTGTTTTCGCATTGACGACGTTTGTCGCGGATGCGAACAGGATCGGATCCCGCCCTGCGAGGTACACGACGAGCGAAGCTGATTCGCGCCTGTCCGTCGAATCAGTGAGGACCTGCGTATCGAGTCTTCGGCGCACAGCGCTCACCGCGGCGGCAATGTTTCCCTCCATTGGGCCATGCTTGAACAAACTCTCGTATAACGCTTCGGTGACGGTCGCCGTCACTTTCGGCGAAGGCCATCGCGTATACGCAACGACCGCCTGCACGCCCGCCCGCAAGAGCGCCTCCGCAATTCCGTGCGTCGTGCCCGCCCGCGCTC
>DAOMZH010000700.1:0-6140 GCA_035437985.1 Polyangium sp. (in: bacteria) | reverse complement strand
CCGATTTGCATTGGGAAAACATTGCGCTGGGACGTGATGCGCACGGACGAACGGTGCTGACGCCGCTCGACATCGAAATAGTCCTCGCCGATTTGTCATTGCCCACCGAAACGAAATGGTTGCCCGATGCGGATCCCGAGGTTGCGGACGTTTGTCGCCATGCCGCAGGCGTACGGCGCGTGCTCCCGTACCTGGGAAAACCCGTGGACGTTACGGATTTGCTGGTCATCGCGCGGCATTATCTGCGCATGCTCGAGTTTTTGGGAAAACGAGGGCGCGAGATCGCGGACGTTTTGGCCGCTTTACCCGAATTCAAGGAAATTCCGATTCGCGTGTGTCTGCGCGGAACGGACGAATACGTGGAAGCAGAGCCGAATGAACTGTGGCCGCCTTTGCTCGATGAAGAAATGGAGCAGCTCGACCGTGGTGACATTCCGTATTTTTTCCGGCTGTATGGGCAGAAGGGAATCCATTATTTCGACAATCAGGAGCTCACCGAAATCGAAACCTTGCCGATGGAGGGGGATGTGCCCCAACTCGACCCATTGCTCGATATTTCGCGCGGATTAAAGTCGAAATCGCGGAAAATGTTACAGGACGAGGGACTCTTGACCGTGATTGGAGCATTTGATCACAAATCATTCAAAGGGACTCACGAGCATGATGGGCTGAAGGTGACATTTCAAAAAAATACACTGATCGTCGAGTTTCCCGATGGAGAAGAAATCGAAGCGCACCGGGATTTGCGTGAGTTTGTAGGGAGCGTATACCTGGCTTGTTCTTGTGGGGAAGTGCAGGCGGTTTTCGTTCCTGAAGTCACGAAATGCGTAAGCGGATGATGAATTCTGGGCGAATCGCAAAACTTGGTTGGACGAACCGGGGAACGTGCTAAGGTCGGCGCATCGTGAATTTACCCGCTTGTGACGTTTGTCGGCGCCCGCGCGTCGTGTGCGTATGTGACCGTATCGTTTCGTATCCGACCGTGCGCCGGGTGCTCATTTTGCAGCATCCACAGGAGCAAGATGCGCTCTTGGGATCGGCGCAGATCGTGCTCGCGAGTTTGCCCAAGGCGCAGCTCGTGATTGGATTGAGTTGGAAGAATTTGGGGCATGCGCTGGGTGAAGAAAACGTAGATGCCCAGAAGTGGGCCGTGCTTTTTCCAGATCGCGAAGCGGAAGGCAATCAAGTCACATCGAGGCGCGGCAAAGTGCTCGAACCCAAAGCGCTCGAAGGAATCATCGTGCTCGATGGAACCTGGTCGAAAGCGAAATCGTTGTGGTGGCGTAATCCTTGGCTGAACAAACTGAATCGAATGAACCTCGAACCAAAGCAGCCGTCGATTTATGGGCGACTGAGGACCGAGCCGCGACGTGAATATGTTTCGACATTGGAATCGGTGGCCGCGGCTCTTACGGTATGCGGTGAATCCGAGGAGATCGAAAAAGGTTTGTCGCGGGTATTCAGGACGTTGATGCAACGGGTGCGGGATGCGAATTTGGCGCAAGAGGAACGAAAATTGCCCCGAACAACGCGTCCAAGACGGGAACGAAAGGGGTCGGGAACGCCAGAGTCCGAAGGATGAAGCGTTTCGAGGTGGAGCGCTGGTCGTCAGTTGGACCCGCACTTTTCGTTCGCGGTCGTGAAAATTTCTCTTGATGGCCCAGCCAAACTGGGGTAGGGCGTTGGTCAAGGTGAACGCGATGAACGCCAATACACTTCTTCAGCCGGCCGTCGAGGCGTTGTGCAACTGTTTTCCGTCGAGTGAAGCGGGGGTTGCTGCGGCGATCGATCTTGCTGTTCTCGTTGCCGCAGCCGATGGCCACATTGACCCGGCCGAGATGGCGGCCTTGTCGACGTCGCTCGAGGTGGCGACGAAGACGCAGTTGTCTCCGATTTTCGTCAAGCATCTCGTGCAAGCAAGTCGTCAGCAAATCGATGCTGCGGGAGCGTCGATGCGGGCAAAACTGATTGGTGAGAGCATTGCGGCGCAAGGTTGTGTTGACGAAGGTTTGCGCCTGGCGCTCGTGATTGCTCTGTCGAGTGATGGTTTGTCCGAGGTCGAGCGGGGGCAGATCGAGATCATTGCGAAGGCGGCGGGGGCGGCGCCCGATCGAGTCGATACGTTGTGTCAGGAAATCGAAGCTTCGGGGCGGGCGTAGGCGTTTGTCAAAAACAACAAAACGTCGTTTCATTCATGGGCGTGACCGTGCCCATCATCGAGCCGCCTGTGGTCGTGCACGAGGCTGTGAGGGCCGACATTTTGAGGCCACCCACAAATGAATCGCCGGCGCTGACGCACGTTCCGACGGTGTCGACGGGCATACCCGTCGTTGTACATGTATTGTCGTTGGGGAAAATCATGTAATCGCCGCCTTCGCATTTGGCCGAACATCCACAAGGTGTGCACCCGGAGCGGTCGTCGGTAAATGATTCGAATGCATAAAGAGCCAGCGGCCAATCGGCTGGACAAACCTCGTGTCCGGGCCGTTTGATGCAAAGATGTTCGGCCGTTGCCAGCCCGTCGCTCGAAACGCAGGCTCCCGACATTCCACAACCTTTGCCGTCGGCGCCGCCAAGGGAACATGTGGCAATGACGGTTTCCATAGGAGGTTTCGGGGTACCGGTCGACGTCGTGGCTTGACAGGTGCCAGCGGTCATTACCGCACTCAGCAAAGACGCGGTGCCGACGACTTGTTGGCATTGATCAGGAGACAATTGTGTGGGTTGGAGATTCATGCACGTCATGCCAAAATCGAATCCCGTGGCGATTTGCCCCGGGGTGCATAACACGCCCGAGGCGTCGCATGTACATGCATCACACGCGTCCACGGCTGGATTTTGATAATAGGGTTTTGCGGTGATTCCCCCAGCGCAGGCAGCTGTTGGTTCGCCGTAGGGCGTCACGGTAATCGTGACGATTTCGGTAAAACCAGCGGGAATTGGAGGAACACACGTATACTTGTCGACGCATTCGGTATCGGCGCAATCGATTGCGTCGTCTCCGTCATCGTCGAGACCATTGGTGCAATCTTCGGGACCGCCCATTGAGCCGGATGAACCGCCCGAGCTGCCCGACGTACTGCTACTGGCGAGCCCGGACGAACCCGACGTCAATAAGCAGTTTCCCGGAATATCGCAATTCTCCTGTTCCGAGCCACAGCCATTGGGGGCAAGGGCCGCAAGGCTCAAAAGGATCCACCATTGTTTCGACAATTGTTTCATGACCGGGTCCCCTTGTACGTGGAAGAAGTATTCGAATGTGGCAGGTGGTATCAGTCGTTACGTTGTTCGCGGCGCAAAATGAAGAAGAATGGATTTTTCATGCGCTTGAGGTCCATGACGCCAAACACGCTGTCATCATCGATCTTGCGAAAGACGTCGTTAATGGGCAATTGATCGTAGATCATCGTAGCGCTCGATTTGCCTCGATAAGTCGTCATTCGTAAGCGCGCGCGTGATTTCATCGTTTCCATCACCGGAATCAAGGTCTGAAAAACTTTGCCCACCGCGGACCATTTGGGCATGGGCATCGTGTCGTTCAAATTTAATGGCCATCCAAAAAATGCGGGATTGACATGCGCCAAGCTTCCGCCCAGCGTGCGAAAGACCAACGGATGAACTTCCTCGGCGTTATCGAATCGTTTGCCATGCCAGTGATACGCTTCGAGCAGACCATCGAACGGGTGCCCGGTGTAAAACCCTTCGCCTTTCCAGCTGCCAAACATGAAGTCCACATCGATGGGATCCAACGCGTCGAAGGCGGCGAGGGCTTGCGTCGTCGTGGTTTTGCCAGATTTTTGGAGGTCGTAGATGCTCATGGATATCGATCCCTCGGGGGTGGACGAGCGCCGGGAGATCCGCGGAAGTTCGAGGACATGCCAACATACTCGTTGTCGTGGAAATATTTCAAGAGCTTTCGCGTTTTTTCAAATCCATCCCATTGATGTACCGTCGCCGCAAGCAGAAACGATTACCCCGATGATGACTCGATGGGCAAACCTCAGGCGATATTACGAAAGGTCGCAGGTTCGTCAAGGCATACGTTGCCCCGCTGCTCCCACGGGCATTGGGTCACCCATCGTGCACCAACACCGTTCGTAGAGCAATGTCCCGGTCGCTGCATCGCCATTGACTGTGAGCTGCACATCCCGATTTTCGCATTGGCTTTCACCCGAATAACAATACGACGTATGGCTCTTCAATTGTACCGAGCATCCGTCTGCGGATACAGTCGCGTTTGTCGAGTACACTCCAGGTTCGGGATTGGGGCTGCACATGCTCACGGGCATCGTATCGTCGCCAGCGAAAACGACGCTCGCGCTCCCGTCACCATTTTGAGTAATCGTCACGGTGTCCGTGATTAGACCGCACGGCGCGGTAGCGTCATCATAACTGAATTTCCACGTGCCCCATGGATTGCAGGGACCGGGGATTCCGCTACTGGAACTGCTGGAGCCGCTGGAAGTGCTCGATACTTGCGGTTCGTCGCCGCTGCAGGCGGCAAAAAGGTAGGGGGCGGCGAGGAGAATCGACAAGGCAAGAGTTCGCATGCGGTCGAGACTATCGCCACGGGGGAGCGAAATCTAGACCGAATATCGAGATTGGGGGATTATTGTCCGCACGCGCTCGATTGCGTACCAGCGGCAAAGACGACATTGCCATTCCACAGGCATTGCACGCTCGTTCCGGCATTGGCTTCGGCATTGAGCGCGCAATTGGCGCGAGCGTCTTCGCAAGCAATGTTTTCCGACTTCAGGAAGGGGCTGCTAGGTGAATACAGCGACGAGTTGCAGAAGAATCCTGCATAGTTACCGGTACCCGTTTTACCTGTACAGTCATTGGAGACGTCCGGATTCGGAGTCGGACGCGGCACGCACGACGTCGACACCATGCTCGTGTGGGCATAACCCATTTGCGTGGCGCAATTCGACGAAGATACGAGGTTCGGGCGAATGTTGAAATCCGACGCCGCGTAACAGCCGTGGAAGGACAAAACTTGTTGTCCCATCTTGTGTTCAACGGCCGCGATCAAGTCTGGAGTTTCGCATCCGCTATGCAAATCGCGGTCGGGATATTCATATCCACATCCAAGGAATGCTCCAGTTTGTTCGATATCGATTGTTTCCACCGTCGTTCCCTCGGGAGCATCAACCGTGACGGGTTCGTAAGAATGAGCGGTGATCGAGACGATTTGCGTGGCTGGACCCGCCGTGACTTTCCAATTCGTTGCGGAATACGACGAGAGAAACAGCTTTATCTCTCCCGGGCGATCGATGTGCACATGCGCCGGACCTTGTGTATCCGTTGCCGAATCATAAGGATCGTAAATGCCGACGACGTGCAGTTCGGGGCCTTCGCATTTGCCAGGAGCGCCTGGGGCAATGATATTCGCAGGCGCACCACCCGAAGGACTGGGGACGGTGGGCGTGTACGGATTCGGAATCGGATCGATACCTGGCAGCGGGGTAGGTTGCGCTTCGTTTCCGCCGCCTTCGACCGTTACAATCGGCGCACAGCCGACGTGGATCAAGATCATGGCGAATACGAGCGAACCGAGATGAAGGAAGGGTTTGTTCATTCTTCCCAAATACACGAGACGCAAGGTCTGGGGAAGCGAATTCTTTACGGAATGCTTTCGAGCAAATTCCCCACGCCCACGCGCCGATTAGAAGATGCTTTTCGGACGGGAGGCCGCGGCCTGATATCGGCGCGTGACGTCCCTCACGGCTGCGGCCAAACGTTCATCATCCGACCCCAATTGAATGGTTCGAATTTGTTCTTCCTTGGGCATCGAGGCACAATAGCCATCCCATTCGCACGTGCCGCTCGCACATTCCGCATGCGTCAAACATGCCGGACGGGCAATGGTCATGGCTGGGCAACCTGGGAAATCCGGCGGGCAATCGGCCGGATCGTGACAACGCATGGGTTTGATTTCGCCCGGCAATGATTGTGGACCACCGGGTAAATTACGCACAATTGTCGCGACATGAGGCCATTCTGACGAACCGCTGCTCACGACAGGTGCTCCCATGGCGTCGAGGGCCAAGAAAAAATAACGTGTATCGCCCGTGATTGTACTGACTTCGCGACAGGACACTTCACCACTCCACGCTTGCCCTTCCCGCGCTAACTCCATT
>DAOMZH010000699.1:0-6143 GCA_035437985.1 Polyangium sp. (in: bacteria) | reverse complement strand
TTTGAGGAGCAAGGATCGTTGCTTGATGGCTTTACGCGCAATGGCGCTCCATTCCAGGTACCACCCCCACAGTTCTTGCTCGGCTTTTTCGAAGCTCGCATCTTCAGCGGCGACTTTTTCGAGGTCCGGTAATGGCCCCTCGATTTTGCGGAGTTTTTCCAGGAGCGCTTTGGCCTCGTCAATGGTATTTTTGGTCAAACCACGCGTGGCGAGAAGTTTTTTTGCTTGCTTACCGTCGTTTCCGAGGCCTCCGTCTTGTTGATTTTTTTCCAAGAGGTCCCAGCGTTCGAGAAAGGTGCCGACGGAGACGAGCACTTCGACGCCTTCGGTTTGCGAGAGATTGCGGAACAACCAATCATGGACTTTGGGTGCGCGGCGTTTGAGGGTGGCTGCGGCAATGACAAACCATTGATTTTCCCATTCATCGAGGGCGCGTAATGCATCGGGGTCGACTGGCGAATCGTCAGGTGCGACATCGAGCTGGGTGCGCGTTACGGAGCGAAGCAAATTCCAGCCTTCATCGAGGTCTTCGTTTTTGAATCCATAACGCGTCAATGCCGCGGCAATACGTGGATTTCGTAGAGCGAGCAGCAACGTGAGGACGCGTTCTGCTTTTTGACCGATGGTGAGCTTTGCCATATTGGGACGCCTTGTGGAGGGTGTCGGACGTACGTACCAGCACTTTTTCAGCGAGGGAAGTGGTTTTTTCGGTTTGCGCCCGAACCATGTGGCCATATCCCCTGCTCGTCGAGGCGAATCCCCTGGTCGTTGGAGCGAATCCCCTGGGGGGTTGGGGGCTTCGAGGTGGGGGCTCGACCTTCGGCATGGGGGGAATTCAAGGGGGGACGCGGGGAATGGCGATTGTCATGTGGGGGTGTTTACTTTGGGGCAGGGGACTTGATGGGCAAGTGTGGGGGATTGGGTGGTTTTTGAGGGGGGGACTCAGGGGGGGCGAAACTCGGCGCGAAGGCACGATTCGAGAATGATGAATCGAGTAGGGGTTTCGAGAATCGTAACGTGTTGAAATCAGGTGGCGCCCGACGAGCCCCTTCATCGTTCTTGATAACCTTGGTTATCGAGAATGAGGAAGGAGGTAAGCACACACGCGATTCGAGATGGATCCATTAAGGGCGGACCTGAAATCCGGTGATTAATTCCTCAAAAAAAGGGCCGTCATTGTCCAACCGCAAACGTAAAGTGCGCAATGAGGTCAAAGCCTCTCCTGTCTGCCGCTGAATATCACTCACGAGAGTCGGTGCGTTTTCGTTGCACCACTTATGGATCGAATACGCTATTCGATGAATATCATTGGCGTTGCGAATTGCCTCCAGATTAAGGTGCCCCCCTTTTCCCCTTCCGTGTTTCTTTCGTTTTCTTTCAGAGAGTACAATCCCGCCGCCAGGACACAAGTAAACCGTTCCATCGGACATCGCCACAGGCTTCGTAAACCCAGCCCTCCGCCGTCTCCCATGTTCTGCGGGGGATGGTCTCATTTCATGGGGAATGCAAATGTGATCACTTCGAGAATCATCTATCAATTGTGGCCAATTTCGATGGACTAGTTCCAACAATGCTGGATCGGAGAATTCGTGTTTAAGCAGGTCGATAAAATAGATATCATCTTCCTCAACCATAACGAATAGTAGCTCCGCAGCGCGCTCCACAAATTCATTCGGATTCGGTCTTCGATCGGCCAAATGTAGATGTTGAATTCTCCATTCATTGAAAAGATCATCATGAAGCTCAACATCCTCAACGTCTTGGCTCATTCGTGGCTTCAAATCCATTCCCGCTATCGATTCCGCTTCTATTGTTGTCAACGCGTGAACAAACCGAGCCCATTCGGGAGAGGTCAATTTCAATTTCAACTCAGGCGACCAATGCACTAGACGCGAACGCGGCGAAATGGAACGCTGTTTCATGGCTACAAAAAGCGCAGCCAGCTCCCATGCATCGGCATCCCGCGGAAATGAAAAGCCACCGGTCGTGAACTCATTGACAAAATGTTCCTTTAAATCTTCCTCGCAACTTTGGAACGAAGGGAGATCAATGGTCGGGTGGGTTGTCTGTGTGCTCATCATCGGATTCCAACGGCCAGCACAAAACATGCCATCGAGCGCGCAGAGGTGCAAATGGTTTCAATGCTACGTCAAGCGCACAGATGCAGATGCCATGGGATAAGTTCTTATCGCATGGGATAGTCCACCACCACCAGCTTCCATGTCGCCCGCAGTTCAGGGCAAATACGTCGACTTTCAATGCTCCCCTTTGACCTCCGCCAAGCTTCCCTTGGCGGACGTCATCGATGGCTTCGGCCAAGCCCCCCCTTGGCGGAAGTTAGACGATCTCAGCGCCTCACGAACCATCCGCGAAATTGGCCGGACTTTCGAATTACCCAAGCACATTCTTCACGGCGTAATGTCGTTGAAGTACGTCCGCCAATCCCACGTCGTCGACGGCGAGCAGGGATTACCAGGGTAATTCACGAGTGGCGTGGTCCCAAACGGAGACGTATCGCGCTGCGACCAATGCTCGCCGGTATGATCGTTCCAGATGTTGTCCGTGACGTGCTGGTTCCAGCAGCTCTTGTTCGCCCACCTTCGCGTTTGCATCGGACCGTAGTCCATGATGCGATATTTTCCGCGGTAAATCACGACGTTGTACGTATGCCCGCCGCTGCCTTTCTTGTCCCCATAACACTCGTTGTCTTGCCCTTGATCCACCGAATTGTGGTGATCGGCGCAGAAGATCGCTGTGGGTTTGAATCCGAGAGACCTCAGCAAAGCCGCACGAAGAATCGCGTGATCCTCGCAATCGCCTGCGAAGTCGAGCGAACCGCGATGACCGCTCGACGTAATCGTATCATACGCCGATTGTGACCCATCGAATAACCCATCGCTCACGTACTCCATATGCCTGTTGACATACCATGCAATCGCTTCGACATGCCGATCCGCAACAGTAACGCCCGTGTAATACGTCCGATGATCTTGCCCCTGCGCATCGGCGTATTCGACCAGCGCCGCATTAGCAAACGTGCGCACCACACGCTGCTCGTCCTCGTCGCGCAACGAATACAGATGGGAACTCGCTCCCTTTCCCGGATTGACCGCCGTCCCAAGCGGCTGGAGGTCCGCTGCTGGACTCGATCCACCACAATCCACACCCGTTTCGTCCCCGTCCTGGATTCCGTTAGTCCAGGTAATCGGCACGAAAAGTCCATTCAAATCGATGTTGAATGGACGCGACGACGCTCCGCCATTGTCTGTCGTGATCCCTGATTCGTGCTCGCGTTGTTCTCCGTCGCTGGTGCCGAGAATGAGCACACGATAGCCCCACGTATAATCATCGTCACCATTCTTGTCCCGGAAATCCGCATGGGCCTGCCATTGAACCCTTCCTTGCATCTTGTCGAATGTCACGTTCCGAATGCCGAACGAAACGATGTTGACCTGGTGATCGTCGCCGTTGAAATCGAAGGACCAACCGGCTGGCACCACGATGGCGCGCGGATAGTTGCGTAGCTCCTGCGCCGGGAATTGTTCGATGGCCATTGCGCTGCCACCATCATCGGGTGCCGAATACACGCGCTGAAAGGCCGTACCATTGAAGCCGAGAATCACGTACCCATAACGATAATTGTATGGATCGTCGAAGTTCTTGTCGGCATACGTGACGCGTGTCTTCCAATGGATCTCGCCTTGCGTTCGATCGAACGCGCCCGTTTCGATTTCGAAGGCCATCTTGTTGATGTGATGGTCGTCGTTCGTGAAATTAAACTCCCACGCTGTCGGCACGACTACGGCACATGAAAATTGACGCAATCCTTCGTGCCGGAAATAGCCGTCATGTGTCGTCACATTGTGGGTTTTCGCAAGCCACGGAGTCATTTCGTGGGCCGTAAACGCATTCTGAAAACGAAGCACATGATGCATCGCCGACCAACGATAATCGTCGTCCCCATTGATGTCCGCAAACACCACGCTATCCGTGAACTGCAATCGCTCGTGCACCTTGTCGTACGTCTGACCGCCACACGTCAGCCCACATTGCTTCAAGTGATGGTCGTCCGAAACATAGTCGAACGAAAATCCAGACGGAACTGCGACCACCTGCGGATTCAATATTGTCGCTAGACCACCAACATGCACGATGCTGGGTTTGCCCGAAGTTGCCACGGGAACGTCGTTGACTGTCACGCGAGTTGTGGGAATCGACAATACGTCCCCATGCGGCTCGACCGTATATGTGAGTTTGGCCGACTTGGTCGGTCCCAAGGATACCGTCGATTGAAATGTCGTGCGACTCTCGCGATCCCCAACGCTCACAACCGTGAAGTTGGCCGCCGGCGCGAACGAAGCGAGCTGGGCATTGCTGTATTCGTCGATCACCTTGAACGTCGCCGCACTCTGCCCCATATTCTGCACGTCGATCGTGACTTCGATCTTTCGATTCGGCAATACACGGCTGCTTTTGAGCACTCGAATAGATGCGTCGACTTCCGTCCATTTCAGCGTTAATGGCATCGGCACTGCATTCTTCACCTGGAATTCGACCAACATGCCATTCGGCCCCGGCGTGATCTTCGATGGCGTCAAGGATGATGTGACGATGTGTTTCGCATTGGCAGGCAATTGCACGGTCACTGTCTGTATGGTGACTTTGTGCGCATAATACTGACCGTCGACCTCGAATGTGGGCACCAGCGTCAGGGATTTCGTTTCATTTCCGCGCACCGTGGTCAAATAACGCAAGTCGGCAATGAGCGACTCTTTCGCCTTCAATTGACTGCCGACGACCTTCCGATTTACCGCAAATTGCTGACCACCCAACCGTCCGCTGACCGATTTCTTGACGAGACTCAACGCAGTGCGAAGCGGCTTCGGCGCATCCTTGGCTCGAATTGACATCGTCGCAAGCCCTGGAAGCGTCGCACTCAATTCGGCATGCATCGGGCCAAATCCTGGATTCTGATGCTCGACCTCGACCGATATGTCGGCTTCTCGTTTGGAATCATCGACGTGAGCCACGACGGTAATGGCATTTACCTCCAAAGTTCCTCGGTAAAACGACATCGGTTCCTCCGCTTTTCTGCAATTGTGCACAATCGGCAATCGTTGTGTGCGGACGCCTCGCAGCAGAATACATGCCAAGACAATTTGCCGGGTTTTTGGGTTCTCGATTCGTTCGCGAACCGAATGCCTTGCACGATGCTGCAGAATTTGCATTTCGCACAGATTGAGTCACCGGAGCGGCACGGACCGAATTTCGACGTGACACGTGGGGACAAAGCTTGGCTCCATTTCATTGGAGGTCGAATCATTTCGGGAACACGTCGCGCGACCCTCTGTGCCAGGATGGGCTACCCACACAATTTCAACCGGCAGAGGTCCGACCTTCCGATGGGAAACGTTCTCAAAAACCAAGGATTTCAAGAACGCCACCGCGCCACCCCCTCGACACGCGAAATACACACGTTTTGCTGGGCTGAAACGATTCTCGATTGCTACCTCACCCGGACGAGTTTCGAGAGCACGGGCGCTGCCCCTGCGGGACTGGGTCGTGCCAACCAGTTCGTGAAGTCTCGGTGCCCTGAAGTTTCGAAGCGGCAAGCTTTCTTCGTGCACGTCATCAATGGGTCGCGACAGAAGACGGAACCTCCACTCTGGCACGCTTCAACCGTGCACAGATGTCCCCAAACGCAGCCCTCGACATTCAATCAGGAACCGCGGTTTGTGGTGCTCATTGAAGATGCGCATCGCGTAGCTCGATGTGCACTTCAGCGATTTTCGGACGATAAATACGGGTATGCAATTTTTGAAGACATTGAAGACATCGACGAAGCGTGCTCGAGGGAGGCCCCTGCCGAAAGCCGTGCACGTGCACACTCGGCGAGTAGATGGCAGATGGCAACGGCTCGCCTCGCCGCCTAAATCTCCGCCAGGACCTCATCCACCGACGCTGCCGTGACCGCTCGATCGCGCCATCGATGCAGCGTGTCCAGGTTCGTACAACCATCGATGTACGCGAGGTGTCCTGGACGAACGTCAAACTTTCGCGCGCGCAAATTTCCTTTGACAGCTTCCCGCGCCTCGCGCAAAGCCGCCTTTTGATAGAGCCCCCGTTCGATGCTCGGGTAACCC
>DAOMZH010000698.1:0-6144 GCA_035437985.1 Polyangium sp. (in: bacteria) | reverse complement strand
GTGAGAGCGGCGCTTTCGCTCGAGGTCTCGTGCCCCGCCGTGCACGAATTCCCGCCCTTACATCGCGCACCACAGGATCGTTTGAGGGCAAAGCAACTCGCGCAGCTCGATGACGATCGGCGATCGCCGACATCGCAACATCGAGCGAACTCGGCGCGAGTCCCTCGGCATCGAGGTGCGCCATGTACGCTGCGATCACGAGCGGCGATGCCGGCAACGCACTCGCTCCATGATCGAACGCGTACGCTTCCCAGCGCTCCCACTCACGCGCGTACGCTCGACGCGTGTTCACTGCACGAGCGTGCATCGCATGCGCCGCTGCTCGCGCGACGTCCTCGGCGAGACTTGGCGCGACGATCGACGCACGTGGAACGATGACGAGGGATGTGTTTGGCATCGATGGACCACAGCACCGAACTGCGAATCGAGACAAATTCGATGCGCAAACTTGCGCATGCACCAATCGGACAAACGCCAATTCGCGAACAAATCCCTGACAAACATCTGAATCGGTCAATACGCAAACTTACGTATGCACTATGTTGTAAAACACTCAATTTACGGACAATGGCCTGACAAACATCCGACCCCAGAGAAAATTTGTCTCGTAAAACAAAACCGCTTGATCTCGGCCCGCGATCCTGTGCAGTGTGGTCGTGCGTTCAGCTCGTGCCGGTCATGGCCTGAACGCGTGGCCCTTGGCACGTGCGTTTTTCGGGACGCACAAAAACCAACGCGCGCCGTCCGGTAGAGTTTTGGGAGACCTCCGGAACGACGCGCTCAGCGAACAAAATGAACCTAGCACAGCCCGCAGCGAGTCGATCTCGCAGTGTTGAATCGGAAGCGTTTTTCTCGGGAAGCGTACGTACGATCACTCCAAACAAGGAAAGTTCGTCGTGTCCGTCTCCGTACGCATGGAAACGTAGTCTCAAAGAACGCATCTGGACGGACGAAGGTCCAGGCGACATCTACGCCTGCAGGTTGCTCGAGGTGCTTGTTGATTTTGCAGATGCTGAAGGCCGCTGCTGGCCTGGAATTCAGACCCTTCTCAGCAAGACGAAGATCAAAACCGAGCGCACTCTGCAAAAAGCACTCGACAACCTCTCTCATCAGAAACGGTTGCGCATCGTACCGCAATCGTGGACTTCCCTAGGGGAAGTTCAGGCTGCCGCGGGAAAACCCCGGCCTCGTCGAGGTGATGCAGGGCAAGCCACGAACCTTTACATCCTGCTCGACGGTCACGGTCGAGAAGTCGCTTTCAATGTGCCCTCCAGTCCAGGTCTTGTGCGCACGGCAAAGGAACCCTCGCGCGCCGCGAAGACCTCGCCGCAAAACGACAGGAGCCCCCTGCAAAATGACAGGGGGGGCCCCCTGCAAAATGACGGGGGGGAGCCCCCTGCAAATTTGCATCCCGATCTGGATCAGAGGGAAGTCTTTTCAAAGGAAGAGAGTGTCGAGCGCGCGCCGCGCGTCGACCCAAGCACACACATTTCTTTGAAGAGTTCAAAAAAAGGCGCTGAGAAACTCCTGAGCTGGGATGTCCTCGTCGAAGCGCACATCGAGAAGACCAAAACGGTCTATGGCTTGCCGCCACTTCCGCCGGACCTCAAGCATGCCGATCGAAAAGCACTCGCCGCATTACTCGACGGGGCTGCAGCTGAAGTGCACGCACAACTGCATGAACGAACAGGGCTCACGCACGACATCGCTGAAGTTCGAAGTGATCTCGCCAAGCGCGTGATGCACCTGTACTTCAAAAACGACAACCCGCATCTGCGTCGCGTGAAACATGCGTTGCGGGACCTTCCGCGCGAGTTCCATGCACGTCTCATCGAAGCGAGACAGGCACTCTTGCGCGAGAGCCACGATGCAGCTCCGCCGCGTCGAGTGCAGCTCGAGCAACCGATCGTGCACGTTGATTCCGTGGACAAACCTGTCGAAGAAACAAAGCAAGAACAGCTCGAACAGCCGAAAGAAAGTAGCACTTCCACGCACAAACCTGCGTCAATGGAAGGTGTCGCGTCCGCGGACAAACCCGTCAACGTTGCGCCGTCAAAGACGTCCGAACCTGCATCGCCACCGCCACCAAACCCGCCTTCGACATCGGTGAACACAGCACGCGAGGCTCGAAAACTTCTCGAAGCTTTGAGCGTACCGTCGCCACAGCAAGAGCTTTTCAAGCGTCCCAGCGCCGAAGTGCCAAAGCCTACGCCGCTCAAGAGACCGGTTTTGCCCGAGTGGATGCAAGCAGAGCTCGAGCAAGCTCGCGCGTCCGCTGACAAACCCGCGCCTGCTCGCAAATCGTTTGAGCAGAAACCGTTGGAGGACAAACCATCGTCAGCGCCACCGCGTGGCCAGCAGGTCGAGCGACCACTCGGACGTTCCGGTGCACCTCGATGGGGGGCCGTTGGCCCACGACCTGCGAAGGTACGTCGGGCCCCGAAGCTTGCGCCGGACGACGTCGAGTCGGGGGCCAGACACGGAGATAGCTCGGCCACGAAACCGTAGTTTTGGCTACTTGGTCATGGGGTGTTGCCGAGCGGGAACACCCCCCGGTGGACGGCCATTGCGAGAGGAATCCAATTCGTGTATGCATCGGAGGCATTAAAACGAATTCGTATTCCGAAACCACGAAGGTGGCGGAAATGGCAGACGCACTAGCTTGAGGTGCTAGCGGGTAACACCGTGCGGGTTCAAGTCCCCCCCTTCGCACCGAACTGGTTGGCCCTATGGCGTCGCGTAGGGGGTCGCAGCACCAGCTCTCTCGAAACTCGTTCGGGTGGGGTAGCAATCGAGAATCGTTTCAGCCCAGCAAAACGTGTGTATTTCGCGTGTCTGTCGGGGTGGGTTGACAGGGTTCTCGATAACCTTGGTTATCGAGAACGGAGGATGTGGGCAGTGTGCCTCGTGCTGACCAGCCGTTCCCGCAGGCTCGGGTGGCGGCCACCACCCTCCCGCCATGGCAGTCGCCAGGGGTCGGTATGTAAAACCATCGAGAAAATCCGCGGAAATCGTTTGGCATGACGCGCGCATAGTCGGCGCGGATGCGCGAGTCCGCCCGTCATGTAGGACACTCCCAGCAGTCCCCTTACGAACGCCATCGTCCCGAGTAGAACGTTCTTTATCATCGGGTGGCGAGCGACTATTGGCCGTCATTTCGCGAGCGCGTCGAGGAACTTGGGCATTTGCCGAAATTCGTCGTGCGCGAAGTGGACGAGTATTTACGAGGTGGACTGAATATGGGTTTGTCCGAGTACGTTATACGGTTTGCTGATTCGAGCGATTGGTTGGATTTTCGTGCAAGCACCGCGGTTTTTGCCCGTCCTGTTTGGGCCGGCGCATGAGCGACACGGCGGTATGGTTGACAGAGCACGTGATTCCGAGGGTACAAATACGGCAGTGGGTGCCGACATTGCTGTGGGGTTTGCGCGTGCGAGCGGAATACGATCGGGAATTGTGTGCAATGGTCCTGGACACGTTTATTCGAGAATTGCAGCGCAGTGATCGATGGCGAGCGAAGCGTGAATTGGGATTGTCGAGTGTGGAGGAGGCTCATACTGGGACGGTCACGGTGATTCAGCGATTCGACTCGGCGTTGCGCTTGAATGTCGATTTTCACACGTTGGTGCTCGATGGGGTTCACGTGAAAAGCGACAATGGGGTGTTGCGATTTTTGCGAATGCGTCGTCCGAGCGAAGACGAAGTGTACGAAGTCGCGATGCGGACGGCGAAAAAGGTGCACGCGAAGTTGGCGAAAAGGGGGCGAACACCGGACAGCGAATCCAATGGCGACGGGGCAGGCGAGCTCGAGCCGGTGCTTTTTTGCATATTATAACGTGGCGGCACGCGCCGAAAAAGGTGATTGTGGACGGTCATCGAATGGGCAAAGGGGAGATAGCGGTCGTTGTCGACGGATTCAATGTGTATGCAGGCGATGGATGGTCGTGATCGCAAGCGCGTGGAGCGAATGTGCCGGTATTTGGCGCGTCCGCCGATAGCGATGGAGCGATTGACGGAGACGGGGGATGGGAACGAATTGTGTTATGAATTGAAGCAAGCGTGGCGAGAAGGGACACATTTGGTGCGGCTGGATCCGAACGAATTGTTGGCACGGATATACGCCATGGTGTCGCCGCCGCGATTTCACATGGTCAGGTTTCACGGCGTATTGGCGCCGAACTCATCATTGCGTGAGCAACTCGTGGCGTCAGCGCAACCCTATGTGCCGCCGATGGAGAAGACTGCGCCCAATTCGTTGCAGCTTCCGCTCTTTGGCAAATTTTTCGACGAGCCCGAAGCGGATGTCGGCCATAAGCGTCGGAAACCGTGGGCGTGGCTCTTGCGTTATGTATTCGCCGTTGACGGCCGATGCGATTCAAGTAGGTTTGGCGCGAGCGGGTTTGTCGGCGCGAGGACCGCCTCGGCGAAAGAGGGCTCCGCTCGGGCAGCTCTCGTTGCCGTTTGCGAAAATGCGTCGAGCCTGAAGGAGGGACGCATCTTGCGTGATGTTGCGCACGTACTTGCCTGCGCCGCTGTACACGTGTGTGCGTGGGTCGAGCAAAGTCGAGCTGAGCGAACATTGCTGGTGACGAAGCGAAGAAGCGCGCTGGCTGAATGTGGGTGAAAGTATGAATCCGGCAGATGACGCGATAAGACGTAGACGCGTCATAGGCAAAATTCTGCCTTTATTTGCCTTAGGAGCTTTAACAAATTTTCATGGACGCGTGAACCGGCGGCTCGAAAAGGGAGCGTCAAGAGCACTGGCGTGTGGAGGTTTGCATGAGAAAGTGAACCAATTTTTAGAAGCGCGTGAATCGGCGGTTCGAAAACCGACCTGCGGGAGTTCGCGCGGGTGGAGCTGGGTCGAGGTTTCTGGGGTGGGGGCGAAACGCATTTGGGTAAGGGCAAACAAAGGTGATTGACCACTTTCGAAAAGTGGTTGGCACCTTTTCGGCTGGGGACGTGCACAAGATCGTCGACGCCCTGTAATCATCTGTCGCGAATGCTTCAGTACACTGGTAGAAGGGTTGTACGCGATGAAGACACAACTGGACCGAGGCGTAAGGCTGAGGACGACGATGGTCGTCGCAGCCATGGGATGGATCGGGGGGCTCGTGCCCGGTTGCGGCACGGAGCCATCGCCGGCTTCTGGCTCAGGCGACCCGCCAGTGGCAGCGGAGTGCACACAGGCGTCGGACTGCGCGAGCGGCGTGTGCGCGGGCGGAAAATGCCAGCCTGCACCAACCTGCTTGGACAACGTGCAGAATGCACAAGAGACGGATGTCGATTGTGGCGGACCTGCCTGCAGCAAATGTGCAAATGGCAAAAATTGTGCAGCGGCGAGCGACTGCGCGATCGCTGCGTGCACGAACGGCGTGTGCGAAAAGCCCGCGTGCCAGAACGGAACCAAAGACTACGCGGAGACAGACGTGGACTGCGGCGGCGCAATCTGTGGCCCCTGCAATGATGGGAAGGCGTGCGACGTAGACACCGACTGCACGAGCAGCAGATGCACGGCGCAGGTTTGCGCAACTGCAACATGTAAGGACAACACCAAGAACCAGGGGGAAACAGGCGTCGATTGCGGCGGACCGTGTGCGTCATGCCTGACAGAACTCGATCCCTCAGTACCCTTTAACTTCGCAAAGGGCGCGATTTTCATTTATACGGGCGCGAACTCGCACCAGGCGGGTGTCGTAGATGGTGCCATCGATCCTGCTCGCGCTGCGATCTTGCGCGGTCGCGTCATCGATCGCGAACAGAACCCTATGGCGGCAGTGAAGGTGTCCGTTCATGGACAGCCAAACTTGGGCGCTGCGCTGACACGAGATGATGGCTCGTACGATCTCGTCATCAACGGAGGCGGGTTCGTTACGGTCGACTTCGACCAGGCTGGGGTGATTCCGATTCAGCGGCAGGTGCAGCCGCTCGTCCGGACGTGGACCACGCTCGACGACGTCGTGATGACGTCCTTGGACTCCGCCGTCACAACAATTGACCTCGCCACTGCAACCGAGATCCAAGTGCATCAGAGCACACCGCAGGAGGACACCGACGGGCCTCGTCGCGCGACGGTGATGTTCTCGCCGGGCACCACCGCAGGCATGGAGGTCGGTAATACGACGCAACCGCTCACGACGCTCA
>DAOMZH010000697.1:0-6145 GCA_035437985.1 Polyangium sp. (in: bacteria) | reverse complement strand
GGTTCGAACGATATCCGGACTGCCCAATTTCCGAATGATGATTTTGACTTCCCCAATTTGTCCAGGCAATGGCCGCAATGACAAAACCGTTTCTTCTCCCACAAGACAACCGTCGGGCAATTCAACGACAGCGGGTTCGAATCGCGGATCGCGCATGAGCCAACCCAATAGGCCATCCCAAAATGCACCATGTGCTCGGCCCGCTGAATTCTCAGCGAAATTGCTGAATAACAAACGATGCGATCCATCCACCGCCAACGAAATGGTACGCCCATTGCCATATTCACCAAGCGCCAAGATCGGCATGGGAGCTCCCGTAGGAGTTTGTCGCGTCGGATGCTCGATCAATACCGTCGTCCCACTACGCGCATCACCCACGATGTTCGCCCCAGGCATTTCCGGCCATTGCTCACCAATCAATTCATGCAGCGGCGCCAATACCGGAGCTACACGCCCCGCATCCGTCAATCGCGGCACGAATGAACTCATATCCACCCCCTCCGCATCCCGGCTCCCATCGAGCTGCACAGGAAGCACCGAAGCGAGCGGCGTTCCCGCATAATTGCCCGGAACAAACGCCTCGGGCCCGCCCACCATGATGAGCCCGCCACCATTTTCGACATATTTCGAAAGCGACTTCAAATGCTTGGACAAACCATAAGGCAACGCATTGAAGTCTTGCAATACGACCGCATCGAAACTAGGCAAATGCTGATTGAACAATTCGTCGACCGGAAACGGAATCAGAGCCAGCTCTTCCGGACGCGCAACCACGTTGTCCGATACAGTGTCCCGCAAAATGAAAAATGCCACCACATCCACAGAAGCATCCGACTTCAGCCACATGCGCAACGCCCGCACGTCGTACGTCGGTCGACCCGCAACATGCAACACGCGAACCCGATCCCGAGCCACATCAATGGCAATGTACCGCGTGTCGTTGTCCGGCACTGCATCGCCCGATGGAGCTTGAAGGTCAACTTCGATAATCCGCACACCAGCGCGGTCGAGCGTCACCTCGAACTCGAGATTCGCCACGCCACTTGCCGCATTCGCCGTCCCTGAAGCCAAATCCGTGGGCTCTCCCGCTTCCCGCAGTTCGCGAAGACGAACCGGAATGGATGTGCAATCGAGTTTGCCCGTGCAACCAACCTCCACTTGCAACGACAACGGTTGATGCGCTACCGCCGCTCCTGCCGCCCGCACGAGTCGCACGCTCGCATCCGTCGGCGCCTCCGTAGCCAGCGCAACCGTGTGCATGGGAACGTCGAGCGCCCCAAGAGACGCACGAATGGTTTCTCCGGGTTGAACATCCGTGGGACGATCCAAACGCCCGTCCGATAAGACCACAATGGCCGCCGGTCGTTCATCCGCCGCCCGCGACACTGCTTCCACCGCTCCCACGAGATCCGAATGCGGCATGGGTCGGGCTGTTCGGAGTGCCGAACCCAAACGCGCTTCGATCGATGGTTGTCCGTCTGGCGTTCCGTTTGTCGCACCCCCAAGCGGACGCGGCGAACCTTTGCCAAACGCGAGCGACGAAAATCGAACTTCCGCGCCTCGTTTTTCGAGTTCCCCGAGCGCTCGAATCGCTTCGTCGCGCCGGGTTTTTCCAGACGAAATGGGCAAATCGATCGAGCGCGATGCATCGACGAGCACCACGACGCGCGGGCCGACAAACGCGCCTTTGCCTTGAATCGCCACGGGTCGAAGCACGGCACAAAGCAACGCGAGCGCAGCAACAACGCCGGAGAAGAACACGGACAAACGCGCGGTGCCCGAGCGGCGAAGCTCGATCGCCAACAGAATCAAACTCAGCAGCACGAGCGCGCTGGCCGCAATTTGATACGTGGTCGAAAGATCTCCCGACGGCGCGAAACTCGACGTCACGGTGACTCCGTTCGGCGGCGACGCATGAGAAACGGAGCGTGCACTTGATCGTCTTTGTAGTTGGAGCAGAGCACGTACATCGCGATGTTCACCGCGAAACGAGTCGCTTGTTCTCGACCTGGTTCACCAGAAGGCACGATCGAAAATGGATGCGTTCCGCTGGAGGATCGAGCAAGTGCGCCGAGCAAATCATTCGCCGAGAAAATAATCTGGGGCTGACCGCCGCGCATGATCACATCGAGCTTGAGTGGACCTTCGACGCGACCCATGGGCTTGCGAAGCAGATAAAACGAACGAAACACGACGTTTTCCGTGCCGATCGGGACTGGTGCGCCATCGGGAACGACACGCGCAAGCTCGCGTTTTGCCGCTTTACCAAACGCTCCGACATCCGGATCGAAGTCGTCGACGAACATCACCCCGCCAAGCGCCAAGAAGCGACGCAGGCCCGCGATTTCTCGCGACGTCAGAGGCGCTATGTCCGTTTCGCCTCCCCACACGACAAAAGGTTCGGCCAGCAAAGCCGGCGCATCTGCACGCACGGTCGTGGGAATGAGCCGCGCGGGAGCGCTCGTTCGACGCACGAGTTCTTCGGACCAACGTCCTGGAGCCGTGGTGCGCGCGCCTTCCCAACGCGCGTTACCCGTGAGCAAAATCCTCGGATTAAACGCGCCTTCTTCCCCAAACGCCCCGGACGAACGAGGCACGAACGCCACGAGCACGACGGCGATGAGCAGGACAAACCAGGACAAAATCCGGCGGCGCATCAATCGAAATCCTCGACGTGCCACACGCCTGCTTCACGTCGGAGTTTGACCTCGTGACCACCTGGTATTTGCACAGTTGCGCGGTCTCCGGACACTTCGATCTCCAAGCCTTCGGGGTTTTCGAGTCCGGTCACGAGTGAACGCAGATCGTTCTCGATAGCGCTGCGTGTCGAGGGCGAAAGTACACGCATGAGTCCAGCATAGCTGCGCCGCGCGAGAACACGACGCAGGGCCGCGAGAGCTTGGGCGGGACTACGCGCACCAATGGGCAATGCATCGGCGGATGCGATGCGAAAACCATCTTTTTCCAGCTCGAGTGTGGCGTCTTCGCCATCGGCAAATCGCACGCGAGCTCGCGCTTTGATGACACTCGCGGGCGACCCAAGTGCTTTGGCTTGATCGGCGAGCTCGCTTTTTTCGTCGATGACGATACGCGTGAGATCTTGTCGCGACAAACTGCGCCGACCTTTTTCGCTCAGCATGCCGTAGATGGCGTCAGCATCCCCGCGTGCGGCCGCGTCTGCGTACACGCGCACTGCATCTTTCGGATCGGGCACGGTGGACCCTCCACAACCCAGAGCAGCAAAACCGACGGTGAGGACACACGCGCGCAACACGAGACGAAACACGGTGGCGAGCCTAGTACAAAATCGTCGATTCGGAAGCCTCGGCGATGTTCGATCACAAAAGAACCTACCGCTACCGCATCAACGCGGGTAGTGAAGGGCCTGAGGAGAGATGGGGTTCATGGGTCAGCTTCCGATACGCTTTGCGCATTTGACGGATGCAGAAGCTTATGCCGATCATATCGTGCGCCATGCGGCCGAAAGTGGGCGGGACGGAATGCCCTACTTCGCGCTTTCGAGGAATGTGGATCGAGCGCACGTCATCGCGAGCGTGCGCGAGCGCTGGGAAAAACCCTATACCGAACCTCTTTGGGCGCGAACGTTTTTCCTGATTGACCCCGAGAAAAACCAAGTGGTGGGGCATTTGGAATTACGCGGGGGGCGCGTGACAGCGGAATTTCATCGGGCAACGTTGGGAATGGGCATTGAACGGGCGTACACGAAGCAGGGACATGGTGCGCGCATGATCAAGACGGCGGCGGATTGGGCCAAAAAAACGCTGAGCCTGTCGTGGATTGATTTGGGGGTATTCGAAAACAACGAACCGGCGCGTAAGCTTTATCGACGCATGGGGTTTGTCGAGTGCGGCACGCGCGTGGATGCATTTCGCGTGGATGACGATGTGTGCGTGACGGATATCTCCATGTCGCTAAAGCTGGATTGAATTCGATATCGGGCCAGAATTTGGGCCCTCGCTTCGCGCGCTAACAAGCGCGCTGCGCGAGGCTTTTGTTTGTGATGGGGGCTCGCCGTTGGGTCTCACAATCTCTTTGGCTGCGCCAAAGAGACTGACCCAACGGCTCTGCCCCCATACCCCCGAGTTTCGCCAATCGCAACCTAAGGCGCTGCCGTTCCCGTAAGGTTGGTCCGAGCGAACTTTTCCCCGCCGGCTGGCGTGCGATAAACGATGGCCCAGCCAGCGCCATCAGCGTCGATACCTGCTTGGTCGTAGGTGTCCGTCGATGGCAGATCGATGCATTTCCAATCGCCCGTGGGGTCACCCTGAGCATCGAGGGGACGAAATTCCGTAACGCCGTCCGCACGTTTGGCGACGAGTCCCAATGAATCTCCAAGTGCAGCCAGATCCATGGCAAACTTCGTCCCAACAAACCTCCGGGCGGAGCCGGCAACATTGCCTTGGGCGTCGAGGGTTACGACGAGCGTATCGAAGGCCAATGCCCCCGAATGCAAGAGTAATGCATATCCCGTGGGTGTTTTTACAAGTTTGACGACGTAATGCTTGAAGGAATCCCCTGTGAGTTCGACGATTGAGCCAACGATTCCCGAGGTAGACAAGCGGACAAACCGTCCTCGAGCAATGCCATTGTCGACCGCGCTCCACGCTAGGGCGAATTCGTTCCCCGCGCGGACCATGGACGTCGCAATCGATTTGACAGCAATGCCGTCGGCAAAGGTGAATGGTGTTTGCGCGCTACCGGCTGCATCGACGAATTGACCGGTCAAGGATGATGCGTTTGCCCAGACAACCAATGAACCACCTGCCGCATCCCCGGCAATGGTCAGACCGGCCCCGCTCCCATTGCCGAGCGTGAGCGTCGTCCCCACGGCCGTATCATTCGACGAATATCGTTGGAATCGAGTCGACGTGCCGTCGGATGCAACGAGGCCAATCGTGTTGCCCTCGGAAGCGACGCGATCGAAATCGGGATCGACTCCAACGACCGCAGCGCTGGGCGATGCACCATTCAAATCAAACGTCACGAATCCAGGGACGAAACGCCCTCCAGCCATTCGCCGACCATTGACGACGGACAAGGAAGCGAGGGCCGGAGCGTTCGAGTTATCTGCATAAAGCGTCACTGGGGCCGCGCCAACCAGGGGATTACAAGGGGTATCCGGAACGTCGATGATGGGCACTGTGCCCAATCCACCAGTGGCTCCGCTTCCGCCGGATCCACCCATTCCACCTGCACCGCCCATTCCACCAACGCTGGTCATCCCACCCACGCCGGTCATTCCACCATTTCCACCGCTTGCGCCAGTACCGCCCGCCGAGCCTCCTTCGCCTCCGGTCGAACTGCTCATCCCGGACGAACCATTCGAACTCGACGTGGCTGCTGTCGTCGTTTGCGGAGGAACGGTGGGCGAATCGCTGCAACCCATTCCGACGACGGACGCGCCAATTCCAACCCACGCGAATAACGAGAAAACTTGACTTTTCATCATCACAATGTTGGAGGGCAAGTGTAGCTGATCAGCCAGTTATTGACCCGAGAGCCCTGTTGCATATTGGTGGTCGGATTCATCGTAACGCGTAACTCGAGGAACTCGCTATGCGTGGCCGGCTCGCCAAAAGCCGTCGAAATCGTATTGAACACATTGATCGGACAACCCGTGGGGCTGGTCATCGAGCAAATGTGATTATCTGGGGCCGGTGTCGCTTTGGCTTTGCCCAGATTGGTGTACGTCGCGGAAATCAATCCGCCGCTCGTGGTCGCCACGCGCGCATCCCAAACGACGTTGGAATCACCGGGGGTCGTCGTATCCCAGGTCAGGTATTGCCATTGCACACGTGTGCCTGCCGGACAAATGCCTTGGTACGTGATATTTCGGACGATGGGATTCGCCTGATAGACTTGCACCGGCTGACATGGACTATCATTGGTTCCTTTCCAAACAGTCCAATTGTTCTCGCAGGCACACTCTTGAAAATAGTCCGGATTATCCGGCAAATTGCCGGGACCATTCTGAGGACCATTGGCCTGGATGGTCTTAATGCCATTGCCAGGGAAAAAGTTGTGGCAGCTCGTCACTTCCACGCACCGGCCCGGTTGAATTGACGGCGAGCCTGCTGGAATGGTACAGACGTCTGGATTGTTGTCTGGTGTGCAGGTGGGAAAC
>DAOMZH010000696.1:0-6160 GCA_035437985.1 Polyangium sp. (in: bacteria) | reverse complement strand
GCGCCCGAAAGAAATCCGCCCACGCGGGGCACGATCTCGTGCACGTATGTACGAGCAAGCACGCCCATCACGCCCGCACGGGGCTCGGAAAGCTCCAGGATGGCAATTCGCCCGCCGTTTCGAGTCACTCGCGCCATTTCCCGCAATGCTTTAGCGCGATCCGGAACGTTTCGAATGCCAAACGCAATCGTTACGCCGTCAAACGTTTCGTCCTCAAAGGGAAGGGCTTGGGCGTCACCTTCCAAAAGCTCGATGCGCTTGCCTAGCTGCAATTCGGCGACTTTGCGCAGCCCTTCTGCGAGCATGTTGCGCGAAGGATCCACGCCAACGACGTGGGCGTCGGTATGTGTGTCAGCGATGGCAATCGCGAGATCGCCCGTGCCCGTGGCTAAATCGAGCACCCGGGCGCCGGGACGGAGGGCAAGTGCGGCCACCGCTTTACGCCGCCAGCCCTGATCCATGCCGAGCGACAAGATGCGATTCAGCGTGTCGTAACGCGCCGCAATCGCATCGAACATTGCGCCACTGCCTAGGTTTGTCGGGACCGCCTGGGGTTTATCCGTGGTGCTCATGAGGCCAGCTCCTTGGCGTTTGTCGCCGATGTCCCTTCAGCAGGTTCGAGAACTCGTTTGCGGTCGTGAAGTCGCATATGACCGCGTTGAATGCCTTCACCCGCCAACGCGCGCAGCGCGGCAAGGTTCGAGGCCAAGCCAACGGAAGCCATCACGATGCCCAATTCAGCCGACGTCGCGACATCGAGCAGGTCGAACGCCGCCCGTACTCCCGGATGCGCTTGCGACAAACCGCCGACCGTACCTACGGCCAACGGAAGTTCGGCTTGACCAACCAGCCCATCGTCTGATCTTTTCCACGTGCTCAGAGGCCGATACGTTCCGCTCATCGACGCATACGCATGTGCGCCAGCTTCGATGGCGCGGAAGTCCTGACCCAACGCCAAGGCCACTGCGTCGACGCCGTTCATGAAACCTTTGTTGTGCGTGACGGCGCGAAACACATCGAGTTCCGCAAAACGGCTCGCGCGCATGATGCCCAAGGCCAGCTCGCTGCCCCCGATGTCTTCGTCCCGAACAGTCACGCGCACGCGCACCCGACGTCGAAGCGGAAGGTTTGTCAGGATGCGCAAACCCATCGTTCCGCCCGCAAGATCCACGATTCCAGGCGCCATCGCTTCGGCAACGGAGTCGACCGTATTCGCTCCCATGCAGTCGCCCACATCGACGTGCACATGCACGACGAGGAGCCCGAGAGCTTCGTCCACGACGCGCACTTCGAGGTCGCGAACGCCACCACCTCGCGCCACCATGCGCGGAATCGCTTCGTCACCCAGCGCGGACAAACGCGCCTTGGCTTCGAGAATTCGACTCGCTGCGGCATGAGGACTTGGCACGTCATCGAGCTGAATCTGCGCGGTCATGATCGGAGGATCCGCCTCGCCGACAAACCCGCCCGAGCCTCGAGCCATGCGGGCCGCATTGGAGGCGGCCGCAATGACACTCGGTTCTTCCGTGGCCATCGGGACGAGAACGTCTCGGCCGTTGATCAGAAAATTCAGGCCCAATCCGAGCGGCAATGCATGTGTGGAAATGACGTTTTCACTCAAACGATCCGCCAAACCCACGTCGATATTTCCACCACGGGCGAGGTGGTCGACGGAGACCGCATCGACAACGCCCATCTCCCGAAGCTTCGACAAACGCGCCGCTGGGGAGAATTCGTAGAATTTGCTGATTCGGCTGGAGATGGTCGGTTTCATGGTCACCCCGCCGTTTGTCCAAATTGCCGCAACATGTTTCCGAGTTCGGCCAATGGAACCGCTTGCGGACCATCGGAGAGTGCTCGCCCAGGATCCGGATGCGTTTCGATCATCAAACCAGCTGCACCTGCGCCCAGAGCTGCGCGGCCGAGTGGCAAGACGAGATCCCGTCGACCTGCTCCATGCGAAGGATCCACAATCACGGGCAAACGATGCACGTGCCGCAAAATGGCCACGGCGCCGAGATCCAGAAGGTTGCGAGTCGAATCATCAAAGCCTCGAATGCCGCGTTCGCAAAAGATCACGCCCTTTGCACCATGCGCGAGCAAGTACTCGCCCGCGAGGAGCCATTCCTCGATGGTCGATGACATTCCACGCTTCAAAAGAACGGGTTTGCCCGTTTTACCAATTGCTTTGAGCAGCGAGAAATTCTGCATGTTGCGGGAACCGATCTGCACGAGGTCCGCGTACTCCGCGACAGCCGAGACGTGCCCTTCTCCCAACGCTTCAGTAACGACAAGCAGTCCCACGCTGTCCGCAGCGCGTCGCACCCACTCGAGCGCTCTGTCGCCGTGACCTTGAAATGCATAGGGGCTCGTCCGCGGTTTCCATGCGCCACCGCGCATGAACGAGACTCCGTTGGCTGCGAGAACAGCAGCAGTTTCTTAAACTTGCCCTTCCGATTCGGGACTGCACGGGCCACACATGAAAACGGGTTTGCCCGGGCCAACCACCACGTGACCGACGTGCACCACAGGCCCTTGTGCGGACACGAGCGGATGCGCGGGTGCGGGAGCCGTCACTTCGAGAACGCCGTCGATTCCCGCGAGTTCCCGCGGATCTGCAGGTTGCGAATGAGGTGCAATCACGTAGTGAACGGCGCCGCCCGCAGTGCCGCGTTCGACTCGTGAAACCCAAAGCCCTCGACAAGTCAGCTCACGCAGGACGTTCGATGCATCCGCGTCGCTTTTCAGAGAGACAATCATGGCGCCTACCTCCTCCGCTCCGGCGTCGCTCGAGCCACGGCAATGAGCGCGGTTTTGGCATTTCCATCAGGTACGACATCGAGCACGGTGATCGCTTCATGGCAGAGACGCCGTGCGAATTCGAGGCACTCATCTACGACCCCAGTTGCGCGAAGAATCGACACGATGCGTGCTCCAAGCTCCGGCGCAACGTCGTCACCGGCACAAGCAATCTCGAGCAACGGGCCGAGATCCGGACGTCGTTCGAGCGCACGTAACATCGGGTAAGTCATTTTTCCTTCGGCGAGATCAGCGAGCAGGGTTTTACCTGTCGTCTCGGCGTCGCCGGCAACATCGAGAATGTCGTCGACCACTTGGAACGCCACGCCGACCTTACGGCCGTAATCGACGAGCGCATCGCGCGCTCCATCATTCACGCCTCCCGCAACGGCCCCGGCAAACATGGCCCACCGAAACAAAGACGCCGTCTTTCCCTCGATGATGTGAAAATATTCGTTCACGGTCGTATCGATTTTGCCCCGACGCTCGAGCTGAATCGACTCGGCAATGACCATCTCGCGGACGACATCGAGCATGCGCCCGAGGACCTCGAAATTGCCCACGCGTTGGATGTCGCGCAGAGCTTCGACGAGGAGCCAATCCCCACCGAAGATGCTCGCGGCATTTCCGTAGATCATGCGGGCAGCTTCGGCTCCGCGGCGACGCACGCCGAGATCGACGACATCGTCATGCAGGAGCGTGGCGTTGTGCACGAGCTCCACAGCGACGGCGTACGTCCGCGCAGCGTCGGTAAAACCGCGTCCCACGTTTGCCGCAAGAGCAACGCAGATGGGCCGAATGCGCTTTCCGTCCTGAGCCAGGAGGTGACGAACGCTGGCTTCGGCCAAGGTTTTTCCGTTTGCACCGACGGCCGCGATCAAGTCATCGACTTCATCGAGATCGTTGGCCAGGAATGCGCGGAGATCTGCGAGACGATGCGCGAGTGGGTCGATGCCATGATCGACACAACCACGCTCGAGACTTCCCACGACATCGTGAGAAGGCGGAGCCACGCGTTTGATGGGGTATGTTGCAATCGACATACGTTCTCCCGCCGGTTGGAGTTTCTCCAACCGAACCGAATGCTTCGAACTCGAAAAACCTTTCAGGCGCGACGCCTGCGTACAGCACGCAGAGGGAACCGGATGAGGTCACCAAACGGCGCAAAATCCACCTGTCGGGAACGAATGAATCCTTCGAGCGCCACTTCCGCGGCCATGACGAACGCCAAGAGCCGTCGAACTCGATCGGCTTTCATGTCGTTTGCCCCGGAACGATTCCGAGATTCGAGAAGATCGACTGCACGTTCGAGCCGCGAACGCACCGACTCGGCAAGCAGCTTTTCTCGCTCGGAAAACACTTTGGAAATCATTTTCCAAAAGTCCGTCTCGGCCTCGAAGAACTCGCGTCGCTCACCAGGTTTGAAGACCCGTCGAACGACACCCCAACGTTGAAGCTCGGTGAGCGACATGCTGACTGCGCCAGCGGACAAACTCAGACGGTCCCCGATGGTTGCCGCAGGGAGCGGCTCACCGGCAAGGAACAGAATGGTCCACACGCGCCCGAGCACGCGACGGAACCCCCAGTGTTCGATGATGTCGCCGATGGCATCTGCCGCCAGCATTTCGGCTTCGTCTTCTCCGGTGAGGTTCGTTTCGCGCTCAATCATGGCTCACTAAACTTTCAAAACATTTTGAAAGTACAGGTAGCGATGAAGTCCGTCCTGGTCAAGACGAGGGCCGGAGATTTTTGGTGAAATCGCTGCTCGGCTTGGACCGATGCTTGGCAACGCAACGCGAAACGAGAACCGTCTCTCGTGCCTACCTAGAGCGGCGAAGCTGGTTTGGTGTGGAAATTGTCGGGGGAAAAACTCGTTGCCGACGAGCTGACGCAGCGTGCGGGTCAACCCTGCATTGCGGCACGAAGGGTCCGATGTTGGGCCCAGAGTGCTTCAGGAATGCGGCCTTCGAACGAGTGGAAGAACTTCTCCTGATCGTCGAGATCGGCGAGCCATTCGTCACGATGAACTGCAAACAGCTGGTCCATCGCGCCTTCGGACAAACTCGTGCCTTCGACGTCGAGTTCACCTTGGGCCGGGAAAATGCCGAGCTCTGATTCGCGGCCTTTGGCTTGGCCGTGGATGCGATCGTGCATCCAGCGCAAGACGCGGAGGTTCTCGCCAAACCCGGGCCAGAGGAACTTGCCCGCGTCGTCTTGGCGGAACCAGTTGACATGAAAAACCTTCGGCATGTTGGGTTTGTCCTGACCCATTTCGAGCCAGTGCGCGAAGTAGTCGCCCATGTTGTAACCACAGAAAGGACGCATCGCCATCGGGTCACGACGAACGACTGACATCGCCTTCGCGCGCGAACTGTTCTCTGACCTCGGCCCCCTCACCTCGCGCAAGATGATGGGCGGGCTCTGCCTCCACCGCGACGACACGATCTTTGTGATCGTCATGGCCGACGGCTCGATCTGGCTGAAAGGCGCGGGGGATGCCGCCACCCGCATGGCGGACGAGGGGTGGGAGCGCTGGACCTACACCCGCAAGGACGGCAAGCAGACCTCGATGCCTTACTGGCGGCTGCCCGACGCGGCCCTTGACGATCCGGCACTCGCCTGCTCTTTGGCGCGCGACGCACTTTCCGCACTTTAAGGGGCCAGACCATGCCGAAGAAGCTCGCCGCCGGGAACTGGAAGATGAACGGCACTGCCGCGAGCCTATCGGAGATCGACGCGCTCGCCGCCGCCGTCAAGGGCGCGGGCTGCGAGGTGCTGATCTGCCCGCCAGCGACGCTCATCGCGCAGATGGTCTGGAAGGCCAAGGGCAGCAATGTGATGGTCGGCGGCCAGGATTGCCACCCGAAGACGTCCGGCGCCCATACCGGTGACATCGCCGCCGCGATGCTGGCGGATGCCGGTGCGAGCCATGTGATCCTCGGCCATTCCGAACGCCGCGCCGATCATGGTGAAACCGATGCCGTGGTCCGCGCCAAGGCCGAAGCGGCCGGGGCGGCCGGCCTTGTCCGCATTATCTGCGTCGGCGAGACGGAAGGTGAGCGCGATGCCGGCAAGACGCTTGACGTGATCGGCAGCCAGCTTGCCGGATCGGTCCCCGATGGTGCGACCGCCGCCGATACTGTCATCGCCTATGAACCGGTCTGGGCCATCGGCACCGGCCGCACCCCGACGCTGGAGCAGATCGCCGAGGTCCATGACTTCCTCCGCGACCGCCTCGCCCGCCGCTTCGGCTCCGAAGCCAAGGGGATGCGGCTTCTCTACGGCGGTTCGGTCAAGCCGTCGAACGCGGTCGAGATTTTCGCGACCTCGAATGTCGACGGCGCGTTAGTGGGCGGCGCTT
>DAOMZH010000695.1:0-6165 GCA_035437985.1 Polyangium sp. (in: bacteria) | reverse complement strand
GGCACATCATCGTATATCGTTGCTCCCTACGGGCAATGGTCGAATCCTGTAATGACTCCTGTCGAAGCGAATTCGCAAGGTCAATCCGCCGACGACGATTTGCTTGCACTTTGGCTCATGGATGGCTCGACCAACCTCATTTACGACCGGGGATCGAATGAATCTTATCTGCTTAAGGGATCAGGATCTGGAGGGGGATATGCACAACCCTTCGTTGTTGATGGGCATGTGGTTGTGCGGTATTATCCCGCATTCGAAAAACCTGAGGGATGGATCTGGACACGGAAAAGGAAAATCGCCGAACCGCTCGTTCAGCCGGCACCGGAGGTCATTTCAGATTTTCGGAGCGACGGTCAGACTTTGGTCTGGGTGCAAAATCCGCCTAAACCTGTTGAAGGACACGGGGACTATCCGCCCGGCAATCTCTGGACGAGTCCATTCGTAACGAGCAAAGCAGACATCAAAGCAACGTTGCGCAGGCCCGTACCGATTGTCGTTGAATCCATTGCAGGCGGCGGACATTATGCGTTTTACTCGCCCGATAACCACATTCACGTCTACCGTCTTGCCGATGCCCACCATTGGGACTTTGCCCTCGCGCCGGACATGTGGAACATGTTCGAGATGAGCTACATCGACGAGAAATACGTGTGGTTTACAACGCGAGCAGGTTTGTATCGTCAACCCATCAGCACCCTGGGGCCTGGAGATCCGGCGCCGTGATGCGTGCGGCCGCGACGTCTTCCCATTGCAAACTGAGTTCTCATTGCAGTTTGAACGTGAATCGAAACACGTACCAAACGCTCACCGGAACGCCTCCATAATACATCGGCCGATAACGTTGCTGCGCCACGGCGGCCAAAGCCGCATCTTGCAGCATCACGTCTCCGGACATAATGGAACAATTGCGGACGGCTCCGTCGGTGGCAATGAGACATCGGGCGAGCACCGTGCCTTCGCGATGCTGAAGCATTGCACCTCGAGGATATTCGGGTTGCGCGGGACCTGAAATGAGGACCGGGCGCTCCATTTTGCTGTTCCAATTTAGTTCCGTATAGGTCGGTTTTTCCGGGGGTGTTTCTTCTTTCGCCGGACCAGGACCGCCCGGACCTTCTCCTGTACCGCCTCCCGTATTCCCTGGTTCGCCAGTGCCGGTATTTGCCGTCGAATCACTTCCCGGAGCAGGATCGGGCTGTTGCGAGGGTGTCTCGGGCTGGTCCACCGGCTCGGGTTGTGGTTCTTTCGGAATGACCGGCGTTGGTTTTGGCGGTCGCGGCTGCGGTTTGGGTTGCGCCGCAGGCGGCGATGGCGCAGCGGGTCCACCTGCAGGTTTGGGCGCCATGATTTGCACGACCAAATCTTTTTCCGGCTCCTGTTGTTGGGCTTTGGTTTTACCCGGAACGATAAATACCAGCGCCGCGAAGAACGCATGCACGACTCCAGACAAAATTGCTCCCGTACCCAGGCGTGACGATGACGCCTCGGAACGGCCCATGGCCGATTCAAACACGAGTGCCTCCTTTCGAGACGCAATGCGGGCGTCTCGCGGGTTCAAGAATCAATGACGAGAATTGGGGCGATTATCCCAATTTGAACAGATACTTGAATACGTAATTGACGGAGACCGTTCGTCCCTGCCACTTCATCGGCGTAAAACGCCAACTACGCGCGGCAGACAACACGGCTTCATCCAAATACGCGGGAGATTTCAAAATGGTACAGTTCTCCGCAAAACCTTTTTCCGTGATTACACAACGCATGATCACGGTCCCCGTCACCCCACGCATACGCGCGATTTTCGGATAGGACGGATCGATTCCATAAATTCGTTCGGGTTGCGCCATTCCCGCTTGAAACATGATCGGAGTCGACGACACCCTCAGCATCGAAGGCGCCATTTCGACGGCCGAACCACCGTTTGTCGCGACTGATTCGACCAGCATCCCCGCATGTTCGTCAGCCACGATCGATTCATTCTTCAGCCCCGAATCAGCCACCGGCGCAGCTCGCAAGGGTGCCGCTTTGCCCAACGATTCTTTCCGCGCGAGCAATGGTTTTGCATTGCTTTCGGGTAAACTCGCCGTTGCCGCGGTTGCTTCTTGCTTTTTCGCCTTGGGCACGAAAAACGACACTTCGGGTTCGTCACGACGCGCCACTGCTTTTTCCGGAGCCGGCTCGACTCGCGGATAGGGTCGGACGAAAAGAGCCGCCACAATCGCCGCCACCTGCAATACCGCCGTGGCTATGGGCACGAATCTCCGCACGGGCAAACGCTTCGGCTCCGCCAACATTTGCTGAAATGGCACGAATCGCGTAATCCCGTGATTTTGCTTCTTACGCTCGGACCGCATTCGTTGCTTCGGCCTAGCAGGCATTGGCGATGTCGGCTCTCGAGCTCCGTCCGCCTTTGAATCGAATCCAAGCATGGCCCGCACGCGATCTTTCGCGCCACTCGGAGGCGCATCCGCTCGCGCCGATCGCAACAACATCGCCGCCGGATCCTGATCCGGACCATCCGTCAATCGCGGCGGGTGCATCATGACCATCGGGTTCACGAGCGACCTCCCGATGTTTGCAGCGCACGCGCTGACAGTCGTGAAAATTCGCTCCGCGCGCGTTCGAGACGCGACGCCACCGTGCCTGGACGCCAGCCCAATGCCAAGGCGATTTCATCGCGAGAAAGTTCTTCCAATTCATGAAGCACGAGCACCACGCGCAACTCTTCCGGCATCGCTGCGAGCACCTTGTCGAGCAACACACGCGTCTGTTTTTCCTCGACCAGTTCATCACTTCGCGACCGCGGATCGATCATCTCACCCGTGCGATCGTCGACGTCCCACACTTCACGTCGACGTGATTCCGTGCGCTTCGAATGCGACGCAACATTCCACGCTGTGCCCAACAAAAACGCTCGTTCGTGACCCGGCTGAATACTCGCGAGCTTGTTCCACGCCACGACGAACACTTGTTGCGCTGCATCTTCAATCTCGCGCGTGGGCACGCAAAACCGACGCAACGCCACGCAGACGCGATCGAAATGCGCCTCGAACATCGCGCGAAAACGGAGCGAACTGGCGCGCTTTTGCAAACGCAGCGATACGTCCTCGGCCACATCTACGACCTCGGCGTCCGTCGTGGTTGCATCGACGATGCTGGCGTCGATCACGAGGCTCATGACGAAACCCTCCTCTGCAATCCGTCGTGTTGGCGAAGAGCAACACCCGAGGCGCTACGTGGGGCAAGAATCGCGGTCACGTGGATAGAATGCCCAGAGCCGCAAAGGCTGATCGGAAAAAGTGACGAGGTCACGAAAATTGCTGACGGACGAGACCCAGATTCGATTTAGGGCCTACGAAGCAAACCGATCATCCACTTGCAAATGATCCGACTCGCCCCTCGCGATGTTCGTTCACGACGACAAACTTCGTCGAAGCATCAAGAACGACAGGGGTTTGTCTTCATTGGGCAAACGCGACGTGTGCGTATCAACGCACGAACGCGAGCGAGATCAGTCGTCGCCCGAGGTCGCGAGCACATCGGCCTTGCTGGCTTCTTCGTCCGCCAGATCTTTGGCGCGTCGGTTTTTCTTGAACGTACGAAGCGCCCGACGATCACTTTGTCGCAACGCTAGGCACGTTCGCAAACCATCACGCAACGTGCGCAAAGTCATCAGCCCACCGAGGTGCACGCCAATTTCCACGAGCGTGCGCGCGACTTCCGGACGTACACCCGTGAGCACGCATCGCGCGCCGAGTAACTTCGCTGCATGTGTCAAGCGCACGAGGTGCGCGGCCGTCATCGTGTCGACGATATCCACGCCGGTCAGATCGATGAGCACATAGTCGGCCCCGCGTTCCGAGATGCGTTGCAAGAGTTTTTCCGTCATCTCGTTGGCGCGCGAGCTATCGATTGCCCCCACGAGCGGCAGCGTGATGATGTCGTCCCACACATCGATGATCGGTACGCTCAGCTCGCGAATCGCGATGCGTTGACGTTCGATCGTTTGCAACTGTTCTTCGAGGTTTTGCCGCGATGCTTCGAGATCGGTCATCGCCTTGTCGTGCTCTTCGCGCGTCTGTTTCAGCTCGCGCAACAACACGAGAAGACTCTCTTCGAGCGCTCCAAATCGATCTTCGGACAACGCTCCAGACAACGCGATCGCTTCTTCGAACGCCCCTACCGACGCCAGTGACAAGGCTTCGAGCACGCGCTCGACCCTTGCTTCATCGACTGCAACGCCGGTGGCTTCGGGGTTTTCCGTCATTCGATTCGCTCCAAGACGATGGTTCTACATACAGTTCTTGTTGGCGTACAGCAAGGGTTGTATCCGACCAGGATCGAAACAGATGCAACTCTTTTGCGATCCCCCGTCACGCGCACGATTTTGACTCGGACCCGGAGCGCGCGCCGTGAATCGCCCCGATTCAGTTTGCCGTTGATCATTCGCCAAGAATGTCGAACGCACGCGCGGGCCTCTTGACGGAAGCCATTCCGATTCGCTCGAGATGCGCCAAGACGGACAATATGGTGGGTTCGTCCCAAGCATCTCCCACAATTTGCAGGCCAATGGGCAAACCTTTGGAGTCCAAACCAATCGGGGCAGTTGCCGCCGGAAGTCCCGTGAGATTGCCAAGAAAATTGAAGCGACAAAGACCATCGATGACGCTGGGATCGCTGATGGGCATTCGTTCTTCCGCTTCGGTGTAACGAGGCGCCGTGATCGCGGTCGTGGGTAAGGCAATGACGTCGATGTCCTGAAAGAGTTCCGCCATCGCGCGGCGCAATCCTGAACGCAGACGTTGCGCATCGAGGTATTCGCCGCAAGTAAAACCTTCAACGATAGCAAACATCAGGCGCACGTCATCCGGTAATTCCGTACGTCGATTCAACAATATCTCACGCTTGACGGCGACTTCTTCTGGGGAAATCGTCAAATATCCAATGGCCGCTGCGTATCGGGCAAGCGGAATTTCGATCCGCACGATTTCTGCACCCTCTTTTTCGAGCACCCGAATTGCATTTTCGACAGCGCGCACGATCTCCGGCTCGGCTTGGCGCAGTTCCAGCTCGTCGACACCAATACGCAAGCCGCGTACTCCACTGCGTAGGTACGCGCCAAACCCTCCGGCCGGAGGAGGCGGAGCCCACGCGGTGAGGGAATCTTCAGGATCGGGGCTGCTCGCCACAACATCTAGAAATGCGGCCAAGTCTTGGGTACATGCGGCAATAGGCCCCGTGTGCGCGACGGAACTCGACGAATTGGGATTACGCGGGACGCGACCAAACGTAGGTTTGATCCCGAAAATGCCATTGAGCGACGCCGGAATACGAATCGAACCTCCCCCATCGGTTCCAATCGCGAACGGCGTCAAACCCATAGCGACCCCAACGGCTGATCCTGTCGACGATCCACCAGCAAAACGAGCAGCATCATGCGCATTATGCGGCATGGCGTAATCGGTATTGTTGCCCATCGGCGACATACCCCAAATGGTCAGCACCGTTTTTCCAGAAAAAACAGCACCAGCTTTTCGCAATCGCGCAACAATGGTCGAATCCCGCGCAGCAGGAACGTCGGGTTCGCAAATTGAGCCATCCCGAGTGGACAAACCCTCGACGTCGCATTGATCCTTCACGAGAAACGGAACGCCATCAAATGGTCCCAAAGGACGCCCCTGCGCCCAACGCTCAGCCGATTGCTCGGCATCTCGAATGGTCATTGCCGGATCTTTCGCCGCCAAAATATTCATACATGGACGCTGCGCACCAAGCTCGTCGATCCGCCCGAGCACCCGATCGGCAACGTCCCGCGGAGAAAGCTTTTTGCTTTGATACGCTTCGACAAACGAATCCACCGTGCGCGGCCACTTTCCCAGCTTCGGCAAAGGCAAACCCGCATCGGGGCGCTGTCGCGGCGCACGACCAGACAGCGGACACCATTGCATCGGAAGCGGCCCGCGCGCTCGTTCGGGCAGTTCGGAGAGACGATCAATGCCCAGGGTCGTTTTCAGAAAAGCTCGCAAGGCGACATCGGCCCCGGGTGTCTCGGCAACGCGGCGAATTGCGGCCAAGGTAGGTCCTGACAAACGGGGCGTTTTGAGGGTGGGTGCACCGGGGAAGCGCGGAATTTTCATGGGTCGCGGGCGGAGCCTATCGCAACCCGGG
>DAOMZH010000694.1:0-6191 GCA_035437985.1 Polyangium sp. (in: bacteria) | reverse complement strand
GTTCGTTCCGTCCGGACAATTTCGAGTTGTCGCCGTTCATTGGGATCCGTTTCCCGATTGAGCAGCAATTCGATGTCTGCCGGCGAAGGGCCGCAAAGCAAAAGGTGAAAACGGAGCCACTTGAAATCGCCCGGTAAAACTTCGAGCGTCCTTTTCGGATTGTTCAAGATGCGATCAGCGACCACCGCCGCTCGCAACACGCGCCCGCTACGTACCGCCGTGCGTGTCGAAATGTAGCGCGTAGGAACGAATTGCGGATCGGCACGCACCGCCGCATTTAATTCCCGATCGAATCGTTCCAGAAATGTCGCCAATCCATCACAAATGGGATCCGAAACATAGACGTCGTCAACCGCCTGCTGCAATGCATCCAAATCTTGAATGCTGAGCATCGACTCGAACATCGTGCGCCCCATTCCGCCGATATGCCGACGCAAAACCAAACCCAGACGCGCGGGATCCGCGAAGTTTCGCGGGACAAACGCAACGAAAGCAATGCGATCGACGAAAGCGAGCAAGGTTTCACGCGATCCTTCGAGCACATCGGCAATGTATCGATTCGAGGTCATGAGCGCGCATTCGATTCGGCCACGCTTGACCTGCGTCCCTTGTTTCAATTCCCGCTCGTGCAAAACATTGAGCGCCGAACGCAAGAGCATATCGCGCCCGTCGAAGATTTCATCGAGAAATGCGTGAACGGCGCCGAGCATGCCTTCGTCCGTGAAATGCTCGGTTCGCCCCGTCTCCATCAGGGTCTTGAAATCGATTGGCCCAATCAGATCAGTTTGGACCGTGCTTTCGCCGATTTGCCGCGCGTAGACGCTGGGTTTGCCCGTGTCTTCATCGAGAATGTGTCCAAAAACCGTCGACGCAAGCTGGCTCTTGGCCGTGCCAGGCGGACCGGTGACGAGCAAATGTTCGCGGGACAAAAGCGCGAGCGCGAGTTGCAAAAGCAAGTCATCGCGTTCGAGAAAGACACGGTGCAGTTCGTCGAAGAAAACTCGGAAGCGGTTCGACGCAGCCTCGAAACGAATCGGATCGACCATCGCGCAGGCAGACTACTCGAACCCGGCAACGCTGGGAAGATACCAAACGACAACGCGCAAATTCACGCCTAATCCCCGGTGATAGTACCTCGAAACAGCTGCGGAAAACCCTGGCGATCCATGTACATGACGAGGGTCGGATACCCAAACCAACGTAAACGCAAAAACGGCCACGCGTAGGCCCGCACTTGATATCGAGCCACCGTCGCCCCAGCTCCCGCCGCGGCCAAACCCGCCAACGCTTGATCGATCGTATCTCCAAAATCGTGCCCATGAAAATGCGGACGCACGATCTTCTGCCCGCCCCGATACGCTGAACCCGCCACCTCGCCCGTCAAATCATGACAACGCAATTCTTCGGGCGGAGTTCGGAGCAGGACCAAATTCTCCTCCATTGTCGTTTCGAGACGAAACAAGCTCGGATCTTGCGCCACGTGTCGAGGCATGTACGCTTCATTCAGAAATGCAGGCGTGTCCGAATAATAGCGCAAACGCACCCGATCCGTTTCGCCTTTGCCCCCACACGTCGCACAAGCAATCCACCCAGCCGTGCACGAACATAAATAATTATCGTTCAAAATTCTCCCGCGCCCGCCACACACGCGACATTTCCGAAATCCACGACGCTCCGTACACGCCAAACACGCGCCTCCACTCAGACGTTCGTCAATCCGAACATGATGCCGAGGTTCATCGTCCACGGGAGGAGGCGGCTCACCACGTTCCAAGTATCCGGGGGCATTACTCACTTCTTCGGTCCAACTCGTGCGCCGCATCAAAGCTGCCTGAACGACGAGCATGGCGAGACGTTCGACTTCATCCGGCTCGTTCGGGGGAAGGTCATCGTCGAGCTTCTGCATTCTTCGAAGTCTGTCGAGGGTCGGCAAGTACGCGGCTGCGGTATCGGAGGACATAGGCGCTGAAAAAAACCAAAATCGAGGGCGTTCGTCAAGACCCAGAACGAAGTGCGCCTTGAAATCATCGAGAGGTTCGTGGTAAGTGTTTTGTATGGCCTTCATTCGAATCATCGAACCCGCAGAAGCGGGAGAACAGCTGCGCGCAGTTTACCAAGCAATGAGTGCGCGGCCGATGCCGGATGTTTATCGCGCTCCCCATGGAGGTCCTCCAGGAATCATTCGCGCGCATAGCCTCGATCCGGAATTGATGCAGGTCACGTTCAGGGCAAGTGGTTCCTATCGCATGCTCGAAGCATTGAGCTGGGCGGAGCAGGAATTGATTGCCGCGGCGGCTTCTCAACGCAATGGGTGCTTTTACTGAACTTCCGCTCACGCAGAGTTTCTGCGTGTCGCCTCTCGAAATGAAGACTTGGCCCGAGACATGGTGGCTGGTCATGGAGCAAAACATGGTTCGTTCAGGGAAAAAGCCCTGGCCGGGTTTGCCCACGTGCTCACGGAAGCACCATGGACGATCAATGCGGACGATATCCAGCGTTTGCACGACGCGGGTCTTGCTCCCGCCGCCATCGAACATGCCATTTTGGTGACGGCATTCTTTAATTATTTTCCACGCGTCGCCGATGGCACGGGCATCGACTTCGATTATGAATCGCCATTGCCTCGAATCGTAGTCGATGCCACCCGCGAAGCATTACCACGTATTCCAATGGAGGATTGGAACAAAGCTGTGGATGGTTCGTCTCTGCCTGCGTTTTCTGGCGCACCGCAAATCACGGCCATGCTCACGCCTTGGCGCGTTTTGCACCTGGAGCGCAACGTGCCGCTCGAAACGACGACCCGTCGACTTCTGGCTCGAATCGTCATGGAGGAATTGTGTGACGCGGGCGCGCTGCATCTAGAATGCGAGGTTCGTCCACGGAACGACGCCGAAAAACAACTCGTCGAATTCGCTCGAAAACTGACCCGAACTCCTTGGGCCATGAACGCAGACGACGTGATCGCCTTGCGATCGTTGGGTTTGTCCGACGAAGCCATCCTCGGCGCCATTACGCACGTCGCTCACCAAAATGCCCTCTCGCGAATGCACCACGCGCTGGCGGCCGTCGACGCACGAGCCCGTCGCGCGCCCACCTGATCCACTGCGTTTTTACCGTTCATCTGCACATTCTTTGGCAATCCATTCAATCTTCCCTAACGCGGGTGCATCTGGTAGGATGCCCGCCGAAAGGTGGATCCATGGCGACGTTCGGTCTCGACAAGATCATCATTTATTCTGGCAATCCCGGAGCAGCGAGCGAGTTTTATGCGCGGGTTGCAGGTTTGTCGTTCGATCGTGTCGAGGGAACCGATCGTTACGAATCGGTGAGCGCAGGAAAAAGCACGCGCATCATCATCGAACGAGCCAGCGCGCCATTGCCCTATGGGCGACGAGAGTGTGCACTTTCGTTTCGTGTGTCGGGACTCGAGTCCATTGCGATGCGTATCCGCGAAGATGGAATGGATTTCGGTCCGATTGTCGAACGGCCTGCGGGACTCTTTGCCGCCCTCGTGGATCCCGATGGCCGCAACGTCGAGCTTTGGGAACCGCGTCAACAACCAGCACGTGTCGAGCCTCCAGCACTGATTGACAAACCCGTGCTCGTCGCGCCTGTACCCGCCGAAGTATCGACCCCCGATGCCGCCGCACCCGCCGAAGAAAAAATCCCCGATATTGCGCCCCCGCCGCTCGTCGAACCGCCGGCCGAAGTTGCGCCCCCCGAAATTGTCCAAGACAAACTCGAATCCAACGCGAAAAAATCGGCCGTACAGGAAGACAAACCCGCAGAGCTGGTGGTCGAGGCTCCGCCAGCACCGCCGCCAATGGTCTCGAACCCAGGTCCGATCATCACGGCTGCCCGCCCAACACGTTTTTCGATGATTGCCGGCGGACGCATTACGCTGTTTGGGGCGAATCTGACCGACGATTGTCGCGTCACGGTCAACGGAACACCATGCGCCGATATTTCGGGCAAAGATGCATTTACGCTCGACGTGACATTGCCGCCACAACCAGCGGGAGTTGCTACGATCTCGGTCGAAAGCGAGCACGGACGCGCGGTGATCGACGTGAGTTACGCCGAAGGCCCGGTGATCGAAAAGTTTTTCCCATTGGAAGGTTCTCCGCGTGGCGGGACGGAAATGGTCATCGAGGGCCGCAATTTCGAGAAAGACTGTCGCATTACGTTTTTCGCAAATCGCGCCCCGGAAGTCATTTTTGAAAGCCCCAAACGGCTTCGTTTCGTCACGCCACCCCAAGACGACTTGTTCCATGGTGAAGTGCGGGTGACGAATCCCGACGGTTTGCTGTCCATTGCACCGGATATCTTTACCTATCGTTTGGCCACACCGCACATCGATGACGTAACGCCGAATTCCGGATTGATTGCGGGAGACAAACGCATCATGATCACCGGCGGAGATTTTCATCCGCGTTGCAAATTGAAGATTGGTGGAAATGAGGCAATTTTCACCTGGAAAAGCCCAACATTGATGGAAGTCATCACGCCGCGCGTGGAAGCACCAGGCGTGATGGATGTCGTCATCGAGCATCCGGATGGGCAAGTTGTTACGAAAAAGGGTGCATTTCGATATGATCCCGAGCCCACGCCACCCATGCTGATCGAAGTGCGCCCGAGTTCTGGGTATTGTCAAGGCGGGCAATTGATTTATTTGCTCGGCGAAAACTTCGATGCCCAAACCGTCGTCCGTATCGGCGAAGTGCGGTGCATTTCGCGCACGCGTTCCCGCAAAGAAATCGAAGTGGAATTGCCGCCACGACATGAAGCAGGAAACGTTGCTGTCGAATTGATCGACAAAGACGGAATCGTCGTCCGGCGCGAGGACGCATTTACGTACAACGTGCGCCCGGGTCCGCGCGTCGATTCGGTAACGCCGCGTAATGGTCCCATGGTCGGAGGCACGCGACTCGTCCTCGAAGGCGAGTTTTTCGATGCGAACTGCTTTCTGCGCATTGGCGGTCAATCTCCAAAACATGTGGCCGTGCGCGGATCGACGATGATCGAAACGATTGCACCAGCGTCGAAATTGGCTGGATTCGTGGATGTCGAAATCGGTCGCGGCGATACGGGCGTTAACGTGACGAAAAACGCCTATCGATATGACCCATCACCGGCTCCAACGATCGAGTCTGTCTCGCCAAACAAGGGTACGGTGGATGGCGGAACTGAGATTTCGATCGAAGGGAAGAACTTCACGGCGGACTCGGTGGTGCTCATTGCCGGCAAATCGGTCGGCAGGGTCAAGTTTGTCTCGGCTAATTCGCTGGAAATCAAATCACCTCCGGGTAAAAACGGGGATATGGTCGATATCGTCGTGCGTAATCCTGATGGTAAAGAAGCGACAGCGAAACGCGCCTTCATGTACGATGCACGTTTTCGATCGTAGGCGCGGACGAGGCTCCGCTTCGACGCACAAATTCTGAAAACGCGTACTTTTCCCTGCCCGGCAGCGTAGATTTCAGTTACGCTCGCCGCATGCGCAACATCACTCGATCTAATATGCTTTTGGGTCTTTTCGTCATCGCGACGTCGTTTGGCGCGATGACGGCATCGTGCAGCGATACGACCAATACCCAACAAACCGGGGGGAATGGTTCCACGAACGCCGGCGGAGAAGGCGGCAGCGGGAATGGAGGAATTGGAGGAAATGGCGAAGGGGGCACCTTATTTCCTGTCGGTAGCTCCAGCGGTATGGGTGGCAGTGGGGGTGACGGAGGAGCCGGCGGCGCGGGTGGGGGAAATCAGGCCTGCGTGTTTGTCCCGACCGCCGGGACGTTTAATGCTGAAATGGAATGCGCGTGGAATGGTCCTGCCGCTACATACATGGGACGCGACGACGTCGTCATGACTCCCGTCGTTGTAAATTTGACGGACGATGACGGAGATGGAATGGTGACGACGGATGATATTCCGGACATCGCGTTCATCACGTATCGATTTCAGGAAGACGGGTGTTGCAATCAACCCGGAGCGTTGCGCGTTTTGTCGGGGGCATGTAATCCCGATGGGACGATGACCGAGCATTATTCCGTTGGGGCAACGGAGATCGAAGCCGACATCGGAATGGCTGGAGTTTGGCTGGACAATTCAGGTGGTTTGGCGGCAGGCGACATCGACTCCGACGGCTCGGCGGACTTGGTAGCCACGACGAACAATGGCGGCACGATTGC
>DAOMZH010000693.1:0-6193 GCA_035437985.1 Polyangium sp. (in: bacteria) | reverse complement strand
CTGCTCATGCCGCCAGCACCGCCGAAACCACCGGTCCCTGTCGAACTGTTCGAGCTTGAACTATTCGAGCTGGACGAGCTGGCACTTGTGGAGCTACCGCCGCTGCCAGAGCTGCTCGCTGCGTTCGTCCCGCCAGACCCGCCTGTCCCGCCAAACCCTCCGGAGCCAGCACCACCAGCACCACCAGCTTCTTCACCGGGCAATGGGCAACCATTGGGGTCGGCGCAGTCGGTGGGATTGGGAATCTCTGCCGGCGTGCATGAGCCACGTTTGACGCAGGTGCTGTTCGGATCGCAGGGTTCGCCAAGACAACCACCACGCATCGTGACGGGCAAATAGAGTGGCGTGTGGGGAATGAAATTCAACGTGCGCCGCGCAATGATGCAACCTTCGAGGACCCCTTTGGTGAAGTCATCCTGCAGTTCGGGTTGCGCCAGGCATTTTTCGGCGGTGTACCCGGCTCCGATGCCCGTAACGATCCGGACCGAAATGCCTTCGTTTTTCGCGCTTCGCGGCAAGAGCACAATGGCGCCGATTCGGCCATCCATGCACATGTCCGTGACCGTGCCTGGCGTCGAACTCTCGGTGCCCCGCGCGCCGACGACGATCGCCGTGTTGGGTTCGACGGAACAGTCGAGGTCTGTCCGAATCTCCAACGTGATTTGCGTCGGCTCCTGACATGCAGAAAACACGACGGATACTGCACCAACGACGGCAACTGCCCGAAGCGGCCGCAGAAATTTCAAGCCCATGGTGCGCATTGGACCTGATTTTCAAAGCGCCGTCAATGCTCGTCTCGCAGATCCCAGCGCATCGAGGCGCGCGGAAATCGTGCGCAAGCGACCCGTAACGCCCACGACGAGAATGGACCTACGTTTGCAAAAATGCCGGCTTGGCAGCCCGTTGATGAATAGGCTCGCCCGAGCGGCCTGGCCCCTTTGCTAGGTCGCATTTTGCAAATATTTTTGCAGTTCGACGTGCAGAGTTTTGGATTCGACACCGATGACGGTAATCAGGTCAGCAGCGTTGGTGAGTTCCCCGTCTCGAGATTGATTTTCGAGAATTTGACAAAGTTGAGCCATGTGTTCGCCGCCGAGGTTGGCGCACGTGGACTTGAAACTATGGGCCGCTCGTTCCAGCGTCTTGGCATCTCGCGCTTCGAGTGCTTGGGCCATGATGCGCAAACTTTTTTCAGAATCGTTGGTGAATGCGGTGACGAGTTCTCCGACGATATCTTCCCCCGTGAGTTTGGCGAGTTCGGTCAAGTTTTGGAGGCGAACCGGATTGAAGCGCGCAACTTGCACGGCGGATCGACTACCCGAGGATTGACTAGATTTTCTTTCCGATCGGCCCAGCGCAGATCCCAATGCGGTAATCTCAATGGGTTTGTTCAAATAATCATCCATGCCTGCTTCCATGCATCGTTCGCGATCGCCGGCCATGGCATGCGCGGTCATGGCAATGATCCGCGGACGTTTGTCCGCCGGAATTTTACGACGAATGGTTTTCGTCGCTTCGATTCCGTCCATTTCGGGCATTTGCACATCCATGAGCACCACGTCGTATTGCTGCCGTTCGACAGCCGTCACAACTTCGAGGCCATTGCCAACGACGTCGGCGCGATATCCTAGTTTACGGAGAATCAGCATAGCGACGCGTTGATTGACCGGATTGTCCTCGGCCAAGAGAATACGTAACGGCTTGGAGGCCAGCTCTCCCGGGTCGGAAATTTTCGAAGCTGGCGCAGCCCCAATGCGTTCTTCGGAGAGCAAGAGGATCAAATTCGCTTCGAGTTGTGCAATACGCACGGGTTTCGTCAGCCGAACATCGAACAATTCCGGAGGCGCCGATTCTTTGGTCATTCCTAGCGAGCTGAGCAGAACGAGGGGTATGGATGCGTATTGTGGGGATTTTCGAATTTCTTTGGCCAGCATCCCGCCATCCATTTCGGGCATGTGATAATCGATGACGATGGCGTCGAATTCGCGTTCTTGCAGCTTCCCAAGTGCGGCGCGTCCCCCAGCCGCTTCGTCGACGACCATTCCGCGGGATTCCAATTCAGCTCGCATGATGCGGCGACTCGTGGCGTTATCGTCGACGATCAAGACGTATTTACCACGAAGCACCGGAACGACGTGGTGCTCCGTCACTCGGTCGGGCACGACGAACGCCACGATCGAAAACGAGAACGTGCTGCCTTTTCCGACCGTGCTTTCGACCGACAATGTGCCGCCCATGCGCTCGATGATTTGCTTGGAAATGACCAGGCCAAGACCTGTCCCGCCAAACTTGCGCGTCGTCGAAGCATCGGCCTGACCAAAAGGTTTGAAGAGGCGGGGCAATTGTTCCGGCGATATGCCAATGCCCGTATCCGCAATCGAGAAATGCAGACGCAATTGGCCACCGTCGAGCGGATCTTGTTCGACCCGGACGATAACTTCCCCCGTTGCCGTGAACTTGATGGCATTACCCACGAAATTCACGAGCACTTGGCGCAATCGCCCGGCATCGCCCATGATGTTGCTAAAAATCTGGGGCTGCGCGACCAAACACAATTCAATGCCTTTTTCCGCCGCCATTGGCGCGACCAATTCGAGTGATTCTTCAATGCACGTTCGGACATCGAATGCATAATGCTCGAATTCGATGACTCCCCCATCCAATCGCGAGAAATCCAAAATATCGTTGATGATCGACAAAAGATGGGAGCCCGACGTTCGAATCGTATCCACGAATTCATGCTGCTCCTTGTCGAGTTTCGTATCGAGCAACAAGCCAGTCATGCCAATGACCGCATTCATCGGCGTACGTATTTCGTGGCTCATATTGGCCAAAAATTGCGTACGTGCAGCGGCTGCCGCTTCAGCCGCTTCTTTTTCATTACGCAAAGCATCGAGACGCATACGCTCGCCCACGTCCCGAAAACTCAAGACTGCGCCACTTGGCAAAAGAGGCGTGTACGTTCCTTCGACAGGATACACCGTTCCATCGGACGAACGAATCTCCGCACCTTCGGGCAAGGGCAATGTGGAATATTGATGACGGGCAATCCGCTCGATGGATTCAATCGACACATTGGCATCAGGCGTAACGAGCGTGAGCACACGACCGACTTCTTCGCCAATGACGTCTTCGGTGACGCCGAGCATTTCGCGCGCCACAGGATTGATGTACGCGACGCGCAAATCGGCGCTCAGTTTGACCACGGCTTGGGCAATGTTATCGAGCGTGGTCGCCAATTTGACGCGCTCTTCCCGCTGCGCCCGCTCCGATCGGGAAAGGGCGTTTTTCGTGGCCAAGGCCCGCTCGAGGTTTTCCTTCATCGCATTCGAAAATTGATAAAGGACATAAAGCGCGACCATGGTTGCTACCATTCCGAACGCCAAACGCAACAAAAGCACCTTATCTGGCGCAAGCGTCAATCGCGGAGGAACAACGAAACGGATGACGCCCAAACCAACGTTCGTCAAGACAATCGACGCCAAAAAAGGACGCAATTCCGCACCGCTCACATGGGGAATGACGAACATCACCGCAATCATCAAAACAATCGGAATGATTCCCACGAACTCCGGAATGATGAACCCGGTCGCAAACAGCGCGATTTGAATGATATACCCAAGAACCAAAGCAGCAAGTTGGACACGATTCGTCCGGTAAAAATGCCGCGCCAAAAATGATGCCGCCAACACCGAGACGATGGGCAGAACACACGCTGCGAGTACCCAGCTGCGAAACACATACGCCGCAATGCCATAAGCACTGGCAATCATGGGCCCAACTCGCATGATGAGCCGCAAATGGCGCTCGAATATCAATTTGGTTTCAGGAGGTTTGGAGCCCTCTTTCACTTGTGTCACGACCCGCCTATGGTTGTTGGTCGTCACGATCATTCAAGGAAAACGCCCGACTGTCAATCACCGAAGCCACCAAATGTCATTTCGTTGGCGGGTGAATGAGCGTACCATTATGGGCAGAAAAGGGATTTTCGTAAGCGTGCTCGAATGATGTGGCCTACGGGAACACCCCGACCGTGGTCATTGAAGTGACCGATGGGTGTCGAATCATTCAGTTCGGGGGTGAATTGCACGATCGCCAGCAAGTTGGCGAAGAAGTCACGTGCTTGGGAGAGTATTCAACGACCTGCCGGATGTTTCTCGCTTTTTTCGCCGTAGTACATTTTCAATAACCCCACGGGAGCGGAGGGACCGGCGCCAAACCCAAAGTTGGCGATGAACAACGAGCGTTTGTCTCGGCCGTGTTGCCCAAATGCTACGGTCGACGGGAAGACGAGGCCATTGGAAGCAGTCGCCAATGCTTCGGCTGCACCCGAGGCCCGATCGACACGATAGATGGTCGAATAGAAGTTGGAAACGACGACGACATCGCCATTTTTGTCGATCGAAATGCCGTCCGCTCCTCGCAAATGTTCGCCCTCGGCCAATACGTTCACAGCACCTGCGTATCCGCAAACATCTTCAATTTCGACAATCCGCGGAGATTGCGAATTGGCCACGAGCAAGGTGTCGGTTTCGTCATCATACGCAAGCCCATTGGCGCCAATCGGAAAAGGCACGGGGGATTGCGTCACATCGCCAAAGAGCAGGGGATCTTGAATCCATAATTCGCGCGATGTCGTGCCAGCGGGAATCTTGTAAACGGAACCAGAAATCGATTCCGTGACATACATGTTTCCAGCCTTGTCGAAGGTGAGATCATTGGGAAATTCGCTGCCGCCGAAAGCAACGACGCGGGTCTTCGAGCCATTTGGATAGACGCGCCAAACTCCCGACGTAGCATCGACGAACGATGCAAGTGCCACATAAAGATCCGGCCCGTTGAACGCCATTCCGAGGAGGAATCCAAATCCTACATCGAATGACGCCAGTGTTCCCCCCGTGTATGTCTGACGATCCAGATGCCGGAGCTCACCGGTACCTGCAAGCGTCACATAGATATCTCCGTCTGGTCCAACGGCGACACCCTCCGGTAACTCGCCAATAGAAGCGTCGTAGCTTTCAATCACCGACACTTCCGCGGCAAACGCGGGGGTTGAGAGCATCATTGCGAAAGGGACGAGCCAAAATTTTTTCACGGCGTCCTCCTCAATTGTCTTGACTGCCAACAAATTGCGGCAGCATTCAACAATGATATGCAACTGGGGGGAATAATGCCAGAGTTTTTATCGCAAGATGGATAACGTTGACGCGCAACGACCGAGCCCCGTAAACAACGTGACCTCGCCAGACGCATTGCGTTGATGCTCGGCAATGCAATGCTCGTCTCGAACGGACGACGATTGCGCCAGCAACCAAATTCGCTCGAGCGCCAATTTCTTGACGAAGCATCTCGATATCGTCGCGTTGGTCTTTACCAAGCCGAAAAGCCAAAATGCGTGCCGCTCTAACGCACATGGAAGACGATTGCCCGTTTTGGACGGTGCAAGTGCGGTTGAAGGCTGAGCTTATTGCATTACGTGCAAAATTACCTCAATATCGTAATGAACGCCACGTAACCGCCTGCTCGCCGACCAGCCCTAACCGTCACGCTCGGCGCTTCGTGCTGCTCGCCGACCACCTCTTTGCGGCGTGTGTGACACTTCGCGCTGCTCACCGACCAGCGTCGTTGCCCTCACGTGACCATTTGGCTTTGGTTTGCGACCAGCTACAAGCATCACGCGCGACAGATCCGCCTCATGGCGTCGCAGGTGCAGGTACGCAGCCAGCGTGTCAAAATATCCAAATAAGATCGCCTCGGCATTTTTCGGCGATCGCGTGCTTTTTTCGGTATGCTCCGCCGCGATCCTCATTGTGATCCAATAGGAAAGTTGGCGCGAAGAAAACGACCTCACTTGAACTTGTCACGTATCGCGTCGGTGATCTTTTTCGTCGTCGTTTTGATCGTTTTGAGCGGACTCGTCGAAGTATTCGCGGTCTTTGACGTTTTTTTGGAGTTTGCGGCAATCGCAGGCGCAGGCGAAGCAGCCGAGGCACTTGGGGCCGCAGACGCCTCGGCGATGGGATTGGCCATTTCCGGCTCCGCGGCTTGCGCCGATTCCATGGGCTCAGCACGCGCGACTTCCGGCAATGGCGATGCCGAAGGAGTGGCCAATGTTGCACTGGAATTCGATTGCGCAGTCACGTTGGAATCGGTCGCTGTCGCGCGTACGAGCACGATGCCAATCAAGATTCCG
>DAOMZH010000692.1:0-6193 GCA_035437985.1 Polyangium sp. (in: bacteria) | reverse complement strand
AGGAGCGTTGACATTTGAAGTCATTTATCATTTGTGCCGGCGAGATGTGCTCAAGTTTTTGCGCGATCGCCAAACCCTCGCGACCAGCGCGGTACGGCCACTGTTATGGCTCGTGGCTGTAGGATTTGGGCTTCGTTCGTCTTTTGGGGCGGGTGCAGGACACAATGGAGTGGATTTCGTTTCATTCCTCGTGCCCGGCGTCGTGACGATGACGGTCTTGTTTTCGAGCATGTTCGCCGCGATCTCCATCGTGTGGGACCGCGAATTCGGATTTTTGAAGGAATTGCTCGTGTCGCCCGTGCCGCGAATGGTGTTTGTCTTGTCTAAGATGATTTCCGCAAGCGTGACCGCGCTTTTGGAAGTGACGATTACGTTGATTGCTGCACCGCTGTTGGGAGCCCGATTCTCGATCGGGGGCGCACTTTTGGCCCTGCCAATGCTCATCGTATTCGGGATGGGCGTAACCGCACTCGGGGTCATCGTGGCTTCACGAATGAAAACCTTCGAGGGCTTCGGATCGATTGTGAATTTTTTGATTCAGCCCCTGTTTTTCTTTTCGGGGGCCCTATACCCCGTGGAAGGATTGCCCCCCGCGCTCGCAATGGTCGTGCGTCTCAATCCCATGTCATATGCCGTGGACGGCGCCCGAGCTCTGTTTGTCGGGGTGAACCATTTTCCGCTCGCCGTCGACCTGAGCGTCGTTGCCCTGACGACGTTGGTCCTCGGCGCGTTTGCGGCCCGCGCCTTTGCGCGTATGCAGGCGTGAAGTACGCCCGACTTAGAGGGTGTTGAACAGATATTGCCAGCAAAATCCGGGGTTGTCCGCCCCGGGAGGGTTCGATTTTTCCCCCCGGACCCCCCAGAACTCGCCCGCTGCGCGGGCTCAAACAGCGGGGTCCCCGCCGCAAACGCCGCAAAATCAAACCGCTCCCAGGGCTATCGCGATCCGCAGTAAAAACCTATTGAACACCTTCTTAGACGCGCGCAAGGAGACGTTCCCGCGCTGCCAAAACGCGACTCTCCGCTTGCCCCACGGTGTCCGCCATAGCCACCAAATGCCCCATTTTACGCCCAGCTCTTGCTTCTATCTTTCCATACAAATGAATCTTTACTTCGGGAAATGCGGCCGCTGCTGCCCAATGCGGCTCCCCTGCCCCCCACAATTCGCCCATCAAATTCGCCATCGCCACCGGACGAAGCAGCGTCGGATCACCGAGCGGCAATCCACAAACCGCCCGCAATTGTTGCTCAAATTGGCTCGTCACACAGGCATCGAATGAAAAATGCCCAGAATTATGAGGACGAGGCGCGAGTTCGTTGACCACCAAATCGCCGTTTGGCAAGTGAAACATTTCGACGCCGAGAACGCCAACCACATCGAGCGCTCGCGCGACCGCACAAGCAAGGTCCCGCGCCTTCGCGCGCGTCTGCGCCGATACACGCGCCGGCACGAGCGAAACGTCGAGCACATGTTTTTCATGACGATTTTCGGCGACCTCGAACGGCACGACATCTCCCGTACGCGAGCGCGCCACCACGACCGACAATTCACACGAAAATGGAATGAATGCCTCGAGCACGCCGAGCGCACGACCCATTTTGACAAATGCTTCGTCGGCCACGGAAACATCATCGATACGCACTTGGCCCTTGCCGTCATAACCAAATTCGGCTGTTTTGAGGATCGCCGGAGTGCCCAAGCGCTGCAATGCCGTGCGTAGTTCATCCGCGGAGCGCACCGGGGCGAACGCGGCCACGGGAAAACCATTGCTTTGCAAAAATTCTTTTTCCCGCAATCGATGACGACACGTATCGAGCACCTGAGGCGACGGGTACACGGGCCGTAATTCCGCAACAGCGGCGAGCGTTTCTGCGGGCACATTCTCGAATTCGAACGTCACGACATCCACCGCCGCGGCGAACTTTCGCGCCATTTCAAGGTCCTCGTACGGCGCGACCCATTCGACGTCGGCCACTTGCCCCGCGGGGCCATCTTGCGCTGGATCGAGCGCGTGCACGCGATATCCCATTCGCCGTGCGGCAATGGCAAACATGCGTCCGAGTTGCCCGCCGCCGAGAATACCAATGGTTCCGCCAGGTAAAACAGGGGCGTTTGTCGAATGAGACATCGGTCAAACCTCGCTTTCCAATGCCACACGCGTTTGTTCGGCTCGAAACTGCTGCAATCGTTCCCGCAATACGTGATCATGCAAGGCTAGAATTTGCGCCGCCAATAACGCGGCGTTTTTCGCTCCAGCATCGCCAATCGCCAAAGTTCCCACGGGAATACCCCCGGGCATTTGCACAATGGAAAGAAGCGAATCAACCCCATGCAGAGCATGCGACAGAATGGGGACACCGAGCACCGGGACCAACGTTTTCGCAGCAATCATACCGGGCAAGTGGGCGGCCCCGCCCGCGCCGGCGATGATGACCCGTAAGCCCCGAGTTTCGGCCTCTTCGGCATAACGAAACATTTGATCAGGCATACGATGCGCACTGACGACGCGTTTTTCGTAAGGCACTTCGAGTTTGTCGAGCATTTCCCACGCATGGCGCAACGTGGGTGCGTCGCTTTTGCTGCCCATGATGATGCCGACGAGAGGGACCTTTTGCGTCATGGGCGTCTCTCTACTCGTTTTTTTGCTGTTCGTCACGGAAGATTTTTGTATGTAGAAACAGCCTCAAACGACGACGGTCTTTTTCATCCACGCGCCGAGATCGTCGATGGCTGCTTGGCATTCCGGGAAGTATCCGGCGAGCAAGTACGAATTATGAATCATTCCCGGCAGTTCGCGAAAATCTACTTTTAGCCCCGCGTCTTTTGCGCGGGCCGCGAAGTCTCGAACCTGGTCGAGGAGCATTTCAGCCGTTCCCACGTCGATGCGCAACGGGGGTAAACCGTGCAAATCCGCGTAAATGGGGGACACAAGAGGGTCTCGGGGATCGTGTTTGTCGAGGTAATATTCAACCCACCGGTCGAAATCCGCAGGCGCCGCCCAATCATAAGCTTCGTGCGCCGCGAGGGAACCTCCTCGTCGGGCCACATCGACCCATGGAGACAAAGCAGCAATGGCTGCAGGCAAAGGAACGTTGTTGTCGCGTAAAACCAAGGGAACGGCAATGGACAAATTGCCGCCTGCGGAATCACCGGCAATGATCGAATCTTGCGCACGAATGCCATCGGCCAAAAGAGCTTCATAAACGGCGCGGCAATCGTGAATTTGCGCCGGGAACCGGTGCGCCGGGGCGAGACGATAATTCGGCGCGAAGAGACGCGCATCCGCGGCAAGGCACAACCGCATGAGCATTTCGCCATGGGTGCGACTCGAGCCCACGATAAACCCTCCACCGTGGAAATAAAGAATGACGCGCTTGGGCGTTTTTCCTTTGGGCACAAACCATTCGCCGTCGATGCCCCCAATTCGCGCGCTCGAGCGGTCGACCTTGCCTTTCATGCGCTTGGCTTCTTGATCGCCCGCGATTTCCTGCAAGCGCTGCTGTTCTTCGAGGGGCAATTCGTTCACTGCGGCAGCGCGGAATTTGAGCAGCCGCGTGGTGACCTCGAACGAAAAGCCCCAGCCCGGAAACAAGGGGCCATTGCGGAAGCGTGAACGCACGGTGGTGGAAAAGGCGCGAAAGACGAGCGCGGGGAGCGAAGGCATCATATAGCGCCGCTACGATAGGGAGTGCTTGCGACGCAAACAAGGGCCAGGAGGCGTGAATCTCAACTCTTCGCCGCCGCCAATATCGCTCCTGCGTGTTCTTTTGGATTCACGTCGAGCCACACTTGCTTGATTTTTCCGTCTTTGCCAATCAAAAACGATTGCCGCGACGCAAATGTCATCTTCGTGGGCACTCGAAATGCCTTCGCGACCGCGCCATCCGTATCCACGACGAGCGGAAATGGCAGACTGTATTTATCAATAAATGCCTTGTGGCTCTCGGCATCCTGCATTGATACGCCATACACTTCCAGGCCCGCGGCCTGAATGTCCGCCCAACCATCTTTCAATCCTTGCGCCTCGATCGTACACCCCGGCGTATCGTCTTTCGGATAAAAATACACGAGCACCTGTTTTCCCTGTAGACTGGAAAGACGAACCTCTTTGCCATCGTGCAACTTCAGCGTGATATCCGGCGCTGCATCACCCGCAGCCAATGGCTTCGATTCGGAATTTTGAGCAGCTGGCGCGGGTGCCGCCGAGCCTGTCGGTGCAGGCGCTGAATTGTTGTTGTTGCATGCCGGAAAAACCAGGGCAGCGGCAAGCAACGACGTGACGAAACGTGATGACATCTTCATAGTGCAAGGATGGCAAACTCGCGGGCCCGCGGCAAGGTCCACAATTGTGAATTCGCCTCTTGACGCGCGCGCCAACGTGGTTTCCCCTCGCGAGCGCGGAGGAACGAGACGGTGAAGATTTCGTGCATCGGCGGCGGGCCCAGTGGTTTGTACTTTGCTATTTTGGCGAAAAAACGCGACCCAGCGCGTGAAATAACCGTCTTCGAACGCAATCGCTCCGACGATACTTTTGGATTCGGCGTCGTTTTTTCCGATGCGACCCTTGACAACCTGGTCGATGTCGACCGCCCCGTCTACGACGCCATCCGCGCCAACTTGGCGCATTGGGACGACATCCACACCTTCTTCAAAGGTGAACGGCGCGTGTCCACGGGTCACGGCTTCAGCGGTTTGTCTCGACAAAAATTGCTCACCATCCTGCAAACTCGGGCGGGCGAAGTCGGGGTCGACGTCCGTTTCGAGGACGAAGTGAAAGATGTCGAAGCGCTTCGTCACTCGTGCGATTTGCTCATCGGCGCCGACGGAGTGAATAGCGGCGTACGCGAACGCTACACAAAGCAGTTCCAGCCGCGAATTGATTGGCGTCCCAACCGCTTCGTTTGGCTGGGTACAACATTTCCCTTCAACGCTTTCACGTTTTACTTCGAAGCCAACGAACACGGGTTGTTCCGGGTACACGCGTATCGATATCAAGAGGATCGATCGACGTTCATCGTGGAATGTCGGGAAGATACGTGGCGTCGTGCGGGACTCGACCAGGCGACCGAGGATGAAACGATTGCTTATTGTGAGAAGTTGTTCGCCCGTCGCCTCGATGGGCATCCTTTGTTGAAAAACCGCAGTGTTTGGCGGAGTTTTCCAACGATTCGTTGCAATCAATTCTTTTTCGACAATGTCGTTTTGATGGGCGATGCGGTGCATACGGCCCATTTCTCGATTGGTTCGGGCACGAAATTGGCCATGGAGGATGCCATGAGTTTGGCCGATGCCCTGGATGCTCATCCTCGAAGCATCGCCGATGCATTGCAAGCGTATGAAACGGATCGCCGACCCAAGGTCGAAGCATTTCAACGCGCGGCCCAAGTGAGCCTCGAATGGTTCGAAAATACCGAACGATACATGGCCCTCGAACCTCGGCAATTCGAATTCAGCATGCTCACGCGAAGTTTGCGGGTCACGCACGAAAACATGAAAGTACGCGATCCGGCGCTCGTGAATGAATTGAATGAATGGGTGGTGCGGGAAGCTGAAAAACAATCAGGCATGAAAATCGACGGGTCCACGCCACCTATGTTCACGCCTTATCGCATGGGGCAGCTTTTGCTGGACAATCGCATCGTCGTCTCGCCGATGAGTCAATATTCGTCAGAAGACGGAGCGCCGAACGATTGGCACGTGGTTCATTATGGCAGTCGCGCAATGGGCGGGGCAGGACTCATCATTGCGGAAATGACGAACGTTTCGGCAGAAGGGCGCATTACGCCGGGTTGTGCTGGACTTTACCGCGAAAGTCACGTAGCTGGTTGGCGGCGAGTGACTGATTATGTGCATGAATTCTCGACGGCGAAAATCGGGATTCAATTAGGGCACGCGGGGCGCAAGGGTTCTACGAAAAAACTTTGGGAAGGCATGGATCAACCTCTCGAAGACGGCGGCTGGCCACTCGTTTCTGCTTCCGCGATTCCGTATTTTCCGCATAGCCCGATTCCGCGCGAAATGGATCGCAGTGACATGGACCGAGTCAAAGCCGATTATGTGCGCGCCACGAAAATAGCCGATGAAGCCGGATTCGACATGGTCGAATTGCATTGTGCCCACGGTTATTTGCGCGCGTCGTTCCTCTCGCCGCTGACGAATCGCCGCAAAGACGAATATGGCGGCTCGATCGCC
>DAOMZH010000691.1:0-6194 GCA_035437985.1 Polyangium sp. (in: bacteria) | reverse complement strand
GAGGCGACGCCAAAAAGGAAGAAGGCAACGCCAAAAAGGAAGAGGGCGACGCCAAGAAGGAAGAAGGCAACGCCAAAAAGGAAGAGGGCGACGAGAAAAAAGAAGAGGAAGAAAAACCCCTCGTCACATTCCACGGCACTGTGGAGTTGTCTTATCTCTACAACTTGAACAACCCCTCCAATGGGACCAACGCGTGGCGCTATTACGATTTTCGCCACAACGTGATTGGCTTGCAGAGCGCAATGCTCACGACCGAATTCGAGAAGGGGCCCGTGAGCGGCACGGTGCAGCTCCAACTTGGCGCCATGACCGAGGTTTTCTGGGATTCTGGGCGGGGGCTCGATAAAGATTTGCTCTGGCGATTGCTGCAACAAGTCACCGCAAAGTGGACGACGCCGCATGAGCGGCTTTCAATCGAGGGCGGTGCATTCAACGTGCCTTTCGGGGCCGAATGGAACGCGACGTATTTGAACTGGACGTGGTCAACGGGCAATCTCTTCGCTTTGATGCCTTATCAAATTGGCGGCATACGCGCCAATTACGACCTGGGCAAAGGCTGGACGGCACGGGCCGGTGTCTACAATGGCTGGGATCAAATCGTCATCGATAACAATCGCGCCAAGTCTTTCATGTTTTCGCTCGAATGGGAACACCCGGACGACGAAGAGACGTATTTCTACTTCAACTACATGGTTGGCAACGAGCGAGATACTGGCGATTCGCGTGGACCCTATGCCCGACACACGTTCGATGTTTATGGTCAATGGCACGCAACGGATGCATTTTTCATTCGTGCACAAACGTTTTCGGGCCTCGAACCGACGCATGGATCGACCATTGATGGATGGTTTGGCGGGGCGTTGACGGCCCGGGTCGACCCAACCTCGTGGCTCTCGCTCGTGGCGCGCGGCGACATCGTCAAGACGGTATCGGGTACAGATGGGGACAACTTGTTCTTTGCAGATACCCTGGAATCGACGGGACGATCACGAACAGCTTCGACGTTGATGGGTTCGGTCACGGGCACAGTCGATGTGCATCCGGCGTCGAACATCGCGCTACGCCTCGAAGCCCGTCATGACCGGGCGAGCTTCCCGCTGTTTTACAAAGGAAACGTGACGCGCGAAGTCGGTGCTACGGAAGACACACCCAATGCCTTGACCCAAACCACGTTCGGGTTTGGCATGACAACTTGGTTCTAGAGGTTAGCGCCTCAGTCTTCCACGCTCATCCCACCACGAATCGTTCGTATTCGTGATCGGCCGGAATTCCCCACACCGCCCAGAAATCACGCGTTGCCGGACGCATCACGACCGCACCTGAAGATTCGATGTGGTACGGTTCTTCGGAACGCCTGCAAATCACGCGATCTCGGGTCAACCCAATCAGTGCGTCGAGGTCGAACGATTGCGGCGCAATTTCCATCGCTCGTTGCAACCGACCTTGGGATGATTCGAGCAATGCCGGCGCGCGCTCCGCCTGCCTCCGCAACGCCTCGGGATCAATGCAATGGTTCGTGTGCGCAAGCGGCTCATCACCAAGCGGCACGACGGCTGCATGCGTCGGCATGGCTTCGATGTTGTACCCATGTCCCTGCGCGTCCAGCAGCAAATAATTGTGGGCCCCAGACAAACGCGCCTCGAGCACGCAAGCCAACGCCGATTCAATCGTTTTGCATTGCAACACCTTGCGCACCACGAATGGCCACGTCACGCCCACTCGGCCGTCATTCGCCACCAGATTGTTGATGCCAATCGCGATTCCGGCTGCATTCATGCCAATCTGCGCAAGGCACCCTTCGGTCGTAAATATCAACGCTGGTATTTCGTCACGAACGTCGAGCATCACGACATGCGGCGTGGCGCTGTCATGCATGTCCCACGTTTGGCAGAGATATTCGTGAGCGACAACGGCCGTACAATCATCTTCTTCAGGAGGTTTTGCCGATCCGAGGGCCCGCACGGCATCCACGAAATCCGTGAATCCTCCCACGATCACGGCCTCAGCCGCACTGATTCCTGCGGCGTGGGCCATCGCCTCCATTTCCGCGGTCAAATCCGGCGAATAGGCTCGATGGGCCGGAAGCATGTCTTCCGCAAGCGCCAAAATGTCCGCCACCGTGGCCGGTCGTCCCGCCCAACTTCCATTGGCGGCGAGTTTGACCCGTTCCTCGGTATACCGGCGGATGCCGTCGCGATGGAGTTCTCCGTGCAATCGTCCCCGTTCTTCGGGTGATCCTTCGAGCCGGATGATGCGAATCTTGCCCGCCATCACCCGAGCCCTCCGAAATAGCGGGTTTTCACGTCGACATATTCGTGAATCCCTTCCACACCAGATTCCCGACCGAGTCCCGATTGTTTCATTCCGCCAAACGGTGCTTCGGCCGTCACCGGATACCAATCATTGACACCCACGAGCCCAAACTGCAGGCCCTCGGAAACCGTCAGGGCTGTCTTCAAATCGCGCGTGAACACGTACGAAGCCAGGCCATACTCGGTGTCGTTCGCCATGCGCAAGGCTTCCTCTTGGGTCTCGAACGTCGTGATGGGCAAGACTGGGCCAAACAGTTCTTCTCGTAAAACCGAAGCATCTGGAGGCAATTGATCCATCACCGTGGGCGCATAAAAGTATCCGCTCGAGGTTCCGGCTCGGTCGCCTCCGAGCAGAATACGTCCGCCGCTCGCGGCACTGCTGGTGACGAGTCGTTCGACGCGATCGCGTTGTGCGGCATTGATCAACGGTCCCACGGTCGTTTCTTTGGTCATTCCGTGTCCGACCACTTCTCGACGCATTGCCGTCACGCACGCGCTCTTGAAGGCCTCGGCAATGGACGCATGAACGATGAAACGTTGCGGTGCAATGCAAACCTGCCCGCCATTACGCAATTTCGCCGTCACGCCAGACTTCGCCACAGCCTCGACATCCACGTCCGGAAATACGAGCACCGGCGCATTGCCGCCTAATTCGAGGGCCAAACGTTTTACATTCCGCGACGCCCCATCCATCAGCAATTTGCCCACGCGGGTCGAACCCGTGAACGCAATTTTTCGACACCGGGGATCATCGAGCATCGCTTGGCCCATTCCTGCCGGATCGCCATTGACGACATTGAGCACGCCTTTGGGTACGCCCGCGTCTGCAAATGCCCGCACGTAGTCGAATGCCGAACGTGGCGTGTATTCCGATGGTCGCACGACCGCCGTACATCCCGCAGCCAATGCCGAAGCAACCGCACGATTCACGTTGTACACTGGGAAATTCCAGGCCGTGATGACCCCCACGACCCCCAGCGGTTCGTAGGTCACGTCAATACGCCGCCCGGACATTCGCGAAGGAATCCAGCGACCTCCGAGACGCCTTGCTTCTTCCGCCGCGACCCGCAAATAGTTTGGCGCACCAGACCATTCGCCTCGAGATTGAGCAAACGGTTTGCCCGATTCTTCCGTCGTGCGACGCGCATACTCGTCTAGTCGGGAAGTTATGACGTCCGCCGCCTTCTCGAGCAACGTTGCTCGCTCGTACGGGTTTTTCTTGGACCAGGAAGGAAATGCTTCGGCCGCGGCATCGAGAGCAGCCCGAGCATCAGCGGCGTCGCCATAAGCGACCTCGCCGAGAACGTTTTCGGTGCCTGGGTCCACGAGCGGCCAGCGGCCCCCATTCTGAGCTTCGACCCATGCTCCACCGATGAACATTCGGTCGCGGTCAGCAATCGTGGTCATGATACCCCCAACGAAACGGCGACATCGTCGAATGCTGCCGCAATGGCCGTCATTGCTTCATCGATTTGCGCGTCGGAGATCATCAGCGGTGGCAAAAGGCGCACGCAATTGGAATAGAGCCCGGCACGCAGCAAAAAGATACCCCGCTGAAGCGCCGCTGCCGTCACAGCTTGCGTCGCTTCCATCCACGGCGCTTTGGACTTGGGATCCTTCACGAGCTCCAACGCCAACATCGGCCCGAGACCCCGAACGTCGCCCACGAACTTGGGGTGTTTTTCGGCAATCGAATCGAGATATTTCCGCATTCGTTCACCCACCACGATTGCCCGTTCGAGAAACGCAGGCGACGTGATTTCATCGAGCGCCGCCAAAGCCGCGACACACGCCAATGGATTGCCCGAATACGTACCCCCAAGACCTCCAGGATGCGGCGCCATCATGATCTCTTCGCGCCCAATCACTGCTGAAATCGGCATTCCAGCACCGAGTGATTTCGCGGTCGTAATGATATCCGGCACCACGCCCGCATGTTCGCAAGACCAAAGTTTGCCTGTGCGACCCATCCCCGACTGCACTTCGTCACAAACCATCACAATTCCGTGGTTCGTGCACCATTCTCGCAATTTGCGCAGATACGGCGCGGGCACCGGCAAAAACCCTCCTTCGCCGAGCACAGGCTCGATCACCACCGCCGCCACATGCGATGGATCCACAATGGCCATGAACGTATGCTCGAGGTTCGCGACATGATAATCGACCCACGCATCCGCGGACATGCCCTCCGGCCGCCGATACACGTTGGGAAATGGAAAACGATAAATTTCCGGGGCAAACGGGCCAAACCCTTTTTTGAACAAGTTGAACTTCGAGGTCATGGCCATCGTGAGGTTCGTCCGTCCGTGATACGCTCCATCGACCACGACGACCCCTTGCCTTTTCGTATACGAGCGACAAATGTGGACCGCCGTTTCAAGGGCTTCGGCGCCGCTGTTCATCAAGACGGTACGTTTGGGGAAATCCCCCGGAGCAAGCGCATTCAATCGTTCACACAAAGCGACGGCAGGTTCGTACGTCGCGACGATCGCGCACATGTGAATGAGTTTTTCAGCTTGGTCCTTGAGGGCTTCGACGACGGCTTTTGGGGTGTGCCCGACGGCGAGCGTTCCGATGCCGCCGGCCATATCGATGAACTGGTTTCCATCGACGTCGGTGACGAGAACACCGTGTGCGGATTGGATGGCAATGGGCGTGAGTTTTGCCGCGCCGGGTGGTGTTGCAGCTTCGCGTCGTGCGATCAGCGCGCGACTGCCAGGTCCTGGAATTTCGGTTCGAAGTTGGACGAATTTTTCGGCGACACTCACGATGGGCCTCTTTGCAGGGGGGTGGAAGGGTTCAAGCGCGCGGATGGTAGCTGGTTTTGGGAAATCATCAATGGGTTCACGTAAATCTTCGACCGACGTCTCATTTCGCGGGGCTGATCAGTCATCGGCCAACTTTTTGCGTGGCGAGCGCCCGGTGAATTTGGTGTACACCTGATACCCCACCCAACGCAACGGCTCTGGCGGAATTCCGTCCAATTTTCGCTGGTAAAACGGTAAATCGCGCCAAGGTTCGTGGTTGTCCGAATACAAATCGCAAATCACCTGCCCCGCCAAGTTTGCCAGCACGACACCATGACCGCTGTACCCGAGCCCGTGAAAAATGTTCTTGTATTCGCCGGTCACGCCAATGCTGCACACGCGGGTCATCGTAATGCCGAGTGTCCCCGTCCAACGTTGCGCAATACGTACGTCCTTCGCGTCCGGGAGGTATTTTTTCAATACGCCATGCACGAATTCGAATTGTTTCGTCGGTTCCGTCGGAAATGCCGTGCGCCCTCCATACACATACGAATACGCGCCATTTCCGCCGCCACCAATCAACAGCCGACCATCTGCCGACATGCTCGTATACGCAATGCGATCCATGTCGTCACAAAACCCGGCATTGTCGCCCCAGCCAAGTTCTCGCCATCGCTCCAAGGGCAACGGTTCCGTGGCAATGACGTGTGAATGCATCGGGAAAACACCATTCTTGAAATATCCGAGCTTGCCCGTGTATCCGTTCGTCGCGAGCACCATCGCGGAACTACGTACCGAACCTTCCGGCGTTCGAACCACATGCGTTTTACCTTCTTCAATGGCAATCACTGGGCTATTTTCATGAATGCTCACGCCATACCCGGCAACGACCGGCGCGAGGCCGCGCAGCAAATCGAGCCCGTGTAATTGTCCCGTGCCCGGATCGACGACACCCCCGACCACTCCCTTTGCACTCGTGACTTTTTTGAGTTCGGCCCCCGAAACATAACGAACCGGAATACCCCACGATGCAAGCCTTTCGGCACTTTCATGGGCTTGTTCCGCCCGTTGGTGTTCAGTATACGCGTCGAAACAACCAATACGATGAAATCGCACGTTTAATTGATGTTCTTCG
>DAOMZH010000690.1:0-6195 GCA_035437985.1 Polyangium sp. (in: bacteria) | reverse complement strand
GGTATAGGGGGCAGCACCCGCCGTAATCGACGTCGCGGCCGTATCGCTGAAGGTCGTGGCCGTGAAGTTCGCCGAAGTCCCGATGTCCGTCGCCAAATCACGCTCGACGCCAAAGGGAGAAATGAGCCACGTATCGACATGACCCGTATTGGAATGGGTGATGTTGATCGTCGGAATGACTTTGCGCACGACGCCTGCTTGGGCGACGTTGATGAAGCTGGCAATGCCGCCTTGCGCATTGTCGGGAATGGCCGTGGACGTGCTTTGCGTGAGCAACACCTGCACTTCACCCGCGCCGCAAGCAATATCGAGCTGACAAGTGCTGGAGCAGCCATCGCCGTCGACGCGATTGCCATCGTCGCATTGCTCGGTACCCGTGAGCGTACGATCGCCGCAGCTCAAACGACACTGATTGGTACAAGCGTCGGTGTTGTTGGTATTGCCGTCGTCGCATTCTTCGCCGGCTTCGGTCGTCCCATTGCCGCAATACGCATTGGGATTGATACAGAGCGCCAAACTCCATGCTTCGAGCGTTCCGGTGTCGGTAAGGGCAGTATCGACGACTTTGAGATTCCACGTTCCTTGGCCATTGAGGTTTCGGAAATCGGCCCCCGCGGTCGTCGTCAAACTTTGCTCGGGTCGGAAAAGCCCCGAGAAAGGAGCGGTGCCGGCTGTGACTGCAGTAGCCGCAGCGTCATCGAATGTCGTATTCTTGTAGTTATCGTCGGTGCTGCCATTTCCAGTGGAGAGCTCTCGTTGTACCGCTTGTGGAGAAACGAGGTAGATGCCCAGATCGGAATCGTAGGTATGGGTCAGTGAACGAAGGACGGCCACCGCCTTTGTGACGCCACCGATTTGATTGACCGTCACGGGGCTCAGAATTCCCGTCATGTTGCCATCGGGAATGGCGATCGAAGTGTTGTTGTGCAGAATGATTTTGGTCTCATTCGCCGCGCACGTGATTTCGATTTGGCACGTGCTCGAACAACCATCGCCCGCAGTCATATTGGTGTCGTCGCAGGTTTCTGTACCGATGATGACTCCATCACCGCACACCGGCGTACAGACGCTCGGCGTACCCGTACAGGACCAACCCGATTCCACGCCGCAGGTGGCATTGCAACCATCACCGGTGGTCGCATTGCCGTCGTCGCAGGCTTCGGCTCCACCCAAAATGCCATCGCCACACGCGACGCACGTGCCCATTGCACAGGTGCCCGCAGTCGTGCCCGACGTGCACATCGTGCCATCCATCGCGACAGGATTGCTGCACATGCCGGTCATCGGATCGCACATACCGGCGATATGACATTGATCGGAAGCCATACACGTGATGGTGTTTGTCCCGGTGCAAGTCCCGGACGAACAGGCATCCGTTTGCGTGCACGGATTGCCGTCGTTGCACATCGTGCCATCCGCGGCATTGGGATGGGTACACATGCCCGTCATCGGATTACACATGCCCGCGACGTGGCATTGGTCGGACGCCATGCAGACGACTGGGTTCGATCCATTGCATGTCCCGGACGAACAGGCATCCGTTTGCGTACACGGATTGCCGTCGTTGCACATGGTTCCATCCATGGCATTGGGATTGGTACACATGCCGGTCATTGGATCACAGGTGCCGGCGATGTGGCATTGATCCGAGGGCATACAGGTGACGGGCGTGCCTGTCGTGCAAACACCCATTTGACAGGTGTCCATGGTCGTACACAAATCCGAATCCATACACGGCGAACCATCGGCCGTATTCGGATGGTTTGGCATACCCGCTGCGCAGGTTTCACTCGTACACGCATTGCCATCGTCGAGCGGCAGGTCGGTATCGTCGGCAATATCGACGATCGCGCCGGAGCCGTCGCATACGTGCAAAAGACAATTGTTGTCCGTTTGCATCATGACGGGCGTGTTGGCCGGAGTGTAGCTCACGCCGCAAATGGAATTGTTACACGTTCGCGTGCTGCATTCGGTATCCGTTCCCGTGCAATCGGCGCCCGTGATACATCCGACGCATTGCCCGCCATCATTGCAGATGAGCGGATCTCCGCTGCCGTTCATTCCGCAATTGGTACCCGCAGGCCGATTGGGATTCGACGCCACACCACCATTGCACACATCATCCGTGCAGGCATTTTGGTCGACCGGCAGATCCGTGTCGTCGGTATTGTCTTTTTGTCCGCCCGTACCGTCGCAAACCGTGACCTTGCAATCACCTGCCGTTTGCGTCGGAATCGTAGTATTCGCCGCAGTATAGTCGAATCCGCATTTACCCGCCGTACAGGTACGAGTTTGGCAGGCATCATCCGTTCCTGCACAATCCACGGGTAAGAGGCATTCGACGCACGCACCGGTAGGATCGCACATCGATCCGCCATTGGTCATGCACATCGAGCCCGCCGTCACCGGCGTATTCACGGGCAGACCATTGACACATTCATCCGTCGTGCAATCGTTGTTATCGTCGACAGGTGTGCATACGGTGCCGCCCGTTCCGCCAGCGCCTCCAATGCCGCCAGCGCCTCCAATGCCGCCAGCACCTCCCATTCCGCCCGTTCCGCCGGTGCCCCCAGTGCCTGCGGTACCTCCCATACCTGCAGCACCTCCCATTCCGCCCGTCATACTCCCCGTGCTGGATGACGACTCGGCTGTACCGCCGTTTCCGCCACCTCCCGCATTGGTGGGTATTTGCGAACGATCGACTTGCGAGAAGATTTCACATCCCGCAACGCCTCCGATCGAGCTCGCGAACAAAACCAACGTCGTCACGATGAGCCGCTCCGACGAAACGCGCTTCCACCGACTCATGAATCGTTATCTCCTCATCCGGCCCGAGAAAGTGCCAAGATCTGTCATTCAACATCAATCCACATCATGGACAGATTGGAGGGTCAAGGCCGAATCCTATTTGGTCTCGCGAACTTCGTTCTCGTCGCCGGATTATGCCGATTTGCCTGCTTCAATGCCAATTTCAAGCTGCGTTGGATTGTTTCAGGAATTCGGGCACTCGACCAATCGCCGCCGTTTTCACGTGCGTGTGCCGCCAAATTATGGGCCATATGGCGGGTTTGTCGGGCGACTCCTCCCTGAACCCATTTTCCGAACGACGTTGCTCGCAATCATTCGCAAACGTAACAATCTGCAAGATACTTCGACCGCGTAACGATTCGAATATACTTCGAGCACGTAGCAATTCGCGAAGTTTCGAGGGCGTAGGAATTTCAGGTTGGTCGCGTACGTGGGCGCGGCATCGTTCAGGGCACAGTACAGAAAATCATCGCCCAGCCGCTGAGGATCCCGGTGTTGTTCATCGCGTCATCGACGACTTTGAGTTGCCATTTGCCAGCCGCTGGCGTTTCGACCAGGGAAAGAAATGACGTCTCCGGTTGATAACATTTTGTGAACGGAGCAGTTCCGAGCGTAATGGACGAGCTGCACGTCGTATCGAGCATCGTGCCCGTGAAATTATCGTCTGACGCGCCATTGTCCGAACAAACGTCGAGCAATGCTCCCGTTGGGGGGATCAGCGTCAAATCCACGTCGGCATCGAATGCATGGGGAATGCTGAAGAGCACCGCGGCTCGCGCAATGCGACCCGAATTGGGGGTGACCGTCACGAGGCTCGTGATTCCCGAAACGTTGTTATCGGGTATGGGCTTGGGAACGTCGGTAGACTTGAACACATAGAGCGTTTGGCCAGCCCCGCAAGGCAAGAAGTAGCTCGGAAGCTGGCAATCGGTATCGCCGGCATCAGCCAATCCGTCGTTGTCGTTGTCCAATCCGTCGTTGCAAATGTTTTCAACGGGTGTGCACATGCTCGGCGCGCCTCGGCACACATATCCTGTTTCGACGGTACACGTCGGAGAGCAACCGTCACCGGAGTTCATGTTGCCGTCATCGCATTGGTCATTGCCGTTGGTTACGCCATTGCCACAGGTCACGACACACGAGCTCGGAATACCGGAGCATGTATATCCGGGTTCCGTTTGACAAACGGCATTGCAACCGTCGCCAGCATTCATGTTGTTATCGTCGCATTGCTCACTGCCCGTGACTTGGCCATTGCCGCAATTGAACGTGCATACGCTAGGCATGCCGGGCATCGTCACGCACGTGTAACCAGGATTGACTGTGCAACTATTGTTACAACCGTCCGTGGACACCATGTTGCCATCGTCGCATTTTTCGGTACCCGTGACTTGGCCATTGCCACAAGTGAATGCGCACATGCTCGGCGTACCCGTACATGTCCAGCCTTGTTCGGGAATGCAAAGCGCCGAGCAACCATCACCATTTGCTGTATTCAAATCATCGCATGCTTCGAGGCCCGCGAGGACCCCATTGCCGCAGCGCGAGGTTGTGCAATTGCTATCGCACCCGTCGCCACTGGCCAAATTTCCGTCGTCGCATTGCTCCGAAGGCGATTGGTAGCCATTGCCGCAAGCCGGCGGTCGACAATTGGGGTCGCACATATCGCCGTCGACCAAATTCCCGTCGTCGCAAACTTCAAATCCTTCGCGAACACCATTACCACACAATGCCGTGTACTTGACTTCCAGTTGATAGGCATTGATGACGGTATTGTTTCCGGCGTCGTCGATACGCACGTAATACGTACCCGGAGGCATTTGCCGCACGCCCGGATCGGCCATGGCCGTGACCCGCGAGCAATTTCCAATTCCACCATTGAGGTGCGTTGCAATTTGATTGCAACTTGAATCGAACACCGTAATGACCGGGTCATTTCCAATCGGGCATTGGCCCACCACCGGCACGAACGTTTGCAGGTCGAGATCCGCATAGGTCGGGATTGTAATCGAAATGAAGTCCTGATCTCCGGCGGGTACGAGACGACCATTGAGCAGAAATGGCGGACGGAGGGGCCCGTTGGCCAAACCGCACGATCCATTGGCCTCGTATTCGACACCACTACAAACGCTCGGCACACCCGAGCATGAATAACTCGTTTCAATGGCGCACATGCTGTTGCAACCATCGAAATTTACTGTGTTCCCGTCGTCGCATTCCTCGAACCCGACGATTTTTCCGTCTCCGCAAATGGCCGTGCAGACCGTTGGCGCACCAGAACAATTGAATCCTGTTTCAATCGTGCACGTCGGGCTGCAGCCATCTCCACCGAACGAATTGCCGTCGTCACAAGTCTCCATGAGAATCACGACGCCGTCGCCGCAAATCGACGTGCACATGCTCGGCGCACCCGTGCAGCCATAACCCGTTTCGACGGTGCACGTAGCCGAACAACCATCGCCGCTCATTCCATTGCCGTCGTCACAACCTTCGCCGCCGACCACTCGACCGTCATTGCAATTGGGTACGCATTGCGTCGGCGAGGCCATATTGCAAGTAAACCCTATTTCCGGGGTGCACGACGCGCTGCAGCCGTCTCCGCCAGTGGCGTTTCCGTCGTCGCAGGTCTCCATGCCCGTCAGGAGCCCGTCGCCACATAGCTGGATGACGCATTGTCCGAGCCCACAAACCCCGCTCTGACAATCCGAATTTTGCCCGCATGTTTTGCCCAAACCACAAGCAGGACAACTGCCGCCGCAATCGACGTCCGTCTCGTCTCCGTTTTTCGCCGTATCGGTGCATGTTGGGACCTGACAAACGTTCCCCGTACACCGGCCGCTCGTGCAGTCGCTACCCATCGTGCAACCAAGACCATCGGCGCACGGAGGACACATGCCCCCGCCGCAGTCAGTTCCGGTTTCCGAGCCGTTTTTGACCATGTCGGTGCAGGTTACAGATTGACAAACGCCGCTCATACACAGCTGGCTCGCGCAGTCTCCGTTCACCGAGCACGTGTCTCCAGCCGCGCAGGGGTTGCACGTCGGACCGCCGCAGTCGACGTCCGTTTCATTTGCGTTTTCGACGCCATCGGTGCATGTGGCAAGACAAACCGAACCCGAGCACGATCCTCCGGCGCAATCGCTGTTTTGGCTACAGCCTTGTCCTGGGCCGCATGGTGGGCACGGACCTCCGCAGTCGACGTCGGTCTCGTTTCCGTTTTCGATCGTGTCCGAACAAGTTGCGTTTTGACAAACCCCAATCAAGCACCGATCGCTCGTGCAATCACTTGCGACCGTACACACTTTGCCGTCGGCGCAACCCGGGCAATCTGGTCCGCCACAATCCACATCGGTTTCGGCTCCATTTTTCACCGTGTCGGTGCAGCTT
>DAOMZH010000689.1:0-6210 GCA_035437985.1 Polyangium sp. (in: bacteria) | reverse complement strand
CGGGCGGAGCGCAAAGATGCTCGCTTTTCCGCAGATGCGATTCGAGACATGTTATGTCCGATTCTGCAGCAACAAGCGCGCTCGAATCATCTTCTTCGAGCGCAAGCGAGACAAACGCCTCCGTTTCGTCGAGCTTTCGTTCGGCGAACGTGATGCGATCCAATTGCGCCCCAAGACGTGCTCGCTCGGCAAGGAGCTGCTCCGCACGTTCACGGTCGCGCCAAAGATCGTTGGTACTGAGGAGGAAGTCGAGTTCGGCGAGGCGTCGCGCCTGCCGGGGAAGGTCAAAGACCGTCGCGGAGCCGGGTCAGACGTCGACGTAACAAGGCGAGTCGTTCGATGATGGGAGTATCCATAGCAGTGCGTGTATACATCGGCTATCCGCCCTCGTCAAAGAATTTCTGACTTACCACGTCAGAATGGAGAATGTCGAGCCATAGGGCGGCGATGGGCCCTGGGCGGTCAGACCTTTCATTCACATCACGGATTTGCACCAAAGGTCAAGACCTGGAACTGCGGCGACTTTTGACACCTTTGAGACTGCTCTGTGTCTTGGCAGGTTTTCCTCCAGAACGGAAAGCAACGTCAAATGTGACGCGGAGCAAGGCCGGCAAAGACAATACATAAATTTCGTGCAAGAGTTCCTTCAGCTCAAGGTCATTGCTGATATCGCCGACCACAAACCCGAGCGTGTGTCCCTCATACTCGATATGTCGTTTGACAACTCCGCGGTACTTGTAGATGTCGGAAACTTGGTCCCCAATTTCGGGGGAAGATAGATGCCAACATATGATGCGCTCAGTGACACTCAAAGGGTGATTGAATTCATCAGCAGTATTGAACGCATATTTGTATTCTACGGAAATCAGGTTCCCGTTTGTTAATGCTTTTCGCTCATCGACAACCGCAATGGCATCGATACCCAGACTGGAAAATGTCAAGGGGCGGGTCCAATACGAGGTGAGCGGGTGCTTGGGGGGTACCAGATACGTAAACATGGTATAAAGTGCACCCACGAAGTGCTCCTCGCCACGCTGTGGAGCGTAGATACGCCTTTCGCCAAGCGGTGGGAGATTCTTGATGACGAAAGAGTCTCGCTCGGGAATTTCTTTTCGCAGACGATCGTTGTTTTCGATGTATGCGTTTTCTTCATGCCGGGTTGTCTCGCGGTTGAGCCGATCGATAAGTTGATCGAGGATATCGCCCTCTTTCGAGTGACGTACGTTTTGAAGGAATTGTCGGATCTGCTTGACGAACTCCTGATCACGAAGAATTGCCAAACTGCTCGGCGCAAGAGCGTCACGGTTTGTCACCAATTCGAAAGTACCGTCGATGATGAGTACATAGTGCTCCATACCATCCTGCAGGATTCGCCAGTCGTTTTCCAAAAGCGGATGATCAAATAATTGACGATACGTACACACGACGATACCATTTGACGCGAGCAATGGCCCACGCAAGTCAGAAAGTGTAATGCCCGATCTCCGGTGTCCCCGTCTCGCCAACTCGGGATAGCCATTCAAGGCACGTCGATTCCCGTCGATCGCTAAAATAATGCTGTAATGACGATCTGCATATTTGAAGGTCGTCGCATGACGGGCGTGGAATCCCCCATTTCGCAGTTGATGAACCATTGCCGGTGATTCACTTTTCTCGTCGAGTTGGGACAGATATGGAAACCCTTGTGGAATCGATTCCAACCCGCCATCGCCACGATCCCGGACAATCCAATATTGGAGATTACAAGAGCGCTCAGGCCTGAGAAGGTTTCTAACGGCCTTCACATCGATTGGAGAAAATCCTTGATCTCGCGAGATTTGCCGAACGTCGCCATGCGCGGTGTAAAAGCGAATATAATTGTAAAGGTAATTCTTGATTCGTTCTTCCACGGAGAAGTACGCATCATAGCTATCAGTCTCGAATTCCTCGACGACGACGAGCGTCCCGTGCAAAAATTGTTCTCGAAAAAATCGTTCATCTAGTCTTTTCAAAATTGCTGTGGTACGTTCATCCGCGTCGGGCAGGATGGCGCTACGCAAAATCTGCCACGGCGCCACCGTTTCCGCGGGTGTGAGATCGTAGTGCAAATCCAGCGTTTGCTTAGGATTATCAATGATCTTGTAACGCCACACGGCGTCACCGGCACACCGAGTAATCACTGAGAACCGTCGCGAAGCGAAGCACAATTTTGTTCCCTGACACTTGTATCCAATCTGCTGTCCGACAGTTTTCGTACCTTTGCCAATGGAGAAAAAGGCAACATACGGCACAACATCGTTTTTCCTGTCCTCCTCCCGAGCAGAAAGCCCTATGCCGTTGTCGAAAAACAAGACGCCTCGCTTCTGGACAAGCGGGAAAACACTGACTTGGCTGGCGTTGGCATCGTACGCGTTCGAGATGAGTTCTCGGAGCAGCTCGCATGGATTGGCTCGATTGACCGAGATTTCTCGCAGAGTATGCTGATACGACTGAACGGGATTCATCACCATGGTCCGCCCCATACCACTGGCTAGATTGCGCGTCAATCTGGATTCTGGGTCGCAGGTGGACCTGCCCCGGTTTCATCCCCGCGAACCGCGATTTGCCCTTCGCTCCCGACGATGACTCAATGCCCGGCGCGACAGTCGTGGGTCGACACGATATGTTTTTTCTCGGCGCTCGATTCGCCACGCATACGTATTATTTGCGACGGCGTTGACAGCCACATGGGAAAACGCCAAGATTTGGGAGTGCTTGATTTTACGGCGCCGCGGCGGGGCCCCGCTGTTTGAGCCCCGAAGGGGCGAGTTCGGGGTGCCGCGAATGCCGTTAAATCAAGCCTCCCAAAGCGCCATCTGAGAAGTGGTCGAAATCTAAACGCTCGCTTGCACCGGCGCCGATGTATCTGATTGCACCGTCGCCGAAGTCGAAGTGGTTTGTCGGTGCTTGTTCAAAAATTCGACGAGCCGCGGGAAGATGTCGACCGCCACATTCTTGCCCATGAACACATCCTGGTGCCCATATTTTTCAAAAATATGCAATTCATGCCGCCCAGGCACGATCTCCTCGAGCTTCCGGTGACACACGATATTCGAATCGGTGAACACGTGGTTGTTGATACCCGTCATGAACAAGAACGGCGTCTTGATGTCCTTCGCATAAGCAAAGTAATTGTCGGGCAAGCTGCTGTATTTGGGATTTTCCGGCTCCATCTTGACCGCCTCGTTCCCCGAATTCAGCATTTTACGCACGTGCCGATAATAATGCATGCTCGTGCCGCCATACAAATCCCCACCGCGACGATGCGTCACGTCGTCGAGGTTTTCGTGACTATAAAGTGCCGGAAAACCCGTTCCCCACATCACGCTCAGCATGTGGCACGCCGGAACATCGCACTCCCGATGCACGAGCGAAACCATTTTCGAAAAGATCTTGCCGCGCGAAAATCCCGGATCTTCACTCCAACGCGGATTCATGTAGGGGAATCCCAACACGTATTCCACCAAAAATGGCGACACCGAAAGCTTCAGCTTCGACCACCCAGGCACCCGAGGCGTCAAGGCCACGCTATTCGCAATGACGCTCGTAATTCCTTCGACCGCCTTGCCAAATACGCTCATCGTAAACGAAACAGCCCCGAGACAATGGCAAATCACATGGATGCGCCGATCCCCAAGCTCCTTGCGAATCCTCGCAATCGCCGCCGGATAATCGTACATCGCAATGTCATCCAAATTGTAGCGATTCACCTGCAAATTGTAGGAATGACGATTGCTCATCCGAAAATCGAGGCACCAAACCTCGTCGAATCCCTTGTCCAAGAGATATTGTACGAGGTTGTAATGCTCGGGCATGATGAACATGTCCGTTGACGTCGTCAAACCATGAATGATGACGACTACATCACCCGTCGGCGTCGGCGTGTCGCGATGAAATCGAACGAAACTCAACCCGAGCTTGTCCTCCGTATTGAACTCGATCGTCGAAACATCAGCGTTTTTGACACCTTCGAGCGTGTAAAGAGCGATTTCGCGTTCCATTCTTGATCTCCTTCAACCCCCATCGGGAATCGATCGTCGACGCTTTGTGTTACCGCACCGGGCCAATGTGACGACGATAAAGTGCACACATGACACGTGTCAAGCACTACCTAGCGCCTTACCTTGCAATCAAACTTACCTGCCTGCCTCGCATGTCTCAAACGTAAGGATTCCACCGCGCCGCCGGATCAATCTTGTTGAGCAGTTCTGGATCCTTGCCCGTACGCGTATGCATGTACCGGTATGCATTGTATTTCACGGCCAAATCATCGAGCGTCTTGACGAACTTGTCCGCCAATTCGCGCGTGAAGAGTGCGGGTTTGACCGCGAGCGAAAAATTGAGCTCGCAAAATAGTTTGTCGGGATTGTCCGGCGACAAATATGCCGAACGTAATGCCTTCACCGGTTGCGTAATGGCCGTGAAGCATTTGTGCTTGTCGCGATAGCTGCGGGCCAATTCATACGTTTCAGCCGCCAATGATGCATATCGGTCCATCGGTACCAAGTACATGAACCAACGCACGGGGTCGCCCACGGACGAATCCAAGATTTTATCCGTGAAAAACTCGACATGTTTGATCGACGCGTATTTGGGAGCCACTAAAATTCCCGCCAAGCCCATGAGTTTGCTGGCCATATCCGCAGGACCAGGCAATGTCCCCTGGTATTTGCCCAGGCCATACAGATAGCCGTATTTGCTCTGGTCCACGAATCTCTTCCACGCATTCGTTTCGGTCAAATGATAAACCATCATTTCACCGAACGTGACCCCAGGTTTGCCTTGTTCGGCCGCGTCGACCCACATCCCCCGAATCATGTAGGCCTTGCCAGGATTCGACATGATTTTTGTCGATTCCTCCAAGAACGACGCATACGAAACATAATTGTGGCGCGTATTTTCGAGCAGCGTCGTGTGCTTTTCGACGCGAATCACCTTTACCGTCAACCTCGCAAAAATCCCCGCGCGACCAAGACCGCAAAGAACGGCATTCAGCTTCGGTAAATCCTTTTCGCGCGAATAATGCACGAGCTCCCCGTCCCACGTCACTATATCCGCAGCAACCACCGTATCCACGAACATTCCATGTCGAAATGACGCTGGGCCAATACCACCAACCGACGCAAAACCCCCGACCGTGATATCGTCGTGATCCCCGATCACCGGCAAACCCAGCCCCTTTTTCGATAAAATCTCATCCAAATCCGCCGACACGATGCCCGCTTCAACCGTCGCCTCCAGCTTGCTCTCGTCGAGCGATACGATCTTGTTCAGTCCCGCAGTGTAAAGAACAGCGCCATGCTCATTAAATACCAAATCATTGCTCGAATGCCCCTTGCTCCGCACGACCAGCGTTTCCCCAAGTTGCTTCGATTCCTTGACCGCCCGCACCAGTTCATCAACCGTGCGCGGGACGTAAATTTTATATGGATATCGTGGAGCAACATCGGGATTGCCCACTTTTTCCCAGTCGAATCCAAAACTATCGATGCGATCGTGAAACAGACCTTCGTGGCTGGTGGGCTTGTACGGAACTCCCATGTTGCTGCTCCCTTGTTGGAGAAATGGCGTTGTCGGGTTGCATTCTATCGGAAAGCGAATCGATTGGAAACGACAAAGAGCCCCTCCCATCGCAGTTCGTCATACTTGTACATCGACCGACCAAGCAGTCGGGTGCTTCGAGGCCTCCCTCTCGTTTTACCTCGACCCACGCGGCATTCGCAAATCTGCGTATTTCACATCGTACCCGTCCATCGGTACGTTCAGGTCAAACCGCTGCGTGACTAACGCAGAAATACGGGCGTTGCCATGACCAACTCAACAAAAAACATACCCTCGAAAATACGTCACGAACAACGACCACCGTACGCCGACTCTACCCGTCGCTCGTTTGTCAAGATCAAATCGTCATCGTTTGTCATCCCAACATGTGTTAAAATAACTACAGTCTCGACCGGGCTTCACTCTGCCGCACGAAGTCGAGACCTGTTCGTCACTTTCGTGCTCTTCACGAACAGAATCACGCTCCGCGACAAACTCTTTCGCGGGGTCAAGTTTGTCGTAACCTCATTTGCGTCTCGCCAAGACGAACTCGTCACCACCCATCACGCTCACCTCATCGCCATTCCTTACACCAGCGCCAGCCGCCTCCTCATCGAGTTTCCCACCAGTCAAAGCAATACTGGAATTTGT
>DAOMZH010000688.1:0-6226 GCA_035437985.1 Polyangium sp. (in: bacteria) | reverse complement strand
TGGTCGCCGACGGCGGCAGCATCGGCAACGAGGGCTTCCGCAACAACATCGTGCGTGCCGGGGCCTGTTTGACGTCCAAGATTGGTTTTTCCGAATTGGTGGCCATGGGCGATCCGCGCATTTTCCAGAACAACCTCTTCGACACCACCAATCCTCCAACGGCGCTTTATTTGGACGAAAACACGCAAACCCTCACGATGCCCGCGCAAATCGATGCGCTTATGGGCACGATGGCTTCGAGCACTTTGTCCGGAGATCCAAAGTTCATGATGTATCCTGCCGACGTGCACTTGAATGCCGGATCGCCATGCATCAATGCCGGAACCGCGACCGGAGCGCCGGCCGCCGATTATTATGGCCGAGCACGCGATGCAATGCCCGACATCGGCCCCTCCGAATTCTGATCGTGATTAGTTCTGCCCCATTGGTTTCGCCGGATCCTCGGGCAAAACTTCCTCTGCATTACGCCGAGCCATGAAGCTCGCAAATCCCGCCGCCGTGAAATACATGATCAGGCTGTAGATTGCCGCCGGAATCGCCATCGTTCCATTGTTGAGCAACAAAGGACTCGAGGCGATCGTAATGGCCAGAGTCCCATTGTGAATGCCGATCTCCATGCCGATGGCCGTTGCTTGTCGTTTCGGGAGGCGCGCCAAGACCGCCACGAAAAACCCCACGCTCATGCTCGTCAAGTTGAATGCCAAGGCCGCCAAGCCAATTTGTCGAAACGATTCACTCAACGTCGCCCGTTCTTTGATTACGGCCGCAACAATGATCAAGGCCAGAAAAATGCTGGATGCGATCTTGACCGGCTTTTCCATTTTTTGAGAAACGCTGGGTTTTCGCGCATGAATGACCATTCCAATGCTGACGGGAATCAGCACGAGCGCAAAGACTTGGATGATCTTGTCGGTTTGCAAGGGCAAAACTCGCCCCGTCCCGTAAAACGCTTCGAGCGATTGATTCACGATCACGGGCAGCGTCAGCAGACTCAGAATGCTGTTCGTGGCCGTAAGGGTCACGTTGAGCGCCACATCGCCTTTGGCTAAATGGCTGAACAAGTTGGCCGTCGGTCCGCCAGGCGATGCCGAAAGCAGCATCAGACCCACCGCCAGCGCAGGTGGCAAGGCAAATGCTTTGGCAATGCCATAACAAGCAAGAGGAAGCAGAACCGATTGAGAAAATAGCCCCACGAAAACTGCCTTGGGATAAACAATGACCCGCCGAAAGTCCGCAATCGTCAAGCTCAGACCAAGCCCGAGCATGATGATGGCCAGAGCCAACGGTAGAAATACTGTCGTAATGAGGCTTTGTTGCATGATCCGGCGAGCATCGCATGGATTCCGTAGCGAACGCAATGCTCAACGTGTTTGCCTCATGTTCGGTGTCGACTGTCACCCCCAAAAGCATGTTGCAACGCGCCTTCGGCACGCCTCCGTTTTTCTCGACCGAGGTTCGTCTCGAGGATGTGTTTGTCCATGTTCAGCTACATCCAGAGAACTCCGTACTTCTTTGTGTCCTGGTTAATCGGGGCACATGGGCACATCGCGTCGGACCAACTCGCTGCGTCATGTCGGTTTGTCTGTAGTGAAAAGCACGGATTGTTGCGAGAGTGAAAAATTTAATAAAACTTCTGTTTTTTTCAGGGGTTGACTTTTTTTGTTGTTTGTCTCGGGCGACCTTCGTGTAGGAGTGCGTTTGTCACTCCGTGCTGGAGTGTTTTAGGAAAGGAACCTCAATGAACAGCCGTGTCGTTTCCGTCGCTCGTCGTTCTCTCGTTTGCGTGAGCCTCTTGGGTGCATGGGCGTTTGCTGCTCCGGGTTGTGTCTCTGATGATGCTCCGGTGGATGTTGCGGTTTCGTCGCCGGATCTCGAGACGGCGATCACGTTGTCGCATGACTATTTGATCGAGCATCGAGCTGATCTTGGACTCGACCAGGATCACTCGTTTCGCATGACGACCACGTTCGTGGACGAACTCGACTGGAAGAACATTCGTTATCAGCAGCTCTATCGCGGTGTGGCAGTTTGGACTGGCGATGCCATCGTGCACGTCCTGCCCGATCGCGAGATCCGTTTGACCGAGGATCTGAAGCGCGACATCAACGTCAACGTCGTTCCGAAGATCGACGCGAAGAAGGCGCGCGCCGTTGCGCACACTCATTTGAGCCCCAAAGGTCCATATGTAAAAGAACCGGACACCGAGCTCGTCGTGTATCCCATCGTGCGTGAGCGGGCGAAAGCGGAGCGCTTGAACGGTCCGGATGGCGAGCTCAATGCGGAAGACATGGAGAGGTACGTCGAGCGGTACGTCCTGGCGTACCACGTGCACACGATGCTCGAGAACGGCGCGGAAGAAACCGATCACGTCGACTACATGATCGATGCGCACTCAGGTGATGTGATCACGACGTGGAGCACGCTCTACACAGCCGCAGCAACGGGTACGGCGAACACGCAGTACAGCGGTGTCAAGACGATCAACGTCAATTCGATCACGGGTGGCTGGGAAATGCGTGACGTGACCAGCAGCATGAACTTCGCCACTTACAACTTGAACCATGCAACCAGCGGTCAAGGGACGATCTACACCGACGCGGACAACACCTGGGGCGACGGGGCAAACTATGTCGAAGGGAGTTCGACCACGGCGGCAAACGGACAAACCGCCGGCATCGATGCGCATTATGGTATCCAAGCGACCGCGGCGTATTACTTGAACGTCCACAGTCGTAACGGTATCGACGGCGCTGGTCGAGCGACCTACAGCCGCGTGCACTACAGCAATTCGTATGACAACGCTTTCTGGGATGACACGTGCTTCTGCATGACCTACGGCGATGGCAGTAGTTTCCTCACCCTCACGTCGATTGACGTGGCGGGTCATGAAATGACGCACGGTGTAACGTCACGGACGGCTGGACTTACATATTCCGGCGAATCCGGCGGTTTGAATGAATCGATGTCCGACATTCACGGCACGATGGTCGAATTCTACTCGCGCGGTGGATCCGGCTCGACGATTGGCAATACCGGTGGAACCTGGAAGATTGGCGAACAGCTCAATGCATCGCCACTTCGGCACATGGACAAGCCCAGCAAAGACGGCGCGAGCCCCGACGCTTGGTCGACAACCCTAAAGAATCTCGACGTGCATTATTCGAGCGGCCCGATGAATCGTGCATTCTACTTCCTGAGCCAAGGTGCGAGCAGCACCGTGGGCAATGACGGTTATAGCTCGAATTTGCCCGCTGGCATGACGGGCGTTGGAAATGACCACGCTGCACGCATCGCGTACCGTGCACTCACGGTCTACATGACGTCGAGCACCAATTATGCGGCTGCGCGTACGGCGTTCCAGAATGCCGCAAAGGATTTGTACGGGGCATGCAGTGCTGACGATGCGGCCGTGCAAAACGCGTTCAAAGCGATCAACGTTGGTGCTGCCTCGACATGTGGCGGCGGCAGCAGCTCTAGCTCCAGCTCCAGCTCCAGCAGCAGTTCGAGCAGCAGTTCGAGCAGCAGCGGTGGAGGCGGCGGCGGCCAATTGCTCGGAAATCCCGGTTTCGAGAGCGGAGCAACGATTTGGACGCAAACGGCAGGCGTCATTGACAGCACGGCCGGTGTGGCTCGTACGGGAAGCTGGGCGGCCTGGGCATTGGGTTATGGCACGACCCACACAGATTCGCTTTATCAGCAAATCACCATTCCCTCGAATGCCACGACCGCGACACTGAGCTTCTACGTCAAAGTGACCAGCGCGGAAACCACGACGACGACGAAGTACGACACCCTCAAGGTCGAGCTGCGCAATTCGTCGAATGCGGTGCTCACGACGCTGGCCACGTACAGCAACCTCGACAAGACGGGTTTGGCCTCGTACACGAGCAAGAGCTTCAACGTGCTCACGTACAAGGGACAAACCGTTCGCGTCTACTTCAACGCCGCAGAAGATTCCTCGGCCCAAACGAGCTTCTTCCTCGACGACGTCGCCCTCAACTGGCAGTGATCGTTCGACCCGCCTCGAAGGCCCGCTTGCACCTCCGCAGGCGGGCCTTCCCCGCATAGCTATTTTCTTTACATCTTCCGTCCGATATTTCGGGGCGCTCGATGCCGATTCTGCGTTTGGTTATTCGTGCACTCGTGCGACGTAGGTTTTCAGATCTGCGATCCATTCTGAGCCCGGAGTCGTGTAAATATGCGAATTTACATATTTACGTGATTGGCCCATAGATTGCTTATACAGCGTCCCGAGAGCTTGCTCCGGTTAGCCCCCCCCCACCGTAGAGCGAGCTCTCTTTTTTTGTCCATCAGCCAAAGCGTTGGCTTGGCGAAAGAAAAGCATTCTGCGGCGCGCGTAATCCTCTAGAGTGCGGCGATGCGTTGTTTGCCGCTGGCAGTCATTCCGTTCGTGCTTCTGCTGCATTCCTCGGCGGTTCGAGCTGAGCCACTTTCCGACGCCGAAGTCTCGCGGCGTTTGGAATTCATCGAAACGCGTTTGGCAAATGGAACCGCCAAAGCGAATCTCTGGTGGAATTCGTGGTACTTTGGTTGGATGGCCTTGACCACGGGGCAGGCCGTTTTCGCTTTGGCCACCTCCGATGCAGGGACGCGCAAAGACATGGCCGTGGGCGCTGCCTCGAGTACGCTTGGATTGATTCCCCTCGGGCTCTTGGCGTTTCCTGCGCGGTCAGCAGCGCGCGATTTGTCGAAGGTTTCGGCAGGTTCATCTGCGCAAAAACGTCGAAAATTGGTTTTTGCCGAGCATCTGCTCGAAGCGGCGGCCAAAGACGAAAAACTCCGGCGTTCCTGGGTCAATCATGCAACCTCGATTGGCGTATCGATTGCAGCCGGAGCCGTTCTCGCTTTGGCTTACGAGCGACCGCGGTCGGGGATCCTCAATGCGCTCGGGGGTATTGCTTTGTCCGAACTGCAAATTTGGACGACACCGACGGCAGCCATTACGGATTGGGCCAAATATCAAAAAATTTGTCAATTGCCGGCAAACGAGGTTTCACCAAGTGCGCCACGAGCCTCTAAGACGACGGTAAGCGTTTCTGTATTGCCCCAGCTCGGAGGTTTATCGATTGCTGGGCGTTTTTGACGAACAGTTTGTCCAAGCGAACGTCGAGGTTTGTACGGAGCATCCACGCACGTCTTGACATCGACAGGTTTTGCATGGTACGAGCGGGAAATGCGAAATCTACGTTGGTGGGCTCCGTTAGCGACGGCAGCGGTGGCCCTGGGGTCTGGAATCGCACCCTATATTGCGTTGAACAACTCGGGGAAGATTCCGGCAAGTATTCGGGACAATCCGTGGCCGATGGAGCTGGTCGCGATTGCCGCAACGATTGCAACCATCGTGCTTACGGTCGAGGCATATCGCCAAAAACGAGTGCGAATCGTGGCTACGCTCAGTGCTGCATTGGCGACATTGGCAACAGGTGTTTTTCTTCTGCTCGTCCATGTCGCGAGTTATCAGATACCGGGCGAATCGAAAGAAGTTGCCCTCGGATCGGTAGCTCCCGATTTCGTGCTTTCCGACGCGCAAGGGCAATCCTTTTCGCTAGCTTCGACGCGCGGCAAGCCCGTGCTCTTGGTGTTCTACCGCGGTGTTTGGTGACCCTTCTGCCGCTCGGAGCTTGCCGGTCTGGCGAGCAAAATGAAGGAATTCGAGGCGAAGGGAATTCGTATTGCTGCGATTAGCAGTGACGAGAAGGAACCATTGGCGGAAATGCAGCGCGAGCTTGGTTTGCCGTTCTCGTTGCTTTCCGATGGGAAAAACGAGGTCATCAAGAAGTACGGCTTGGTTCACGCTGCAGGACGCCAAGATGGCGGCGACATTGCGCGTCCGGCCGAGATTCTGATTGATGGCGAAGGCGTGGTGCGCTGGGTGATGTTCACGGATAACATCCGTGTGCGCGCGCGCCCCGAGCAGGTCCTCGAGGCGGCACAGAAGCTGTAATTAGCTGCAATTGAGATGAGATGTGGAACCGAGGTTTGCCGAGGTTATGGAGTCCAAGGCAAACCTCGTGCTCCCGGGGAAAGTCTCATTTTTGCCGAGCGAGCAGCGCTTCCAATTCGGCAATTCGCGCCAGAGCCTTTTCATTTTTCGCGCGTTCGTAGTCGGCGCGTTTCGCTTCTTCGTCAGCGCGTTTCGCTTCTTCGTCAGCGCGTTTCGCTTCTTCGTCAGCGCGTTTCGCTTCTTCGTCAGCGCGTTTCGCTT
>DAOMZH010000687.1:0-6233 GCA_035437985.1 Polyangium sp. (in: bacteria) | reverse complement strand
TCTTCATGTTTTTGCATCGTCACGTAAAACCGAGAGACGACGACAATTCATTGGACGACAAATCAGTTGTTCCAGACGAACCACAAGATCGCCCAAGCCAGATTCCTCATTACTTGGATGCCCAAACGCAAGCTGTGGCCGTGGAACTCGAAGCTGCAATCACCCGTCGTGAGCGATTGCGTCAGGCGCAGGCCGATACGAAACAAGTCGATCGAGAAATCCTGACCTTGCGCCGTCAGCTGCGGGAGGGAGGTGTGCTCCGCGCCGGAGATTCACTGGGCGACGGAAGATATTTGCTGCTCGAACAAGTTGGTCGAGGTGGATTCGCTCATGTTTGGCGGGCGCGAGATCGACAAACCGGAACGGATGTAGCGATCAAGGTGTTGCGCAGTGATTTGGCGCATGAACCGCAACGTCGGGAGAGGTTTTTCCGGGGCGCACGCATCATGGCGGAATTGGAACATCCGGCTGTGGTGAGAGTGCTGGAACAGAAAGGCGAAGACGGCGGATATCACTATTTCGTGATGGAGTTCGTCCCGGGGGGCGATTTGCGCCAAGCGGTGCTTCGCGGCGATGTGTTGCGTAATGCGGGGCTCTTCATGGTGCTCGAAGTGGGTACGGCGCTCGCAAAAGCACATGAACGCGGGGTGATTCATCGCGACGTGAAACCGGCAAACATTCTGCTGCACGCCGATGGCTCACCACGACTGACGGATTTCGATCTCGTGGCTGCTGTGGACACGACGGGAGGAACACGGAGTGGGGCATTGGGCACGTTCGTGTATGCGGCGCCCGAATGCATGCATCATCCGCAAGACGCGGATCCGCGCGTGGATGTGTATGGGTTGGCAATGACGGCGGTGTTCGTTCTCTACGGACGTGAGCTGCCACTGGATGTCGTGCGGGATGCGGAGTCGTTCATCCTGCAACTCGAAGGTTCGGAGACCGTGAAAAAGGCGATGATTCGCGCAACTTCGTGGGAGCCTTCGAAGCGTCATCAAGATGCCCGTGAGTTTTGCGCAATGCTGCATCGGTGCCTCGCGGCGTCTTCGATGACGGACGAAATGCCGTTGGCATTTGGAGAACGCAGGCCGGCGATAAAAATCGGGAGCGGCTGAATCATTGTCCCCTACGCCCGACCCGCGCTAACGTGCGCGCGCGTTGGCCCGCTGTATTTGGGCCCTTCTCCTCGGAAAAACCGCCATGAACAATCAGCAAAAAATCATCACGGGTTTGCTTGCGCTCGGCCTTGGATTCGGCTGCGGCGGACAAACAGAAACCAAAGGCGAAGCCAAAGCTCCCGAACCCACCGTCACGAGACAAAAAATCGGCAACATCAGCGCAGTCGACTTGGCGGTTTGTTTCCCGAAAGCACCTGCTTTGCCGGCCAAGATCAACACCTCGGTGCTGACCGGATTGCTTGTCGCCGCGCGCCCAGTCGTCATGGAATGCCTTGTCGATCCGAAGAACCGCGGGCCGGAAGACGGCACGGAGTTCACCATCGAAACAACGCTCACCGGCGGCAAACTCACGCACAAAGTCACGGGGACAAACACCACGCCCGATGGCGAAAAGTGCATTGCCGCAGGTGTAGACAAGTTTGTCGCGACCGCCCCCGATTGGACAGCAAAAGCTGCCGCTACCCCAGGCACCGTCACAGCCAAAGCTCCGTTTCAGCATTCCGCCGCCAACATGCCGTCGGTCAAAATGGGCATGAGCGAAGGCTCGGATGCGACGGGCCTCATTCGTATTGCCGAGATCTCGTTCTGCGATTGTTACGAGCCGTGGAAAGAGGCTGAGCCTGCAGTGCTCAAGGCGAGCGTGAAGTTGAAGAAGGCAGGTGGAAATTCAATCGCTTTCGATGCGCAAACCGATCCGGCGGCGACGCAAGTTGCAACATGCTTGCAGCCCAAAGTATCGGCCCTGCCGATGAAGACCACGTCGGACGAAATGACGGTTCCGTTTACGTTCTCCTTCGCGAACTCGAGCGGCACGGGCATGTACGCGAAAGCGGATCCCCCGATGGCGTTCATGCAATACGAGGCCGTACGCACCCAATACTTCGGTGCTTCGCTCGTGGCCGATGGCGGACGCGTCGTTGCTGCCGAGGCCTACGGGGCGCTCGGTCAGCAATACAAAAAGGACACGAAGAGCGTCACGATCAAGCAACTCCAAGACAGCTGTGGCGCATTGCTGACAGCGCATGATGTCTACATCGCGGCGCTCGAGAAGCAGCTCGCTTTGGAAGAAAAAGCAATCACGATGCTCACGGAATTCGCGGGCAAAGACGCGGGCTGGGCGCCGGTCAAAGAGGGCACGGAAAAACACGCGGCCCAATCGAAGAAAGACATCGAGAGTGCCAAAGCCGTGCGCGCCGAAGATTCGGCTACCTGCGACAAACTCAAGATCTAGCGAAACTTCAGCTGAAATGCCGCCACGTAGGTTTCGACCGGTGGCGGCGTGACGCTCGCATTCGTCGCAATGATCTGCGACGCCCACATTCTCTCCGCCACGCCACACGCGTCTTCCAATTCACGTCCGGCACGACCTTCGCTCAAGACGACGAGCTTCTCCATCGCCTCGGCGTCGAGGTGTTTGGCGTAGTAACTCAAGATTTTTGCGCGTTCGTCCACGTTTGGCAGAGGAAACCGGACAAACAAATCGAACCGACTGAGCAAGGCAGGATCGAGATCGGTTTTGCGGTTTGTCGCGCCAATCACGACGACATTGCTGCGATCGACGAGGCCCTGAAGCTGGCGAAGAAGCACGGAGAGAATACGGCGCGTGCTTTCGTGCATGGCACGTTCGCGTGAACCTGCAAATGCATCGATTTCGTCCAAAAAAACGATGCTCTTGGATAACGTTGCGGCGGTCGAGAATATCGCTTCGAGGCGGCGTTCCGATTCGCCATACCACTTGCTCATGATGGATTCGACCGGCAGATACACGAGCGGAATGCCACTTTCGCTCGCAATGACGCGGGCCATCGTGGTTTTTCCCGTCCCTGGTGGCCCCTCGAAAAGAACCGCCCGCGGCAAACACGTTCCTGGACGCGAACGGGCCATTTCGCCTACGGCCAAAAAAACATCGGGATGCATGAGCGGCAAAACGATGGTTTCCCGCACCTCGCGCTTCGTTGCCTCGTACCCCGCAATTCGATTTTCGCGAAATTCGCTGCTGGATTCGAAAACGACAGCTCCAAGTTCGGTCAATTTTTGGGCGGGTGAAGTGACGACGGAGGCATCTTCATTGCGACTCGCGCATTTGCGAAATACGTCGAGTATGCAATTGATTTCCTCTTGAAGCAGGAGCCCTTCTTTTTCGAAAACCACCATGCCTCCCCCTTTGGACTCGAAGCGAATGGTGATTTTGGTTGGGGGAACGAGCTCTGGGCCTTCGGTCGTTTTTCGGCGATCGGCGAATTTGCGATCGATCGGGCTATGGTGATCACCGACGAGTGTGGCACCGAAAAACGTGCGGCGAAATTCGGGGAAATATCGATAATATTGGGCCAGGACATCCGCAACCAGGAAAAACGCTTCTTTGCGGAGCTCGATGAATGGGAGTTCCACGGTAAGCGTAGATTTTTTGTACGAAATCACGGGCAATAATGCATTGATCGCTTCGGGACGTAACGCGGCGAGGCAAGCAATGGCCCCAGCGTCGATTTGTTGTTTCGCTTGATCGTACGAAACGGCGGCTTGGGCGGAGGGATCGGACATGTGGAGGACGATGAGAGCGCCTTGGGGCTGCAGTGTCAAACGGGACGCACGAACCTGGGCACAATCATTACGAGACGTGCTACCGTGCCGATATGGCGCGCATTTTTGAAGATAACTCACGCAGCATTGGTGGAACTCCCCTCGTCCGCATCAACCGCTTGACGCAAGGCGCTCAGGCGACCGTGCTGGGGAAAATCGAAGGACGCAATCCGGCATATTCGGTGAAGTGTCGCATTGGAGCGTCCATGGTGTGGGACGCGGAGGAACGTGGGGTTCTCCGTCCTGGAAAAGCAATCGTCGAAGCGACGAGCGGCAATACGGGAATCGCATTGGCTTATGCGGCAACGTCGCGAGGCTATCGATGTGTGCTGACGATGCCCGAAACCATGAGCATCGAGCGCCGCAAGGTGCTGGTGGCACTCGGAGCCGAATTGGTGTTGACCCCTGGGGCGCTCGGTATGAAAGGCGCAATTGCCCGCGCTGAAGAATTGGCTGGCACGGAACCCGATCGGTATGTGCTGATGCGTCAATTCGAGAATCCGGCCAATCCTGCGATTCATGAAAAGACGACCGGTCCGGAAATTTGGAACGACACGGACGGAGCGATCGATGTGCTCGTCTCCGGCGTAGGGACGGGCGGAACGATCACGGGTGTGTCGCGGTACATCAAGCAAACGAAAGGCAAGAAGATCCTGAGCGTCGCGGTGGAACCAACGCATTCGCCCGTCATCACGCAAACGATACGTGGCGAAGAAGTCAAGCCTGGGCCGCATAAAATCCAGGGCATTGGTGCAGGGTTCGTCCCCAAGAACCTGGATTTGTCATTGGTTGATCGGGTGGAACAAGTATCGAACGATGAAGCAGTGGCGACAGCTCGCCGCCTTGCCCGGGAAGAAGGAATTCTGAGTGGCATTTCGTGCGGAGCGGCGATGGCTGCGGCGTTGCGACTGGCCAATGATTCGGCGTTTGCGGGCAAAACAATCGTCGTCGTTCTCCCGGATGCCGGTGAGCGTTATTTGACGAGCATCTTGTTCGAGGGAATGTTCGAAGGCGTGGAGAAAGCCACCGCGGCCGTTTGACGGGACAGACGCAAAATCATGGCTGAGACAAAGGACAAACCGATCGACAACGTCGTCGCGGGGATGCTCCAAAGTTACGCGAGTGATCCCCGCGGTCATCATATTGGCAGAAAGCATTTGCCTTCACGCGAGGAGATTTTCGAAATCATCGAACTCCTCTTTCAGCTGTTTTACCCGGGTTATTACGGGCGTCAGGACCTCACGCAGGGGAATCTCGAGTATCACGTCGTGACGCTCGTTTCGACGTTGCGTGAAAAGCTCGCAACACAAATCGAAGAGTGTTTGTGTTGGTCGAGTGAAACCGGCAACGACGACAAGAAACTCGGACCACGATGTGCCCACAGCCGGAGACTCGCCTCCGAAGTGCTGGAGCGATTGCCGGCGATTCGCAACTCGTTATTGCGGGACGTGCAGGCGGCTTACGAGGGCGATCCAGCGGCGGGAAGCATCGACGAAATCATCTTGGCGTATCCGGGTCTGCTCGCAGTGACCGTGCATCGCGTGGCGCATGAGATACACAAGCTCGAAGTGCCGCTCATGCCGCGCATCATGAGTGAATGGGCGCATTCGCGCAGTGGAGCGGACATTCATCCCGGGGCGCGCATTGGAAACAGTTTCTTCATTGATCACGCGACGGGCGTGGTGATTGGAGAAACCTGCGATATCGGGCAAAATGTGAAGATGTACCAGGGCGTGACGCTTGGTGCGATTTCGCATCCCAAAGACGAGCGAGGACGCGTGATTCGCAACACGAAGCGGCATCCAACCGTGGACGAATCGGTGACGCTTTATGCCAATGCAACGGTTCTAGGCGGACAAACTGTCGTGGGCCAGGGCAGTGTCGTAGGTGGATCGGTTTTCTTGACGAAGAGCATTCCGCAACGCACGCGTGTCGCGGTCAAACCTCCGGATCTACGCGTTATCGAAGCTGGCAAAGGCAACGACGACGAGTTCCCCGTAGAATTCGAGATTTGACGCCAAACCTCCCAACCACGCTTCCGGCCCGCCGCTAAATGAACGATGGGCCAAAAGAAAAGCCCCGGAGGCTCACCATGAGTTGGCCGGGGCTATGTCGCCGAGCGGGAAAACGAATAGCGACATCAATAGCAAAACCCATCCACGCGCATTGGTCAATGATATTTTTTTCGGGTGGCATGTTTTCGCCACGCGATACCCCAAATAATCGTCGGGGGCGGACGCGCGTTGCGTCGTAATCGATTCTCGTCCGACTACCACGGCGTCGGCTTGTAATCTTTGAAGAACTGCCCGAACGGATGAATGCCCGTGGCAAACCCCGAAAAAATCGGGTCGCAAATACGGGCGGCCCCATCGACGATGTCGAGCGGGGGATGAAATCCATGTTCGGCCTGCTTTCGCGCCGCAATGGCAATCGGGTCTTCGTCCGTGACCCACCCGGTGTCCACACTGTTCA
>DAOMZH010000686.1:3059-6234 GCA_035437985.1 Polyangium sp. (in: bacteria) | reverse complement strand
GGAGGGCTTATCGAGTTGACACGGACCGTCGGGTGTGCTGCGTGGTCAGACTTGCAACGAACCACCCGGCTCAAACGATTCTCCCTTGCGCCTCGAATAGGTCCCAGATACTCGGTTCGTCCGTATTGTTGCTCGTCACGTCGATGGGCCTGAGCCGCTCCATCATTTTCCTCGTTTCTTCGAGCCACAGGGCACAACCGGGATGTGCGAGTTTTTCGGCCATGGTTTTTACCGCATCGAGCCATTGCGGATCGATTCGCGAGGCCCAACTGGCGGCATGCGCGGCTTTTTTGAGCAGGTCTGACGTCGGATCCGACCACGATCCACTACGCAGCGAACAATGCGTCATGAAATCCGGTCGGGGCGTATCCCAAATCGTCGCGAGAACGGCCAATGCTTCGTCGATTCTCCTCGAGCACAAGAGCGCCCCTGCACGTATGCGGCGCGTTTGCCCGACCCATTCGCTTGCGCCCATTGCCGCAAAAATATCTTCGGCGCGTTGCGTCTGGACAAGCTGTTCTTCTCGATCCCCGTCCTCGCCCACTCGAATCGCCAAAAGCAAAACCGCGCGACCGAGAAGGTCCGTGCGCACGTTTTTATCGTCCGAGGCGTCGTTGCCTTCGTGAATGGACATTTCGATTTCGCCGCTGAGTTCTCGAATGCGCTTCGTCGCGCCATCGTCGACATCACGCATTGCGCTCGCCATACGAAAATGCAGCCCCCGAAGGTCACGTCGCGAAACATGACGAGCCACTCCTGCGGTGAACCAGCGGCGAAAAACCCAATCCGCCTCCATTCCGTCGTCGGGGTTGAGCCCGCCAAACGCGTGAAAAATACGGCGCGACCAACCGTCGAAATCATCAATGCCCAGGAGCGCGAGCGTCAGTTTTTCCGGACACACATCCGAACCCCGCATGATGGGGACCAGGACTTGCCAAGTCAGCCGATCCGATGCGGCGATCAGCGTGACGGCGCGAGGATTGGCCCCGAGGATTTCTTCCTCGGTCGGAATGACGAACGCGGGAAGTTTGGGCTGAGGTTTTGCGGCTCGAGCTGCAGGCGTCTTTTTTTTCGACGGGCTCTTTTTCGCGACCATGGGGGATTATGGCCTCATGTTTCGCCGCTTGTAAATAGCCGAGCTTATTCATTGCTATTTTACCGACGATCGAATACCCTCCTCGGCCCATGTCAAATACCCTTGAACGCGCGCCGAATCCTCCGAGCATCGCCATGCGCGATACTGTACCCGCGCCGCAAGGTTCGAGTGCCCAGGCCAAGGTCGACCTGGCGGACCGCTTGGCTCGGCGGGGTCGTTTCGTGCTGCTTCGCAAGCTGGGCGAAGGCGGTATGGGCGAGGTATTTGCGGCATACGACGAGCAACTCGATCGCCGCGTCGCCATCAAGCTTTTGCATTCGGATTACACGTCGGACGAGGGTCGATTGCGACTCGTGCGCGAGGCGCAAGCGCTGGCGCGTGTGGCGCACCCGAATGTGGTGACGGTATTCGAGGTCGGGCAGCTCGATGGCGATGTTTTTTTGGCGATGGAATTCGTCGACGGCGTGACCCTGCGCGAGTGGCAGGAAATGGAGGGACGAACGACCGCAGATATATTGTCGGCATACCTTGAAGCAGGTAAAGGCCTCGCCGCGGTTCATGCGGCAGGTCTGGTGCATCGCGACTTCAAGCCGACGAACGTAATGGTAGGCCCGGACGAACGCGTGCGGATTTTGGATTTTGGGTTGGCTCATGGCCGAAGCGCGAAAAATGAGGCAAAATTGAGCGATCAAGTGCAATCTGCGACGCTCGATTCCAAATTGACGATGACGGGAGCGGTGGTGGGAACACCGGCGTACATGTCGGCCGAGCAATATTTGGGGGAGCAAGTGGATGCGCGGTCGGATCAATTTTCTTTTTGCGTGGCGCTTTACGAAGCGGCGTACAAAAAACATCCTTTTGGTGGACAAACGATGCACGACCTACTTCCGCGGTTGCTCGAGGGCAAACCATTACCGCCTTCCGCGGGTGAGCAAGTGCCGGCGCGCGTCACAGCAGCGATCATGCGGGGGCTCGAGCGCTCTCCGGAAAATCGTTTTGCCGACATGAATGCTTTGCTCGAAGCGCTCATGGGTGAGGTGGCGGCGGATCCGGCGGAGCATTCGCGCCAGCGGCTCATTTATGGGACGATATTGGTTTTGGCTGCGGGGGTGCAAGTCGTGCGGCAGGTCGTGACGGAACGATCTGCATTGCACTCGACGCGAGAATTGCTGACCATATCGTTGGTTGGGCTGCTCGTGGTTTCCCTGGGATTGTTGTTGTTCCGCAAATCGCTTCTGCGTAATGTGTTTCATCGACGAATGGCTGGAGCGAGCGTAATCGCGTTGGTCGTTTTGAGTGTGAGTCGGGGTATTGGTGTTTTTCAAAATGAACCGGGTATTGCCGTCATCGTTCGGGATTTGTTGATTCTTTGCTCGATATCGGCGGCCGTGGGCATTTTTCTGACGGCGTTTACGCGTTGGGTCTGGTTCAATCCCGTTTTGCCCCTGGTCACGATCGTGTGCATCTTTTCGTGGCCTGCGCACCGCGAGTTCTTCTGCATTGCGGGGCTCAATGCCTCTTTGCTCGGTTTTATCTTTGTATGGGACAAACTCTCGCGCATGAGCCGCAACATACCAGCGATCAATCCTGCGACACCGGCTGTATCCTCCGCGCGCATTTTTGGCAAGGGTTCGAGGTGAGTTACAAGACCGCCTTGACCTTGCAAGTCCATGGGACAGTGTGATCGTGTTCGACGTTGGGGTCGATGGTCGTCGATCAGCGCTATTGCTGGGGCTTTCAGCGGAGTGCGTCCCCTTCCCGCTTGTAACGCCTGGTAAGGGGAGATTACCAGGCGTTAGAAAAGGAGGGCAGGGAGCTTGCTCGGGTGACGTGCCCTATCCTGATGCGCAGAACATGATGGCCATGCCGATGGGCACCAACACGGTCATCCGGACAAACTTTGCGAGTCTCGACGATCGGTCAGCGCTTCTGTCGTTTTCCGTTGCTGGATCGCAATCGCGCCAATTCGGCTTCGAGTTCCTGCACCCGCCGAGCCGCATCGTCGGCCCGTTGTGCTTCTTCCAGCCGCAAGCGAGCTTCTTCTTCCGCTCGACGGATCGCGTCTTGCCGCAAGCGAGC
>DAOMZH010000686.1:0-2959 GCA_035437985.1 Polyangium sp. (in: bacteria) | reverse complement strand
CTTCCGCTCGACGGATCGCGTCTTGCCGCAAGCGAGCTTCTTCTTCCGCTCGACGCGCTTCAACTTCCGCTCGACGCGTTTGTTCGTTCGCGCGCTTGGCCTCTAACGCCACAAGCTCCGTCTCGAACGGCAAAATCGTTTGTCCATCAGGACCAATTGCCAACCGCAACAGGGCTCGTTGCGCGTCGCCTTCGGCCACCAAGTACCCGTCCAGCACCTCCGAGAAAACTCGGCTTTCGTTGGTTTCTACAACCGGCACGAGTTTGCCCGTGGCGTCACGTCGATACACGACAAAACGTTTTCGCTGTTTGCGGCGCCGCGCGTGGAACGGATCAAACACGATCAGTTCTTTCGTCCCGCAAGCATCATGACGGTCGGGCGATTGCTGCTCATCCTTGCGAGGATTACGCCGCGCCTTCACCTCGAGCGCAAAACTCGGTGTCACCCCGAGCACCCAGGTCTTCCAACAACCATCGTCTTGGCCTCCAACAAAATCGCGGGGGTAAGCATCTGGTTCGAGCCCCGGAAGAATGTACAAATCCGGCGAAACGCAGAGCTTGTTGTCGCCCTTTTGCCAATAAATGAAATTGTCCGAGCCCGTGTAGCAACGCACGCCGCGTGAAGCCTGGTGCCGAACAAGCACGGCATGCAGCTTGGACGCCACGTTGCTCTCGACGACATCGCGGCTCATGACTTCCGAAGTCGGGTAGAACGTCGGGTCATGGTCCACCTCGAGCGCTCGACCAATGGCCCGCCTCCCATTGCCCGAATCGAGTTTGATCACAGAAGAACGAGAAGAACGAGACGAACGCGTTGAACGAGACGCCCGCGTCTTCAAAAATCCCGTGCCAAACCCCGGAGCTGTCGTGGTCATGGATCGTGCTTACCACACATCGCTTCGCAAGGAAAGCGAAAAGTGCAGGGGCCCTCGACCCAACATCCTCGACTACGACAAACGACACGCGCCGAGCTTAGCAACGACCAACCCGTGGTCAAGAAAAACGTTTTGAAAAACAAACTGCGCCAATCGCGCACGCGTGCTCTCAAGCGCGACGCATGAGTCGCCACGCAATGGCCAAAAGCACAAGGAACATCGGGATGACGGCAATACCGCCTTCGAGCCCCATTGCGCCTCCCGAATAAAAATGCTCATTCGCAGGCCATTCTGCAATTCCGAGGTGATGCGCCGGCACGCCTTCCATCTGCATGCCCATCAAACACACTTCCGCAAAGTTCCATCCCGCATGAAGACCAATCGGCAATGCATACGAAGCGCGCCCGCCGCGAAAAAACAAAAGCGTCGTGAGCAGCCCAAAAAAAAGCACATTGAGCACGTAAATCGGCTCGGCATGTTGCGCCGCGTGCATGCCCACGAAGACAAACTGCGCCCCCGCAATCGCCCCCACGGAAGCCCGACCATCTCGACTTCCTACCACCACCAGGCTCTGCAACTGCACCTGCTGAAGCGCCCCGTTCACCACAAAACCAAGCAATGCAAACACCAAGATCAGCACCGATGGCGGCGCCCCACTCATCCGAAATGGGGCGACATGGGTGATCGTCAAGGCAATCGCCACAAGGGCCGGACAAACCACGCCCACGACAAACCCAATCGGCAACTCCTTGGCCGCCCGCGGCGTCACCTCGAAGCCCATCACCTCCGGGGCCAATTTCCGCATTCGCGCCAGCACCGCCCAACTGACGAGCGCCATCAGCGCCAGAATGACCGTTTGTGCAGCAACGATGCTGGGACTCGAAGCCCCATCAAAACCGCCGATAAAGCAAAATCCACTTGCGGCGGACGTCACGGCGACGGCGACAAGCACGAGGACGAAGGGCAAAATGCGGGTGCGGAAAGTGGTGAGCATGATGGATTATCGGTACGACCCTCCACTAGACAAGCAGTTTTCGGAGCCTCGCGCTTTCCACTTCGAAAAACTCGAGAGCCTCTTTCTCTTCGTCGAAGATGTGCACGTGCACCTCGCGGTTGAACAATGCTTTTTGCGTGCGCACGAGCATGTTCACGACCACGCGCAGGGGAAACGATATTCCATAAATCACGCGCAGATCGGCCTTCGATTTTTCAGGATCGCCTTTGGCCGCGACTTTGCGCGCATCGGCATTGATACCCGTGGCTTTGCGTCCGTCGTAACAAAAAAAGGCAACCTTGTGTTTCTCTTTGATGCGGGCGGCGCAATCCAATATGGTCTGCATGTCGTCGACCGCCAACGTTCCGTGCACGGTCACGAAAGCGCAATCCCCCTTGATCCGAAGCCGGTGTGCTCCGAAGGCCACTTCTTGTTCGACGACCTCTTGCATCCCGGAGCATGTTGCCACGGATCGATTGAATTGTGAAGGTCGCGCAATCATCATTGCGAAGGACGAACCAAGACAAAAAAAAGAAAGCCTGCTCTACGGTGGGGGGGGGAACCGGAGCAAGCTCTCGGGACGACATTAAAGCACGCTTCGTGCCAGTCGGTATTGTTCGAGATGACGCAAGGTTACGCGCAACGGGCGCCTAGCACATCGCAATCTTGCAATGATCGGAGCGCAAGAGTGAAGTCGGGCATGGAACATCAGGCGCCGCCTTGCGGAGTTGGCAAGCACAAAGAAATGGGTTCGATATCCACCTGCCGGAGCAATCGGCAGACGGACATGAGGGGCAATCCCACGATGGCCGATTCGTCGCCCCCTGTGACGCTTTCGAATAAGCTGATCCCACGCCCTTCGAACAGATATGCCCCGGCACTGCCAATGGGCTTGTCCAATTCGACGTAACGATCGATGAGCGCTGGTTCGAGCGCACGCATTTTCATTTGAATCGTGACGGTTTCGCCGAGCAATCGTTTTTCGGAAGGGGACCACAGCGCGACTGCCGTATGCAAGAGGTGCGTTTTACCGGACAAGGCATTGAGTTGGGCGCGGCATTCGTCGAGGGTCGTGGCCTTGTGCAAAATAT
>DAOMZH010000685.1:0-6246 GCA_035437985.1 Polyangium sp. (in: bacteria) | reverse complement strand
CCCTCTCTGGGCGGACAAACCGCAATTTATTCGCAAAACCTGATGGGCACCCTCTTAGAGCTTGAAAACGAGAGGAAATGGCGGTCATGAAAAGCCTTGCAGAAATGCCGTTGTTGTCGGGACGAACGTGGAATGGCCATGCTGCGGAATTTCGGAAAAATCCGTTGGACATGCTCGTTCGGGCGCAAAAAGAATTCGCGGACGTCGGTAGTGGGGACGTCGGCAAAATACAATTCTTTCAATTTCCAGCAGTCGTTTTATTCGGCCCGGATTTGATTCACGAAGCGCTCGTCGAAAAATCCAAATACATGTTCAAAAGTATGGCCTTGAAGGTCATGTTTTACCCGATGGCGGGCAAAGGTTTGTTCACGAGCGATGGTGACCAATGGAAACGACAACGCAAACTCATGGCCCCGCTTTTTCAGCCCGCAGCCATTCGTAGTTATGCAGATACGATGAACGAGATCATCACGCGGTGCCTCGATACCTGGCAAGACGGCGAAATTATCGATGCCGGTCGGGAAATGACGCGCATTACGATGGGTGTGGCCGCAAAAACTCTTTTTGACGCAAATACACTCGACGAATCCGAAGACATCAGCGACGCCATTCACGCGATGTTCAATTACATCACCGATCAAACAGGAAGCATTTCGGTTGTCGTGCGCGCAGTGCTTGCCGCCAACTTGCTCGCGAAAACCAATTTGTCACCCCGTGTCGCGAAAGCGCGGGATTACGTGGTCGAGGCGTTGCACGAACCCATGCCCTTGCCCACGCCCGAGCGATTGCGGCTTTTTCGAGGTTTGCGTTTGTTGAATGAGCGAATTCAAAGCATCACGGACGAACGTCGGCGCACGGGCGACCAACGTGATGATTTGCTTTCGCGTCTCCTTGCAGCTCGTGACGAAGATGACGGGTCATTCATGACGGATCGGCAAGTGCGCGATGAAGCGATGACGCTATTCGTTGCGGGTCATGAAACGACAGCGACGTCGACGACCTGGGCCTTGTATTTCATGTCGCGCCATCCGGACGTATATCGGCGATGGAAAGAAGAGGTCGCGGGACTTGGCGGGGAAAAACCATCGCCGGACAACACGCCGAAACTCGTTTGGACCCGGGGGATTTTTCGCGAAGCATTGCGGTTTTACCCGCCTGTATTTGCTTTCGATCGCATCATCCTCGAAGACCTGGAGATTGGAGGATATTCACTACCTGCCCTCACGCCTTTGGTTTTTCCAAATATCGCGATTCATCGGAACCCCATTCTCTGGCCCGATCCGGAGCGCTTCGATCCGGGGCGTTTTACACCGGAGCTCGAAGCGAAACGACCTCGAGGCGCCTATATGCCTTTTGGCATGGGCGCTCGCGTCTGCATTGGCGCCATGTTTGCCGAGCTCGAAGCATTGCTTCTTTTTGCGCAGATTGCCCAGCGCTTTGAATTCGAGGCTGTTGATTCGGCGCCTGTCGAGCCGGACATGCGGGCGGTATTTCGTCCGAAAACGCCAGTTCGTCTGCGCGTACGCAAAATTGCGAAGTGAAACGAATCAGGCGGGGGCGAGGACATGGGCCATGGTATATCGACCCGCTGGTTTTCCCACCAAAAATCGAGCTGCCCGTAACGCTCCGCGGGCAAACAAATCCCGATTCGTGGCGCGATGGGTCAATTCGATCCGTTCCCCAAGACCCAAGAGATGCACCGAATGATCCCCAATGACATCTCCGCCGCGCATTGCAAAAATCCCGATTTCCTCGGCCGCACGTGGACCCACGTTGCCCTCGCGCCCGTGCACTGCGCGTAATCCTTCCCGCGCCGTTCGTGCCGCATCGGCCAAACGCACCGCCGTACCACTGGGTGAATCGACTTTGGCTTTATGGTGCGTCTCGACAACCTCGATGTCGAATCCAAGCCCCAATCGTTTTACCGCTTCCGCCACCAATTCTGCCAGTACCTGCACCCCGAGGCTCGTATTCGGCGCCCATAACACCGGAATGACGCGCGCCGCGTCGTCGATTTGTTTTTCGACGGCGGCATCGAGGCGCGTCGTGCCGCTCACGACCGGAATTCCCATGCGTTTCGCCACGGCAAGCACCCGAGACAAACCCTCGGGGCGCGAAAAATCAATGACGACATCGGCGCCGAGCAAAGCGCTGCCGACATCGTCAGCAATGGCGACGCCAAGGTGCCCGGCTCCGGCCACATCACCCACGTCTTTGCCCAGGTGTATCGATTGCGACGACGTTATGGCCCCGACAATCCCGATTTGGTCTTGTCCCGCCAAACGCACGATGCTTTGGCCCATGCGCCCAGTGGCCCCGGATATCGCAATTTTCATGACCCGGCTGCCGTCAATTTCGAGAATTCTTGATCGAGTCGCGCCAATGCCTCGATAACCTTCTTTTTGGTGCTTTCACTGGCCGGGACCAAGGGCAAACGCACGACGTCGGTCATTTGTCCCATAAAGGCGAGAGCTGCTTTGGCCGGAGCCGGATTTGGCTCGACAAACATTGCATTGTGCAGGTCGATGAGGGCAAATTGATAGGCTCGGGCGCGTACGTAATCGTTGGCCAAAAGAGCTGTCGTGACCGCCGAAACTTCACGCGGTTTGACATTCGAGGTCACGCTGATGACGCCGCCCCCGCCGACCGAGCCAAACGCGAGGGTCAAAGCATCGTCGCCACTGAGCACGGTCAAACGATCGCCCAATCGTCGTTTTAATTCTTGGCAACGCAAAACATTCCCCGTGGCATCTTTGAGGGCCACGACATTCGGCGCCCGTTCACAGATTTGGGCCGTCGTATCGGCTGACAAATCCACGATGCAGCGACCCGGAATATTGTACAGGACAATCGGTGCGGGCACTTCCCGGGCTATGGCCAAAACATGTTCGCGCAAACCGTCTTGCGAGGGTTTATTGTAATAAGGCATGACGACCATGACGCCATCGGCACCTGCAGCGAGGGCAGCTTTCGACGCGGCAATGGTTTTTTTCGTGGAAAATGATCCCGTTCCAGCAATGACTGGAACACGTCCTTTGTTCACTTCGACGACCCGTTTGATGACAGCCACTTGTTCATCATCGGTCAACGTCGGTGATTCACCGGTGGTTCCACAAGGCACGAGGCCCGATACGCCGCCGGCAATTTGCGCCTCGACAAGCGCCTCGAGCGCCGCGAAATCCACCGCCTCGCTGCCCGCGACAAACGGCGTCACGAGCGCAGTAAACGTTCCGCTAAACGAGATCGTTTTCATTGGCGCCGACCATGAAGGCGTTCTCGCGCTTGGTCAAGTTCTCGGCAGATTCGCTCGCTCGGCACACAAAGCATGACTTATGTCGCGCATAGACCTTGCGCATCACGATCGCGAGACACACGTTCGGAACATCATGCAAACGCTCTCCAACAATGAACTCGTGGGGTATGTCCAGCTTCGCGTGGGCTCGATCAAGGTCGACGTGCCGATCCGAGCGGCTCGCCAAAGCGGCTTCTTCGGTTCAGTCGAGCCTCTTGCGCGATTCGAAACGGACGGGAACGCATTCGCCATTCTCGTACGCGGAGACGTTTCCTCCAAACCCGTGGAACGCGCGATGCAGGATGCAGTCGCCGAAGCAGTGCGCCATTTCTCGCGCAAGCTTCTCAACTAGTCGGAAGCTTCTCGACGCATCCCGCACGAGTCTCCGCTCCCACCATGACGAACATGCTACGCTCGCATTCCTCATTGCCCGGTTTGTTCGGGTTTGTCAGGGATGCAGGCGGAGTGAGCATGGAGTCCAATCAGAACAAGGCAAAACGAACCAGAGTGCTCGCAGCGGCGATGGCCCTTGGTTTGGCGTCGTTCGTCATGGCTGAACGCTCAGCGCAGGCGGAAGGTCCGGTGACGGCGACGGGCAAAGGCATCACGGGGCTGGCGATCATCGGTGGTTCCGTGACCGCGACGACGATGGGGCTCATCGGCGTCGAGCAACAGTGGGCGTATCTCGTGTTTCCGCCGGTCGTTGCCGTGGGTGGGGGCATTGGCGGCTACTTCATGGAACAATCGGCGCCCGTTGCAGCTTCTTCGTACGTTCTTGGCGCGGGAATGGCGCTCATCATTCCGGCGGTCATCGTTTCGCTCAACGCGACCCTCTACAAAGTTCCCGACGAGTATCAAGGCGATCCATCGAAGAAAACGCCGGCTGCCGAAGCTCCGCGTCCCATGTCGCGCGTGCCGAATTCGCTTGTGGAATTGCAACGTGGCGCGCTCGCAATCGGTCTTCCTCCCGTGCAAGTTCGCAACACATTCACGACCGAAGAAATAGCCAAATTCGGCGTGGCCCAGGTGCGCGAAGTTCACGTTCCTCTTTTTCACGCCACGTTCTGATCTTTCGTCCACCAACCTTTGGACATTTGGCGTCCTACCCTCCAAACGCCGTTTGCACATTGCGTCAAAGCCAGGGACACTGATCGTTCCCATCGCGCTCGAGCGATCACGGTGAGCCCTTCCATGAGCACTGTTTACTCCGTCGAAGCTTATTCGTTCGCCTCGCGCTTCAATTTGCGAGACGCCGCGACGTGGTTGCCGTCGGACAGCACCATTCGCTGGGCGAAAACGCAGTTCATCGTCTCGTTCAACCATGACCAACTCCTTTATGTTTACGACTTTGGAGCGCTGGTCTTCATCAACGTGGCCGCTTCCGAGCGCGAGCCACTCGTGAGCGTGTTCGCCGCGAAACTCACGCACGAACCACATCCTCCTCTGCGGGAAACGTTCCTCGTCGAGGTTCGTCCGGGTGCATCGGTCGAGGTGAGCTTCGATCGGGTGGTCGTGCCGCAGATTGCCTCGGGAGCGCTCGATGTCATTGCCACCGTGCTCGCCCAATCGGTGGCCATTGATTATTACGACGAGGATGTGGAGGAGATTTTGGATCGCATTGGAGACGTGGCGCGCGAGGTGGCGCGGCGCGGTCGACCCCTAGGACGTACGAGCGATTTCGTCAAGTTCGTCGGAACGGCCATTGCTTCGGAAGTGGAAATGATCTCCGCAATATCGCTGCTCGACAAACCTGATTTGACCTGGGAAAATGAAGACGCGGACAAGCTTCATGACAAACTGCGCTCGAATTTGGAAATATCCGAACGACACAAGGCGCTGGAAATAAAATTGTCGACGATTCGTGATTCATTGCAGACGTTGATTGAGTTCAGTCAAACCCGGCGCATGCTTTTTTTGGAAGCCACGGTCGTGTTTCTCATCGTGCTCGAAATCATTTTGAGCTTCATGAAGCTTTAGGTGCTCGTTTTCGATCAATTGCCAAGAGGTCTGGCGATTCGCACGATCGTCGAGATCACACACGTAATGAGGGCGCACGCAGTCGCGAGCCCATACGCGTGACGCATGGCCGAGAAAAACCGTGGGTCCTTGCGCGCGAGAAAAAGCGCGAGTAGGCCGATTGCGGCGAACATGAACAAGCCAAACGAGAGGTGCAATTTGCGCTCGAATAGCCAGCCCAGGGTTTTCGACGTGATGAACAAACGCTGACGTAGATGCACTCGATAATGAAGTTCGAGGCCCATGCCGGAGGCGAAAGAGGTGATCGCGCCAAACGTGGCGCTGACGGGTAAGCGCCATGAGAATGGTTTGTCGAGCCCACCCTTGCGGAAAAGCAGGGCGCAGAGGGTGACGAGGAGCAGGGCCTCGAGCCAGGAGACAATTCCGTGAAGGAGCGTCAAACTACGGAGGGCGTCGGGGGACATGTTTGTCGGGAAGGACTACTTGGCGACCAAGGTTCGTCCGAAAAATGCATGGACCTTGTCCCAAGCTTCCGCGGCGCTTTTTTGATCATATCGAGGATTGGACGGATTGCCGAAGGCGTGATCGGCATCGAAGCGGAGAATCTCGTGCTTGACTGGGGTTTTTCCGAGTGCAGCCTCGAAAGCATTCACGTCGTCGGGCGTGATGGCTTTGTCGCGATTGCCAAAAATGCCCAGCATTTCGGCTTTGATGGGTTTGAGTTGTTCGGGATCGCTAACCAAGTGGCCATAATAAATGACGGCGGCATCGAGGTCCGGTTCGTTCATGGCGAGGCGCAAGGACCAGGCGCCTCCAAAACACCAGCCAATCGAGGCGGTTTTCGCGGCCATGATGCGAGGGTCTTTTTCGAGGAAATCATGTGCCGCAAGCAGGGTTGCGAGGGCTTTTTTCTCGTCGACGGCTTTCATGGCTTTCATGGCGTCGTCAGGAGTCGTGGCGACGACACCGCCCTAAAG
>DAOMZH010000684.1:0-6252 GCA_035437985.1 Polyangium sp. (in: bacteria) | reverse complement strand
ACCCAAGGCTCCAAACGCTCAGCCAGGACCTCAAGCAGCTGCATCGGTCGCTTCGTCAGCTTGACCAAGTAGCGCTTCGACAAACTCATCCCCGTTGAAGTCACGGAGTTCGTCCGGACGTTCGCCAACGCCAATGTATCGGACGGGAAGATTGTGCTCCGCACACACGCCAAGGATCACGCCACCCTTGGCCGTACCATCGAGTTTCGTCAGGACGATCCCGCTCACCGGCAGCGCTTCCTTGAACAGCGCCGCTTGTTGCATCGCGTTTTGACCATTGGTCGCATCGAGCACGAGAAGCGTTTCATGGGGAGCTCCAGGCAACGCCTTTTCGACCGTGCGCGCCACCTTCTTCAACTCTTCCATGAGGTTTGTCTTGGTGTGCAAACGACCTGCAGTGTCCGCAAGCACGACGTCCGCGCCAATCTCGGCTGCCTTCTGGATCGCGTCGAAGATCACGGCTCCCGGATTCGCTCCGTCCTTGCCGCTGACAACTTCACAACCAACGCGTTTGCCCCAGACGACGAGCTGTTGGACAGCAGCTGCACGGAACGTGTCACCGGCAGCAAGAACCACGGTTCGTCCTTCGCCTTTGAGACGCGTCGCCAGCTTACCGATCGTGGTGGTTTTTCCAGCGCCGTTCACCCCGACAAACATCACGACCGTCGGTCGCGCAGGCAGCTTGATGTTGCCTCCACTGCTGCCAAGGATCTCCCGCACGCGCTTGCGCAACGCTTCCCAAACCTGATCGTCATTGACCAGTTCCTTGCGCTTGATCCCCAACCGGATCTGCTCGAGCAACGACTCGGTCGTCTTCACGCCCACGTCCGAGGTCAAGAGCACCTCTTCGATCTGATCGACGAGACCAGGATCGACTTCGCTCCGACCCACGAACAGCGCCTTCAAACGACCAAAGAAACCTTCGTTCTCGCGCGCTTTTGCCAAACCTCGACGAAGCCCGGCCACGTCCTTCTTGCGCGGGGCAATCGGCGGAGGAGCTGCTCCAGGAACGATGGCTTTCGGGGCCGGCGCAGCTTCCACCTTCGGAGCCGCAGCAGCAGCCGGTGCTTCGGGTTTGGCGGGAACGTCCGCGGCCGCTGACGCTGCTTCGGGCTCTTTCTTCGGAGCCGCATCGGCCTTTGGCGGAGGCTTTGCGTCCTCCGTGGCCTTGGTCTCCTTGGCCTCGTCTGATGGCTGCTTCGTCGGACTCTTTTTCACTTCAGGCTTTGCGGGTTTTTCCGCAGCCTTTTGTGATGTTTCCGATTCTGCAGCGGGCTTTTTGTCTTGGAGCTTTTTGGGCTCCGGCCCTTTGTCGATCTGCTTTGGGGCTTCCGACTTCCTACCAAATACGAAGTACAGAACGGCAGCCACAAGGACCAGAACGATGACGATGTGAAGGGGCTCCACGATGTGCGTTCTCCAGCGCTCGCGAAATCGCGCCCGCGACTATAAGTCGCCGGACTTGTACGTCAACGTTTGCGCTCTTCAGCGAGCGCGAAGAAGTCGTACAAGACCCGAGTTCGGCGAACCCGACTCGCGTTTGGCGCGCATCATACCCCAAGCTTGCGACTACCGCGCGGTTCTCCGGTCACAAGTTGCGTCTCGAGCTTCTCGTCAACCATCGTCGGCCCGTACGCCGCACTTTCGACCCCGCGCGCCCAATCTTCGACCTCTTCGTCCTGTGCACGGAACGCGGCTCGTCGAACATGGCCCGGCGTGGGCTCTGGTTGCGCATCAAAAGGAGCTCCCGCCTTTTGCGCCCAACGAACGAGTTTTTCGAGCAACGTTCGCCTTCGCGTCACGAGACTGATTCGTAACGTTCCCGGCAGCGGCAACGCTTGTTCGAGCTTGCTGTGCTCGGGGGCTTCAATGACGAGTCGAGCATCCGCGCGATGTTTTGCATCGAGGACAAACTCGCCGCGTTCGTCCGTCGTGGCCCGAGCAACGACTCCATCTCCCTGAAACGCCGGTGCGATCACTACGACGGTTGCTTTTGGCACCAACGATCCATCGTGGGCATCGAAAACCGTTCCTCGATACGAGGTTTGTCCGGCCTCACCGCGCACGACATCCACGCCTGCTCGTCCTGTCGGTACGGGGAGCTTGCCGTCATCGACAGGCGCAAGCGCTTTCAGGGGAGCTCTTCTCCAACCAATGACGATCCACGCCGTCACTGCAAGAACGACGAGGGCGATCAAGATTTGTTTCGTCACCCCCGGACCACGAACCGAGATCTCGATATCGAGGGGTTTGCCCGCGCGAAAATAAGGAGCATTCGGCCGATAGTGGAGGACGAGTGGAACCTTGCCGGATCGCTCGAATGCAAACGACGCGATCACGCGCGCCTTGCCATCGACGACCTCGGCTGCACCAACACTCTCCGTTCCCCGCAATGCTTCGATGACGCCTCCCGTCACGGCTCCACGAAGCGTCTGCACGTTGACGTCGATCGACACACCATCTTCGGGATCGGCCACATCGACAGCGTGCGCCAGCGTCATCGTGACATCCGCGCGACGCATGATCGGTTGCGATGTCGTTGCTTTGGCGAGCGCCGTCGTGCCGTCGAATCGCAAATTCAACGCACCCGATCCAGGACCACCAAGTGCCTTCGTCGCAATCTCGAATCGAACTCGACCGTCTCCACCCGTAGGTCCCTCACCAATGCGTTTACCAAGTTCGTCTTCGAGAATGATGACGAGTCCTTCACGACGCGTTGCACCGGAGGAGGAACGTGGTGCCGCCGCGCGATCGATGCGCAGAGATGCCGTGAGCGAAATGTTTGGACGCTCGAGATCGATGATGTCGGGCGTGGGTTCGAAACGTAAAACCGTATGAGCGGCCGAAGCGTTGTTCGAATCGAACGAGATCGCGCTGTCACTTGCGTCATGAAGTGAATCGCCATCGAAGCGCAACTTGAACGATGCCCGACCGAGCGATGCTTCCGTGCGGATGCAAAAGTCTCCGTGATCGTCGGTGCGAACTTCGTACTTGTCGGCACTCACCAAACGCGGTGAACGCCGCTCTCTACGAGCTGCCGAATCGCAAGGAGAAGGAGGAGGCAAGTCAATGCTCGCTGCACCCGGAGCTGGCACGACTTGCACGACGACGGGCACTCCGCCGAGGACGGCACCCGCATCATCCATGAGCTGCCCACGGATGATCGTCGATGATTCGTCGATCGTTGCCGTCGCTCCGATTTGTGCTCCACCTCGAACCTGAATTTTCACTCCCGAGTTCGACTTCGGTTGGCCGAACGTCGACGACGGTGTGAGCGCCACGAAGATGACGACGATCAGTCCGAGCACACGAAGGACACTCGTCATTGAGGCGTTTCCGCCACGAAGCATCCTTCTCCCATAAGTGGGAATGCGTCGCGTGGCCAGCGCTACTTCAACGAGCGACGATCGTCTCCATCGTTGCACATCACCTTGAAGCTCCATGATGGGACTCACGTCCAAGGCGTCGCGTTTGCAAACCTGTTCTCGTGGTGAGCCATTGGAGAAAAGGGGAGCACGCGAATCCTTGGAAACTGAAATGCCGGCGAGTCGCGGTGCAGGGAGACGACCATGGAGAGGCATGTGTGTGTGGACTCTTCGTTGACGACGAATCGCAGCGATCGCCGCCCCACGAAAGCGGCGAGGTGGTGTACCGTGAAGAGTCCTATGCGCAAGAGCGTCTCTCTGCTCGTAGCTTCACTTCTTTTCTTCGCGTTTCTACGCGAGTCGCAAGCCGAACCAAAAACCGGCTTTCTCACGCAGCAACTCAAAACCAGTGATGACTTTCGTGTGCGCACACAAGCTGCGCTCGCGCTTGGAGCAACCGGTGACGATGCTGCTGTCAAACCCCTGTGCGATGCGCTTGGCGATGACAACGCCATGGTCAAACAGTCGGCAGCTGCTGCGCTTGGAAAGCTCGGCAAAGCCGGTGGTCATGCGTGTCTGAAAACCGCGCTCGCCAAAGAAACTGCAGCGGGACCCAAAAAGCAGATGCAGAAAGCGCTCGATGCGCTCGCTGGATTTGCTCCGCCCCCGCCGCCTGGGCCCGACTCGAAGTACTACGTCTCGATCGACATCTCGAACAAATCCAAACGTTCGGCTGATGAAGTCGATTCGATCGTACGCAGTGCGATGCAGTCGAAGCTGCTACGACAAACCGGCTACGCAGTCGCGCCGAAAGGCGAGTCGTCGGCGGATGCAGGTAAGATCGTCAAATCCAAAAAACTCGCCGGTTATTACCTTCTCGCGAGTGTCGAACCTCCCGTGTACGACGGTGGCAACCTGACGCAGGTCGTACGCGTGAGTATGTGGACCTATCCGACGAAGGCCCTCAAAGGCGAGTTCGCCCCGAAGCTCACCCAATCGGACACCCCCAAGGCTGATCCCGAAGGTGAGAAAGCGTTGATCAAGATGTGTGTCGAGAATGCGGTCGACACATTCACCAAAGTCGTCGCGTCCCTCTGAAGCGCTTTTCTGGGCCAACGAAACGCTTCATGGCAAAAGACGAGTGAGGTTCTTCCATGAGCGATGCTTCTGCCCCTGCACCCAACTCTCCTCCCAAAACTGGGCGTCAGCAGCGCCGTTTACGCAACTATCTTCTCGACAAACGCTTCCAGCTCAAATACGCGGGCCTGCTCGCAGCCGTAGCGATTGGTGTGTCCGCGATTTTTGGATTCTTCTTGTGGACCAAGAGCCAACAGCTCGTCTTGCAAGGTCAAGACATGGTCAAGCAGGGTCAAGAGACGGTGCGTCGTGGCCAGCTGGCGATCACGGAACGCAAGAAGGTCAACGCGGTTGTCGCGATGAACATCACGAAGGCGTACGGAGACGATCCTGATCTCGCCAAAGAGTTCAAAGATCAGACCGACGATTCGAAACTGGAAGAAGAACAAAAGCGTCTCGAAGCAGATGCTGCTGCGCTCGAGAAACAAGCTGCGGATCTGAAGTCCCAAGCGATTACGTTGTTTCTGGTGATCGTTGGAGCTCTGGCCGTGCTCGTCGTGTGCATTGCCCTTGCCGGGATTGTCGTGACGCACAAGGTTGCTGGGCCCGTCTTCAAGATGCAGCGCATGTTCGGACAAGTCGGCGACGGTCATTTCGCGGTGCGCGAACGTCTGCGTAAGGGTGACGAGATGCAGACGTTCTTCGAAGCATTCGAGAAGATGCTTGGGCGTTTGCGCGAGATCCAAGGTCAGGACATGGAGCGCATCGACAAGGCGATCGCCAGCATCGAGGGCAGTGCGAGCAGCGACGCTGTGGCGATGTTGAAGAAGCTCCGCGCCGACATGCAAACTCGGCGCGATGGTTGAAGCTCAAACGAAATGGATCAGAACGCGGCGCGTATGTGTTCGATGATCGGTTGATCCTGATCATCGAACGCGACGGCGACGGCATCGAAGCGCATTCGAGAAACGCGTTCGTCTTTCAAGAACCTACGTCTCCACAGAGTCTCACCTGCCGTCCGCAAGCGACGTTGCTTGCTCGCGGTGATGCTGTCGAGCGCGCGCTGATAGGAACCTGGTCCGCGCGTGCGTACTTCCACGACGACGATGACGTCTTCTTCTTGAACGAGCAGATCGATTTCGGCTCGTCCGACGCGGAGGTTTCGCGCGAGGATTCGATATCCTAGGTGCTCAAAGTAGTTTGCCGCGGCGTTTTCGGCGCGAGTGCCGGTGGCTTGTCGATGGTGAGCAGCTTCGAGGGAGGAAGTTGGTGGAGACAAACGATCGGGGGAACGAGCAACTGACGTTGTCGTGGATCGATGGGGAGTTTGTCGGAGTTTAGCGGAGGCCAGGGGGGATCACGGTGCGGCGGAGGCGCCGATGCCTTTGCACTGCGTGGCGTTGAAGTGGCCTTGGACGCTGCCGCAATCGCCTTCGTCGTCGAATTCGGTGCCTTCCTTGATGCAGTATTTGCCGGAGAGGTTGGCATCGCCGAGGCCGACGAAGGGTCGGATCTGCGAGCAGGTGTAGCCGGTGGGGCATTCGCAGAAGTTGAAGTTCGGATCCGCGGGCTGACCATCGGCAACGTCGCAGCGGCATGAGCAGTAGACGGCTTGCGCTGCGTTGCGTTTCGAGGTGGCGGAACATTGGCCGCAGACTTCAGAGCCGATGGCCGTGTCGGTGCCGGGCACGCAACACGGTTTGTCTTTGTCTGCGTCGGTCGAGGTGATGGTTTGGCAGCCCAACGTCTTGGGATCGCCTGGGGTTTGTCCCTGTCCATAGGGGCAACTCACGCGACCTTGGAAGTGGTT
>DAOMZH010000683.1:3236-6268 GCA_035437985.1 Polyangium sp. (in: bacteria) | reverse complement strand
GTCGCAAAGGGATACGTCCATTCGACGCACGGATCTGCTCTTTAGCCAATCGTACAAGAAAAGCACATCCGCGCCGAGAATCGTGCCCCGCTTCAGAGAAATGGGAGCGTAGGCATCAAAGCGAAACGTCGCAATGTCTTCGCCCTCCAGAAAGCTGAGTCCATGCCGGTAAACGACGTGTTCATACGCAATCTCGATTCCCGAAACTTCGGAAAAACTCATCGATTGCGATCCCACCGTAACGCGGAAATTATAAAGCGCGAGCGGGGGAGGCGGAGGGGGCACGCTCATCGTTTTACCTCATCGTCTTTACCGGCCAGGACTCTCGTTATCGTCAAACGCTCACTTCGCGAGCTCGACTCCATCCGCTTGAAGCGTCATCGATTCAATGGCTACTTCGTTGGAATTCGCCGTGAACGTGGGCGCGTCGAGTTGCTTCGGGAAGGCATTGCGCACTTTCCAGGAAAGCACGGGGGCACCGGCCTCATCGAGAAGCCGGACAAAAATGTCTTTCTTGTCGATGACATTGATCTGCGTTGCCGAAATCCACTCATAGAGATAACGGATGTCGGAATTGTTGATGATGCCGCGCTTCAGCGAAATCGTGGCGGGCTGCTTTTGCGCGGGCATGTGCATGACCGTCGGTCCCGCCATGCCATTTTCGGTCTGGCTTTGTTTGTACGTCGTGATTTCGATTTGAATCGAAAGTCCCGACACCTCCGAAAAGGCATAACTCGTCCCATCAATTTCAACGCGGTAGTTGTAGGCGGGAAGCGGATAGTTCGTCTTGATGTCTTTTGCGGCAGTAGCCATGGCTCATGCCTCCTGGAGCTTGTGGGTGAATTGCAGAACGATGAACTCCGCGGGGCGAACCGCCGCGATCCCGATCTTGACGATCATTCGACCTTCGAGCACGTCTTGCGCGGTCATGGTTTTTCCGAGACCAACATTGACGAAATACGCAGCGTCAGGTGTCGACCCAGCGAGCGCTCCACGTTCCCAAAGTCCATAAAGGTAACTTTCCGTCATCCCCTTGACCTTGAGCCACGTACTGATGTCATTGGGCTCGAAGACCGCAAAACTCGTGGCTTTGCGCGCCGATTCTTCAATGGTGATGAACAGGCGCCGCACCGACACATAACGCCATTCGTTGTCATTGCCGGCGAGCGTGCGCGCGCCCCAGACCAGCGTGCCTTTGCCCGTGAATGCGCGAATCGCATTGATGGATTTACCGGCCGTAGGATCCACGTTCAGGTCTCCTTGCTCGGCTTCCGTGATCTTTTTCGTCGGACCAATCACCGCCGACAAACTCACATTGGCCGGAGCCTTCCATACGCCACGATCTCGATCCACGCTGGCGTAAATGCCCGCCATCGCCGCACTCGGTGGCAACACGACGCGCTCAGCGGCGAGCATTGTTTTGATCTGTTGGTAAAGCGCAGTTTGGGTCAATTGAATATTCGACAGCGTTTGCGGCGCCGGCGTTGCTCCGCCCGTAGCGCCACCCGTAGAGCTGCCCGTGGCTCCGGTCGTAACCGGGGGGCTTAGCGTCACGTCAGAATCGTTGTACGCAATGTTCAACGTCGTCTGCACGTACGGATGATACGCCGCACCGTAATTCAGATAATTCGTGCCAATCCCCTCGCGGAATGCGCCGACGTTGCCATCTTTGACGTCGAGAATGGCAAACCTGTCGCCGAGCTTTTTGCAATGCGCCAGCGACGCTTGGCATATCTCGTAATAGTCGGCCGCAACACTCAGACCAATCGCCTCCGGTACGATGACGAGCGTCGGTTCGTCCTCTTTTTCGAGCTTCGTGATACCCGCGGCAAAATTGGCTTTGGCAATCGCATCCGCATAACTACCGACGGAAACGATGTAACAAGCACCTCCACCATTCTTGAAATAATGGCTGACGGCGTGATACAAGAAGTATTCGCTTTTCCCGGTGCGCTCGACCGCGGTAGGGATGCCATTCGTCAGCGTAACTTTGAACGTGACGCGGCTTGGTCCACCAAAGACCTGCTCGTATTCGAGCAACGTGCTCACGCGAGCGATTTTTTCAGCCGGGGCCATTTCGGTATATCCCACGAAGGCGGGAATGGCAGTGGAAACTTCCGCGACCGAAGGCGGAAGCGTCGATATTTCCTCCACGTATACGCCGGGAGTCTTGTATGCAGCAGCCATGGATCCTCGATATTCAGTTCATGGTTGGGTTTGGGGCGAAGGGCGCCAAAGGCGACCCGAAGCCCCAAATGTTGAAACAGCGGTTGAGTGTTGGTATTGGTTATTGGTTCGTCTCTACCTGCATCGATCGAGTCTGCGGCAAAGGCGTCCCATGGGGGTCTTGCACCACGAGCATCTTCACCCGATAAAGCAATGACGGGTGATACGCCGCATTGAGCAGCCGCCATACGTGATTGTCTTCGGTAATGGGCGTCGTGATGAGCTCGGTCGTGAGTGAATCAATGCGCTCGCTCAAATTCGGCAAGTTTTCACGATTGATGATCCGATGAGCCTGAAAAAACAACGTGATGAGCCCGGTGTACTTGAGGCTTTCGAGATAATCATTAAAGCGCGCGACGAACAAAATGTAGAGATTCAGCGGAATGGGCGCATTCACCGCAACCGACGTACCATCCCCAACCGTCCGACGATAGGGATCTGCCGGGCGCCCACGGCGATCTTCCTCGATATTGACCAGCAACATCGTGACGGCACCGAGCTTGAAGTCGACCGACTCGATCTTGTCCGCCCCCGGAAACATGACCAGCTCGCGCATGGCCTCCGTCGGACTGTAGCTGGTGACGCGCTGCAGATGCTCGAGGAGCGCTTCTCGAATCCCCTGAAAAACATCATTGATCACAAGGCTCGGCCTCCCCGCGCCGTGAATGCAATGCACCAGGTGCAGGCAGCGAAACGCCGCAAACACGAGGAACGTTTGCCACGATGAACCACGCGTTGCCCCCCCCGTGACACCTCAAACAGGGACCACGCACGCGTAAAACCACCCGTTGATCCACTCTACCATA
>DAOMZH010000683.1:0-3136 GCA_035437985.1 Polyangium sp. (in: bacteria) | reverse complement strand
GCGATATCTCGAAGCAGTTCGACCCAATCCGAGTCGATGATTGGCAAAACGTCCCGCAAGCATTTGGCTCGCTGCCGGCTCAATCTCTTTTTGCGCGTCTGAGGGTAGTTTTCGGCAATGTGGAAAAGTGACACGGTTTTTTCAGGGTAATCGGTACCTTGGGCAATTACGTACGCGATGTCTCGCTGAATGACCTCTGCATAGTGCGTAGTGAGATAAATTTCGTTGCAATCCTGTTCGTGCGCCACGCGTAAAATGCGTGACCAGATGGCGTGCACGTACGCAATGTGTAACCGGAGACTCCCATCAGGCAATTCCAAATTTCCCAGCAGTCGATCCGCGCGAATGGGCCACTGCATTGCCGAGACGAGAAGTCGCTCGGGTGTAGCCTTCTGTCTTGGTCGATTGATGCCATTAACAAACGTTCGTCCTCCCGGCAGCTTCTTTGGAGCGGTAAGTGCATCCACGATCGACAACGTTAGTTTGCCGTCATTTTTGCGTAAGGCAAACAGCATCTTGCGGGCCATTAATTCCCACCTGTCGCGGATACTCGCAATGGCGTAGCGAAGCTGTTTCGATACGTCGATATCAGGCCACCGAATGCCCTCGGCAAATCCCTGATCGATTCGTGCCGTGCAGGCGAGAATATCATTGACGATGCCAGGATCGTGCAGTCCGATCATCGCCCATAAAAGTCCGGTTTCCGGATAATCTCGATCGCCCACGGCCAGGACGACAGATAGGATCTCCCTGTCAAACAACACCGCTGGATAGAATTTCTGGTGGCGAGGTATTTCGTTGGCCAGTGACATTTGCGCTGCCGCAATCACGAGGCCGAGTTCGATGGCGCGTGGTTCTCGAACGAGAAGCGCGACGAACGATGTGTCAGCCTCATTTTCGAGGTGTTCACTCGCCAGATCCGATAGGCAATCCACAGCGTTTCGAACGAGCGGGCTGGATGGCTCCATTTGAAGCCGGTTGAAGATGACTTCGTCGGCAAGCGCGTAGATCTGGCATGTAGGAGCGCGTCGTAGGTCGTTTGGGAGGGTGTGCAGCCATCGGTTGATCATTGCCGGGCACAGTGCGCCGCAATCCTGCTGTTGCGGAAGAAATCGAGTCGTGCCACTCGGAAAATCGACGCTGGTGTGGTTTGTCGCCGGCATACAGAAGGGGGCGATTTTCGGATGATTGCGACGAATCTCTCAGGGTTTGCCCTGTCCAGACAATACCTCGAGCTTGTACGAATCGATCGTGCCGCCTGTTCGCACAATCGTCACCGACACCGTGTTACCTGGCTCGAGCACGCCTCCCGGCAGGAACACGCGGTAGAATTGGTATGGGCATCGGCGTCACGCCGTACGTCGGTTCGTTGATAAGTAGCCTCCGCGTCCGTAATGACGCTGCAGCGTTGTTCAAAAGAAGCACGGTCGCCAAAAAGCCAAAAACATCGTTGGTTGTCGATTACCACCGGTTACGGCCGGTAACACCCGGTGACAAACCCATGCGCGAGGCGCCGTGGAAGATCCCCACGAACACGGTAAAATCGTGGAACACTGGGACGTCATCCAGCCCGTCGCCGAAAACCCCGCGAACAGCAATACCATGTTCTGAACGCTCGTGCGCGGCGCCTACAGCTGGACGATTTCGACCGCAATACCAAGGCGGATCTGCCGCGTCGTCGCTCGGCGCTCTATCAGCGTGCCGACGTCGGGCATCATCGCCCGCGCAAGATGCTGACGCGCGCGGAAAATGTTCACATTCAGGTGCTTGATGTCGAGCTTCAACATGTCGAGCAGATCGTCCACGTACGTCCAGCCCTGCTCCACAATCGGTAAACCGGTTTCTTGGTCGGCGCGGCGTGCCCGGGCCAGCGCCAGAAGCACCTCGTGGTGGGTGTGATCCCGCAACGCAATCACCTCGTTCCCGCGCACCAGCGAGAGGGCAATGTACTCTTCGTCGCGGCTCACTTCGAAACGGAGCATCGTTGTGCTTGCAAGCTTCGTGTTATCGGCAATCGACGCGGTTGTCGGCACCCGCTCCCCCTCGGAAGGGGGAATGCGCAGCGTCCAGATTCCCTGGGCGTGGATGCGCTCGTGATCCACCGCTGGGCGCGTGTTTCCGTCGATCTCCAGCGTCCAGCGCCCATGGCCATCCTCGACGAGGGTAGCGCATGGGTCCGCCGCATCTGGCAACGCAAGAAGGCCATCTGACGCCGTGCGTACCTGGCCGGTCGCCTCCGCGCATGCGCTCGCCGTCGGGGGGCCATCATCCTCGAGCGTCCAGCGTTCATCGTCGCGCCCAAAGACCAAAACAGCGCCGGTCTCGAGGAACACTCGCTCGTTCGGCGCAATGCGCCGGCCGCCAGCATGCGTCCCGTTGGTACTGCCCAGATCCCGCACCGACCACCGTGTGCCGTCCCATTGCAAAACCGCGTGCTCCCCAGATGCGCGTCGGCTCGTCACGCGCACGACGCACCATCGCGCGCGACCTATCAGCGAGCGCGTCCCAAGCGTGACCCGCCGCCCGCTCGGCTGATGCTTGACGATGCCCATTTTTGACCAATCGTAGACGGTGGATAATGTGTTCGTCAACAACGGATTTCGCACGCATTGCTCGACATTGCGCCTGTGGTGGTGCCTCCGCGGAGAAGGGGACATCTCTCGGTGCGAACGCAACGGGTTTTACAAGGAAGCGATTGGATTTTTGCCGTTTTTTCCTCGCGGATTCAAGGACAACCCGCATCTCGAACGCGCCGTCATGACGGGCATCGTGTAACCGACCGTAACCGGCCGTAATCGACAAACGACGACCATGCGCGTACTCTGTGTAGCCAGCACAAATGCTCGCTCGATGAAGATGCTTTCACTCCCGAACCGGGGTTGCTGACGTCACGCGACCTGTCCCAAACGTTATGAACACACAAGCTCTACCGCATTCGGCCCCAAAATCCTCCGCCCTGGGTCCAACCCCGCACTTGTTCGATTACGGCCATGTCGTCCCCATCATGCGCGATGGATTGCTCGATTGTTATTTGCGTTGGGCCAAAGAATACCGAGACGATTATGTCATCTATGCAGGTCCAGAGCGGCGCGTTGTCGTCGTGCGTCCATATTCGGCACGCGGGGGCTTGTTCAAG
>DAOMZH010000682.1:3971-6274 GCA_035437985.1 Polyangium sp. (in: bacteria) | reverse complement strand
CTTTATTTGTACTTCGTGCCGATTCCCATTCCTGGAATCCTTTTTGCCATCGCGTACTTGGTTTATAGTGCCTGGCACTCGCGCAGCGGCGGTGATGGCGTCAACCACGATGCGCATTTCTTCGGCGCGGTGTACGGAGCCATGTTCACGTTCGCCTTCGAACCTGCGCGGGTGGAGCGCACGATCAAGAGCTTTTTTTGAGCGTCGCCCGAATTCCAGGCAACACGATCCGATTTCTGCAAGTTGGGCAAGCCAAACACCGTAGCACAAGGGTGGGCTGCGAGTGACGTCGCAAATCGGTGATTGACTGTACGATGCGATCGGTGTTATCTCTGTACGCATGAGAACACACCTCTACCGGCGGTTCGAAGCATTCAGTTTTTTTGCATGTTTTTTGGGTCTCACAGGCTGCGCGGATGATGCGCGTCCTGTTGGGGCCGAGCCGCTTCGTGAACGTTTTCCAGAACATGCTGCCCGCGTCCTCGACGATGGGCTCGACTTCAATGTAGCGAACGACCAATTTTCGCTCGTCATGCCGCCCGAGTTGCCTCGATTCACGCTTTCGAGTCACCTTCCGCGCGTTGCGTCGGAGCCTGTCGAATTCACGTTGCCGGATGGGTTTGGCGCGCGCGTGCGTGAACGTGGTCTGCAAGGCGAAGCGAGTCTCGTGGATGGGGCCATTTCGTACGCGCGTAGCGATGGAATTTCCTACTGGACGACGTCGAAGGATGCTGGTTACGAAGAATGGATCCATCTGAATGCGGGCGTTGCGACAAACGATCGCGCAGCGGTCGTTTGGGATGTCGAAGGAGCGCAATTGCGACAAACCGAGGAAGGTGTCGAGGTCCTGAATGCGCTGAACGAGGTTCGTCTCGTCGTACGTGCGCCGGTTGCGTACACGACGAGTGGAAAAACGATTGTTCCGCGGCTCGAAGTGAGCGGTGGAAGTTTGTCGTTGTTTGTCGACGCGGAGGGGGAGGAGGTTTTGGTGGATCCGGTCTGGACGATGGGTCCAAACCTGATGGCGCAACGACAAACGCATACGGCGACGTTATTGCCCAATGGCAAGGTGCTCATTGCCGGCGGTGGGCAGTTTAGTGGAATGGCCAGTTTTGCGACGTGCGACCTGTACGATGCGACCACGAATCTGATTACGTCGGCTGCGCCGATGGCGACAGGGAGACAATACCACACGGCCACGCTGCTCAATGACGGACGGGTGTTCGTGGCTGGAGGCATGAACAATGGGGCGACGATCGCGACTGCAGCCCTTTACGATCCGGCGACGAACGCGTGGACATCTGCGTCCAACATGGCGACGGGACGTCATTTCCACGTAGCGGTAAAGCTCGGCGATGGCCGCGTTTTCGTGGCTGGTGGTTCGGCGGGGGCCATTGCGAGTGCGCCGCTGTCGAGCGTCGAGATCTACAATCCCGCGACAAACACCTGGTCTGCTGGGCCGGCAATGAGCACGGCGCGTTATTACCCCGCTGCTGCATTGCTGCAAAACGGCAAGGTTCTCGTGACTGGCGGACGTTCGACGAGCAGCGGGGGCACGCAAACGTCGTCCATTCTCTACGATCCGGTGGCAAATACGTGGTCACCAACGGGTTCGATGGCCATACAACGGTTTTTCATGCCCGCGTTGCTGCTCGGTGATGGCCGCGCACTCATCCTCGGAGGCTACAGTGATACGACCGATCAGATGAGTGCCGAGGTGTACGATCCCACGACAGGAACCTGGTCGATGACAGGCAGTCCGACGACAGGTGGTGGGGGTGTTGCCGTGACTATGCTCGGGGACGGACGCGTATTGGCCGCTGGAGGCATGAATTCGGGCAATACGATCGCCACGATCTTCCAGCCCATGACGAACCAATGGACAGCCACCAACAGTATGCTGGTCAGCCGTTCGTATCACACGCTCACGACGCTGCCCAACAACAAGGTATTGGCGGCAGGCGGCTACAATGGAAGTTACCTGAATACGACGGAAATTTATACGCCCGACCCATTCGCAAATGGTGCTGCGTGTACGGTGGCTACACAATGCGCGAGCGGTTTCTGTGTCGATGGCGTGTGCTGCAATAACGCGTGCGCCGGGGGAGCGTGTGATGCGTGCTCGACGGCCGCAGGTGCGCCGACGAATGGCACGTGCGCACTGCTCACTGGGCCGAGTTGTAACGATGGCAATCCGTGCACGCAAGCGGATAGCTGCCAAACCGGGGTGTGCGTCGGGGCAAACCCCGTGACGTGTGTGGCTTCCGATCAATGCCACGATGCGGGCATGTGCGATCCGATGA
>DAOMZH010000682.1:2643-3871 GCA_035437985.1 Polyangium sp. (in: bacteria) | reverse complement strand
CGGGCATGTGCGATCCGATGACTGGTGCGTGCTCGAATCCCGTAAAAATGGACGGCGTGGAGTGCAACGATGGCAATGGCTGTACGCAGACGGATAGCTGCCAAACCGGGGCGTGCGTCGGTGCGAATCCGGTGGTGTGTGCGGCTTCGGATCAATGCCACGACATTGGAACGTGTGACTCGGCTACCGGGATGTGCTCGAATCCCGCGAAAATGGATGGCACGACGTGCAACGATGGCAATGGCTGTACGCAGACGGATAGCTGCCAAACCGGGGCGTGCGTCGGTGCGAATCCGGTGGTGTGTGCGGCTTCGGATCAATGCCACGACATTGGAACGTGTGACTCGGCTACCGGGATGTGCTCGAATCCCGCGAAAATGGATGGCACGACGTGCAACGACAACGATGCGTGTACGCAAACCGATACGTGCACGGCGGGTGTTTGTACGGGCAGCGCGCCGATCACCTGCCAAGGCGATGATTGTCACGATGCTGGTCAATGTAATCCGGCAACGGGCGTTTGCGATAATCCTGCCAAACCCGATGGTGCGGTTTGTCCCAATGGCGTCTGTAAAGCTGGCGCCTGCGACCCGACCGGTACGGGCGGTCAGGGAGGCGGGTCGGGTGGAGGTGGTAGTGCAGGAACTGGTGGTAGTGCAGGCACCGGTGGAAGTGCAGGCACCGGCGGAAATGCGGAGACCGGTGGCAGCGCCGGAACTGGTGGCAACGACCCTACGGCCGAAGGCGGGTGCGACTGCCGTATCGCCGACAATTCACGCAGCAATGGTGCGTCCTGGTGGGCCTTTGCGGGGTTGGTCGTAGCAGCCGTTCGACGCCGACAAACTCGGCGCGCGTAAGAGCACGTTTACGTTATATCGCGAGCGAATCGAGGCTAACGGACGAACCGCTTCCTCCTTCCTTCGAGACGCGCATCGCCTATCTGCAATATCAACACCCTCCAAGACGAAACTGATGCATTTTGCATTTGGGGGGTGGCTCGATCAATCATGCTCACGCGTTGATGATGCGCGGCAGGTGAGTTGGAAATCCCGTCTAGATTCGCCACCGTTGACGATGCAGGGTCGTTACCGTCCGATACGTGTGCGAATCGCAGTACGTGTTGCTTCGGAAAGTGTGTCGATGTAGTCGGGCGAAAGGGCGCGGAGAACCTCGTCGGGCAAGGTCAGGATAATTTGCTCGGGCGCAAGTGCGGCAGTAATTTGCTCGG
>DAOMZH010000682.1:0-2543 GCA_035437985.1 Polyangium sp. (in: bacteria) | reverse complement strand
GCGCGAGGCCCGCGAGACGTTGCTCGGGCGCGAGGCCCGCGAGACGTTGCTCGGGCGCGAGGCCCGCGAGACGTTGCTCGGGTGTCAGCCTGGCAAGACACTGCTCGGGCTTAGCCAAGGCGATGAGGTCGTTGAGAGCCTCCTCATAGGTCTTTGCAGCAAGGTCGAGGTCTTTCATATCCATGGTCCGTCGGTTCATGCCCAACTGCCGCACGTGTTCGCTGAGCAAACGATACACCCTCATCTCATCGCTGTCCAGGAGTTTGATGAGGCCATGGTCCTCCAAAAACGCCCGGGTAAACGCATACAAGAGACGCTCGGAGGGTCCCGATTTGTACGCCTCGCGCAGCTCGACACCGTGCAGGGGCAAACCGGCGAGGTGTCCTTTCCAGAGGCCATTGCCTACCGGGACAAACTCGCCTCCCATGCGCTCGATTTGTGCGACAAACGCATTTGGAATTCGGTCGGCGACGACCATGAGGCAGATGTCGTCGGGGTCGAACACCCCGTGCTCGCGCATGTACAAGCCTGCATAAGCGAGCAATGTGAACACATCGGCCGGCTCTAGATCATCGGTGACCCCCTTGTATTCGATGAGCGTGTGTTTTCTGGCGTGATCGAAAATGCTGCAAAACTTGTAGGCGACGGCTGGGGCTACGTTCTCGCGCTGGACGACCAGAATGTCGACCCGAAGTGGCAGTCGGCTGAGGGAAACCTCGGAAGATGTCTCGCGGTCGTTCGGGGCAAACCGCTTGACCGCAAGGGCAAACAAGGAATGCCATGGCGTAGGGGGCAAAGCGTCGCTCGTGTTTTTCTCGTCCACGTCGGAACGGGATGTCCCAGACAGACCCGAAAGTCAAGACAAACGTACGTCCGAGGAACGGCGTAAAACTTTGCCCGATTGTACTCAGGGGTGTCGGAAGCGACAGCAGCCAAGCAGAGTGGGCTGAGCCGAGAAAAAGCTTTTGCCCAGACATGGGGCTAGAACGAAGACCGGTGTGGGCGGGAAAAACGTTTCACGAAATATTCATGAACCGCGGGATTGTTGACCTCATGGGTGACGCGCTCATTGTAGAGACCGACGAGGCCGCAGAGGGGTAGAATGAGCAATGTCGTGCTTTCGCCCAGGATCGCGTAGGCATCTTTGTAACACCAGACCGAGTATCCGAGCATTTGCTTCAGCAGCAGTCCGGTGAGCCCTTCATAAAGAAGGATGAGCACGCCATAGACCAATGCGCGCACCAGGAAAAACCGACCACGCAGCCATTGGGCGAGAGGTTCAATCAGCAGCAACAGGGCAAACGCATACTCCGGAAACATCCAGAGCGAACATTGCCCATAAAGCATATGTGCAGGCGTGGCCCAGATGCCATTCAGATGCAACGCAGGATCGACTTGCCAATCAAATTGCAGGATCAGGCGGACGACTGGCAAGGTTCGGCCGAAGCGAATCAGCGGATAGAAGAGTACCTCGCCAACGCACATGACAACGCCGTAGACGAACCATCTGAACAGCGCAAAACGCAACCTTGTTTCGAGGGAAATGGATGCTGACTGCGGAGCACAATCGCTTACGGGTGCCATGCTCATTCGGTCTCTCCAACGGGGCCATCATACCGCGTTCGACCGGCGATGCAGCCTGCGAATTGAAGAGAACGAATGGTTTTACTGGCGGGGGTCAGATCCTGTTGCCGAGGCTATCGACGGACTTGGCCAAGCTCTTCAAGCTCGCATCGACCTTGGCTTTGACGGTGCTCCAATTCGCCTCGGTCGCCGATTCGAGGTTTTTCATTTCCACTCGGGTTTGCTTCAGCTCGCTATCGGCCACGGTAACGGCAGCATTCCATTCCTCTTTGGCTTGCGCCGACATGGTCGCAGCCTTGCTTTCGCCCTTCGCCTTCAAGTCCGATAGCTTCTTTTCTTGCTCGGCGACTCGATTCGAAACCAAGAGCTTGTAATCGTTGTACCCCGTATAGGTTTGGTACTTGAGGTCGGCGAGTTCTTCGGCCAAGTCTTTCTTGATCTCGGCCTTTTTCTCGTCGAGTTCTTTTTTCGCGTCAGCCTTTTTCTCATCGGCTTCGCGCTGTGCTTTGGCTGCTTTTTCGGCCGCTTCTTTTTCGGCCTTGGCGAGTTTTTCTTGTGCCGCCTTTGTTTCTTCAGCGGCCTCTTTTTGAGCATCCGCACATGCGCCGAGGGCGATAGCGGACAAACCCAGCACGAGACCTAGAATACGATGCTTGATGTTCATGTTCGACGTTTCCTTGAATCTTCGAGCCGTCCACAAGGCGCGAGGTCGCAAGATTGCGACGAACCTCGAAGTCGGCATTGTTTCGCGATATGGGCGCTTCGGTTCACATGACGCCTACGAAGGGACCATGGGCCGGATTCTAGGCGGCGGGTGCAACGGGGACAAACTCGAGGCCGGTATACGACGCGAGGTTTGACCGATGGATTCGATCGCCAGCGAGGGATGAATTGATTTTGGCAAGCTCTTCATTGGGTACTCCGAGGGGATTCGCCAAAACAGCAATTCGTCACAGCCC
>DAOMZH010000681.1:0-6287 GCA_035437985.1 Polyangium sp. (in: bacteria) | reverse complement strand
AACCAGCGCATCCTGTTTCCGCGGACATGAAAAGCTCCCGACCATGCGTTCGTGAAGCGAGAAAAACGGAATCGGTTTTACGGTACGGACTCCGGCCAAACGATTCGAGCGACGCGACGTAGGCCGTCAATGCGTCAAGCTCCGCAGACAAGCCGGCTTTTGGATCCCCTAGCGTTTGATCGCGTGTTCCGGAATGAAAAACGGAATCAGGAAGAAATCCCCTGCCGCCCATGGGCCCACGAATGTCGTGTTCGAAATCCTGGACTTCGTCAAAATTGGCGCTCCAATGCAATGGGCCGTGTTTTGTACCTCCGCGACCAACCAGTGAAATCGTGTTACGCATGCCTTCCCCACGTTGCGTGAAATCCCAGGTCAAATTGTCGCTATCGCCATCCAAATGGCAACTCGCGCACGAAAGATAACTCGTCCGACTCATCCGTGGATCGCGGCTGCGGTAGAAGATTTGTTTGCCGAGCAAAACCTCGGGCGAAAGTGGTTCTTTTTCGGTGGTTTTTACGTCGGCCAACGGCTTTGGTGGAATCGATAAATCGGTTACGTCATACGCACGCACGCTGCGGGAAAGGAAACTTTGCACAAAAAGTCGTCGCCCATCGGCATTAAGGACAATTCCTTGGGGAGCATGACCCACATCGTCAATGGAGCCGGCAACGTCGAAGCTAAAGGCATCCCGCACTTCGATTCGTTCAGCTCCTTGGATCGCTACATAAACGACATCACCGTCGGGTGAAAATGCGGCCGCAGAGGCCATGTCTAGATCGTCGAAGGCATAGGTTCTCTTGGGTTCGGTCATCGGCGGAGGGGCTGGACCAGCCATTTCGAGTTCCGTAAGAATCGCCCGCGCAGTCGTCTCGAAACTCAGTGGTTCACCGGTACGATAGAGTCCAGTAACGACATTCGCGCGCAAAGACGGGACCAGGGCTCGCCGGCCATCGGGCGAGGGCACGATTTGTCCCAGAAAACTGGCGACTCCGCTGTTGTTCGTGTCGCTATCGATACCCTTCAGCGGTGGCATTACGACATTTCCCGTCGCCATGATTGCCTTGGCATCACGCGCGTCGACGAAGGTGACGACCGCACCAGCATCCGAAGCACGCCAATGCGTCAATACGACCAGCCCATCCGCGACAGAAGCCACACCACGCGCGTCTGGACCAACAGGAATACGGGACGAAGTCTGCAGCGTGGCGCCATCCACCGCAGCGAGTTCACCCGAGCCGAAAAGCGTCACGTAAAACGCATTTCCGATAGGACTTGCCGCCACGCCAAACGGTTCTGTGCCTACACCGAAGTCGATTGAGCCGGTAATTTGGAAGGAGTCGGCATCAAGGAAAACCATTTTTCCGTCGGATTGGCAAGTAGTCGCAATCATTCGTCCCTGCCTGGCCACCGTGCGTGGATGCCCGCACACGGGAATCTCGGCAATGAACGCCAGCGGTTCTGCGGACAAAACCGCAACGCTATCTGAATCAGGATTGACAACCCACAGTCGGCTTGCGTCGTTATCCAGAAGGATCGTGCTCGAAGCGGTGGGTCGATCGACCATCGGTTTTGGAACGACTGAAATGCTCCGCGTCGCAATGCGCCGTTCATCCCCGGAAATAACCGTTACACCAATCAGCCTATGGCCAGGCGAACCATATACATGACAAACGGGTTCGTTCGGGGCTAGCTCCACTTTCGTCCCATCACCCAGGTTCCAAACAGCGATCGCATCGGATGAAGCGCCCTCCACGATCACGTGAAAACACGTGGATTCGTCGACATATGCAATGGACGCACCGTCAATGCTGTTCACCCTGAACACCAGTGGCGGATTTGGCTCGGGGATGGACTCATGACATGACAAACCCGAGAGGCCCATCGATAGAACCATTGCGAAGGGAATTGCCGAGAATCGATTCATTGCGGCTCCTCTTCTACATAAGGCGTCGGGGCAGGAGGCAGCGCGCAGGATCCCGTGGTGAAAGTCGAACGGAACTCCGTCGTCGTGGGATTGCCATTAAAATCCACCACTCCTCCTGCTGGAATGACGACCTCGTACGCGGTTTCCGCGGCAAGTGGAGACGCAGGCCAAAAGTTGACGATGCCTTCTTGGCCAGAATAATGACCAGCAATGGGGTTCGTTGTGCCCACCTCTCGAACGATGAACGCTCCTTCCCAAACCGAGCCGAGGTCGACGAATTCATTGAAAGTGAGCCCCACGCGCGAGGTCAGCGGCTGGCTGGTCGCGCCATCTCGGGGATGGACCATCGTCACGACCGGTCCCATCGTATCCGGCAATTCACGAAATGGCGCCACCGCACTTCCGTGGTCTTTATCGGCCTTGTCGTCGACGCTGAGTACGACGACGTTACCAATCGGAATGATCGTGTCGAGGTCTCCAGTCAGCTGAAAACGACGAATAGACGCAGGATTGCGCGGGTCCGAGACATCGACCGCTTCCGCAAAATGGCTTTGCCCGACAAACGCGACTCCTTCTTTGACGAATACATACCCACCATTACCATCCGGAACATTGTGGTAACCCACGAAATCAGGCGCTTCCGGATCAGAAATATCGAACATGACGAGTCCGCCACCATTGGTCTTCGTCGCATAATACGTCATGCCGCCATTAACGTGTGCATGATATCCTTCGAGGCTGTTCCCCATTCCATCGTGAATCTCGAACGTGCCTCCAGGAATGGGTTCAGGACGTGCGGGATCGGTACCAATATCGAGCAACACCGTGCGAGAACCTTCCGCCGCTGTGACGACGAGTAGGTTGCCCACCGCAAAAATGCCCCCTGCACGTAGCGGAGGATCGAATTTGTATTTCGTGAGCAGCACGGGTTTGGCCGGGTCTGCTGCATCGATCACGAATATGCCGTTGTCCGCCGCGGCAGCATAGACATATGGCGCCTGCCAAAACACCGACAGCACCACGCGGGCATACGCATCCGGCCAAAATACTCCATCGATCGACAAATCACTAACGACCTTTGGCGACGTCGGATCGGCAATATCCCAAAACTGGACACCATTGACGCCATTGACGACAGCACGCCACCCGTCTTTCTTGTAAAACCCTGCCGCATGAGTCTCGCGCATGAGCGGGGAAAAACTCCGGCCTACAACTTCCGGCGCACAAGGCTCATCGAAAGAAAACGTGGCCAAACCTCCCCCTCCCCACTCAGGAGCCCACGGCATCACGAGGTACCCATCGAGCATCGTCACGGTATTGTGATGATCGACATCGTCGTCAGGACCTCCATCCAAAAATGCACAATTGGTCCCAATTGCATCCGCCGTGTATGACGTTTTCGGCCCACCCGGCCCCTTCCAACCAAGTGGTCGCGAGGGTGACGCCGGGAGCTCGACAGTCGCTGGCGCCTTACACTCGATACCCATCGGTCCCGTCGGTTTGTCCGAACCACATGCCGGCAACAACAGCGCCAGCACCAACCCGCCACGCCAAAGATCAACTCTCCTCATCACCCGAGCCTCCACGTCGAACCTCGAGCATACACGGCTCGGGGGCGCGTCAGCAAGGGATGACGGATTGTCGGGACAATCTATGCGTCGCGGTCGGATCGTTTAGCGCGACGAACCCTTGTTCTTTACGCGCGGCGTCCACGCCGCTCCACCAACACCCGTCGCGTCGAGCAACGCGGAGCGCAACGTCCGCTTCGTGTTGAACGCCGAGAGATCAATCCCGAGCTCCACAATCGTTTGCGCAACAGCCGGTCGAATCCCCGTGATCACTGCCTCGGACCCAAGGAGCCGAATTGCCCGAATGATGCCCATGAGCTGCTCGGCCGTGTCCATTTCGATCGTTTCGAGGCCCGTCAGATCCACGACGACTCGCTCCACTTGACGTTCCACGATCGCGTTGAGCAGTCGCGTCATGATCTCGATCGTGCGCATCGCGGTCAACGCGCCCACGATCGGCACGGCGAGCACGCGTTCACCCACGTCGAGGAGCGGAGCGGACAGCGCAAGGATCTCTTGATGCTGCGCTTCGATGATTCCGAGCTTCTGATCCAGATCTTCGACGAGTGCCGCTTTGGCCTCGGCTTGACGAAATGCTTCCGCGGCCCGCCGTTCGACTTCCGCTGCTGCTTCTTCGAGGCGCTGCAACGTCTCGCGACGCGCCGTGATGTCGACGCTGAAACCGAGCACTTGCACGTCGCCGTTTGGCAAGACAAGCGGTCGTTTCGTCGTTTGGTACCAACGCTCCTCACCCGTGAACCAACGCACGCGCTCTTCGACCGTGCGTTCGTCGAGCGTCGCCAAAACGTGGCGATCTTCAGCGAAGTAGCCATCGGTGAAGGCCTTGTCGTTATTCAATTCCGCATCGTGCTGGCCCACGACTTCTTCTGGAGTTTTCCCAAAAATGGCAGCCGCTGCGCGATTGACCAAGATGAAATTGCCGCGCGCATCCTTGACGAAAATCAGATTCGGATCGCTGTCGATGACCTGACGAATGAAGTCCTGCTGCTCACGCACGTCCCGCTCCGCGCGCAACTGCTCGCTCACGTCCCGCCCGACATAAACCAGGAGTTTTTCCTTTGCTTGCGGACCATCGACTGGGATGACGTGGTAAAACATCGAACGAATTCCGTGCGTCGTCTGCACGTCGCTCGTGATGATCTCTTCGGCCCCCGTGGCCAATACGCGAGTCGCCACTTCCTGGGCAAACCCGACATCGGCTGCATCGACCAACGCATCCAGAATGCCCATCCCCGTGTCAGCGTCCGCCGAACCAAAGTGCGTCGTCGCCACCATGTTGGAAAAGAGCTTCTTCCCCGCACCATCCGCCACGGTCACGCTCACGGGCAAACAATCCAAAATGCGATGCAGCAGCGCCGCATCTTCGTCGAACTTCGTCTCGGGCACGCGCGGAACTCTGCGAGCATGAACGAGCGCCATGGGCTGATCCCCTCCGCGCATCCGCACAATGACGAGTGCATGATCCGCTTCAGCCCCGACAAACTTGGCCTCGATCTGATTCGTTTGACCACCAAAGATTTTCGCAAGCGCGTCAGCGACCTCGGGAGACGCCAATACGGCAGCCCCATCGGCGAATGTCGCGGTCCATGAAGCGTTGGCCTCACGCAGTTTTGGCGACCCATCCGCAACGACGACGGCTACGGGTTCGGGAAAAGCGGCAAATGCTGCGGAAGAAAGACCAGCTTCGTTCATGGTTGAGCTAAGTACGCGCCGATTGCGGGAATCGATTTCTCACGAGGTCGTGGAACAGGAAAATGCCCCCAATGACATCGTCGTGTTCACGCGAGCATTCCACAGTGCGCGCATCATGGCCCTGCTCACCAAGCATCGTCAAGGAAGAGCACATTCACCTTTTTATCACCCTCCGTAACGAACACATTCGCGCCGTCAAATGCGCCCACGACAACAACCCGCCAACTGCGGGAAAAGATTTCTCTCCCGAACGTGTTTTTCTGTTGCGTTAAGGCCGCCTAGATCGGAGTCGTGCCGGCGTAAAACCTCCAAGATCCACTTCGAGCGCTCGAGCGACGGCGATCGTCAGCGCATCGGCTCCCCGACGCCCAGCAATCTGCACGCCAAGCGGCAATCCCGCCGCGTCAAACCCGGCTGGCACTTGCGAAACGGGAAACGCGAGCGAGTTGAAAATCGCTGTGCATACGAAGTCGAACGGCGTCCACAATGGCTCCAAATGCCGTGGCGCCGCGCGCGTATACGGCGGACAAATCAACACGCCACGCGGCCCAAGCTCAGCTTCCAGATCGGCACGCAACTGTTTGCCCGCGCGAGAATATGTCGCAATCGGTGCTGGAATCAGCTTCGCCAACGAATCGAGTGCAGCCACGAGCAACGCCTGAATCGTATGTCGTCCCTCCGGACCTCGATGGCGCCACAACTCCCGCACCACGGAGATCTTCTCGCCGTTACCGAGAAGCTCCGTGTATGGGAGACCGGTAGCCTCTTCCTCCATCATCGCGGACCAAATCAAAAACGCTTTCTCGAGCCCTCGCGATCGCAACTCGGCAACGCAAGCCCCTCGCGTCTGGAGCGCCACGGAAGCTCGACGTACGGCTTGCCGTGCTTCCGGACGAACGTTCACCGAGCCAAACGCTTCGACAGGAAAAATCGTGACGTCGCGCAGATCCACGTCATTCGGGTCGCCGGCAACTTGGTCGGCCGAGATCACCTTCAACAAGGGCCATAAGTCTTCGGCACTTCGAGTCATCGGCCCGGTGCACAGAAATTCATCGAGAGCGCCTGGCACATCGGGCCAATAG
>DAOMZH010000680.1:0-6322 GCA_035437985.1 Polyangium sp. (in: bacteria) | reverse complement strand
GGTGGACGATCTATCGTTCATTGCGTACGACACGAACATTCAGCCTCTGACCATTCCCACGACACCTTTGGGAGAGGCCCAATTCCTCGAAATCGGCTCGGCAGCTCAGGATCAGGTCCTGTCGTCGACGGCGTCGCTACCAGGTGCCACGCCGGAGGGTTTTACCTCATTCGTGAATGGGCTCGATTCCGAATGGACCAAGGCCATTGCGTTGAAGACCGCGTGTTCCGTGGCGAGCGATCCGGGACTCGATCCGCAGATCGCTGCAGCCTGGACGACGGTGCTGAACCAAGCGCTGGTGGTGCCCCCTGCGCCATTCTCGCTCGATCTGATTCAGGTCTACGGTTATCGGGAATGCAGCATGTTCGATCCGGTGGCTACGTTCGCGGACGATTGGCTCGAGCTCGAGACGGGGCTCGCGTCGGGTGAAATCGACTATCTGAGGTTGGCCTATCTGACGGGTTTTCACCTTCCAGCGTCGCTGGCCTTGTCGACGTGGGGGAACGTTGCCAAGCAATGCATTTCAGCGCGTGCACGATGGCTCGCGGTAACGGAACTGAGGTCGTACCTGGGGGAGCTTGATCCAGTGGACGTTCCGACGTGGCGGTCGTTGTTTGCCGAAATCCTGAGCACGACGGACGATACTTCGGTATTGAATCAAGCCATTCGCGCAGCGGTGACGTTGAGAGCTCCGACGGCTGCCGAAAATGCCGATATGCTGGCTGGCCTCGGTGCGGTGTTGCATTCGAAGTGGACGCGTTCGGTGCACGTGCGAGCGGTGTGTGCGGCGATCAAAATGACTGAAGACGACGCGGCAGCTCGGGGTGCCTTCGTCGAAGGACTGCGGGACACGCCGCTGCTCCCGAGCGTGATTGAGCGGCTCCTGGATCCATCCCTCTGCCCATGAAGCACGGTTTTTTCCGTACGTGAAGGCGCGTGGGGGCTGACGTGCGGAATGGGCCGCCGAAAGGAGAGCAATGATTCGACTGACCGTCAATACGCGCCAACCGATTCGGTCGATGCCGTACGACGTTGGGTTTGATGGTTTGCCAATGAAGCGTCTCGCCTCGAATGCTCAAAATGCGCCCCCCGCGGAAAACCCTGGCATACGCTGAACACCGTCCGTCACCATGGTCGGGCCGAAATAGAAACGGGATTGAAAACGCGCCCACGGGCCACGCGCCGCTCCCGTATTCGGGCCAGCCTTGTTCGAATCACCATGCAATGCGCTCACGAGACCGTGGGTGAAAAGCACGCCGGACCAACCCACGAGGGCTCCCCAGGTCAGGCGTTCGGAGGTTGGATCGGCAATGCGCAGCGCTCCGACCGCGATATTCGGAGCCGTCGCGATCATTTCGAGAATACCGAAGGCCCGGCCAGGCCATCTTCGACCGATCACCGAGCCCAATGCGGCGGACGTGAATGCCGAATTCGCGCCGATAGCCCAGGAAAAACCATAGAGCGACAAGGGATAGCGGTCCTCGGCCAGCAGCCAGATCCCATTGGCCGTGAGCGAGCTCGTGTATGCGCCAGCGAGCGTGGCGAAAATGAGCGCGCCTCGGTCGCCGCTCTCGGCGGCGGAATACGCGGCAAATCCGTTGTACAACAAGGCTTGCGGAGCGCCCATGGCCACTTTGGCAATGGACCAACCAATCGCCGGACGGCGGCCATTGGACAGATAAACGATATCGCTGCCGGTCAAAACCAGATCCCCTACGCCGAGCACGATGCAACCTTCGATGACCGTAACGACGGCATCGAGGCCCGAAAGTCCAGAATTCGCGTGCACGTCAGGCGCGAGCGTCAATGCCGCGCCGCATACAGGCAAGCCGACGATCATCGCACGGACGTGAAAGGCAAATGAGCGCATGCTGGCGAGATGTATCGAAATGAGGTATCGAGGTCAAGCAAACCGACGGTACGCGCATGAATCGACACCAGAGGATTTCGAGCGCTGTGGCCAACTGTGTCACGAGCCCATGACCCGCAGGTGTGACGATGCCGCAACGCTAACGCTGATGACGGGCTATTTCGCCCGCAGACCATACCGATCCAACAACCGATGCAGCAATTGCCGCGATACGCCCATGGCTTCGGCGGCACGAGTAACGTTACCCTCGTTTTGCCGCAGCTTAATAGAGATCCTGCCGAAACTTGCCTTCATTCACCATTGCTTTCAGATTCCGATGCGTCGCCGCAATGATCCGCACGTCGATCGTCAGCTCTTGCGTCGATCCCAGGCGCCGCACCGTTCGTTCCGCAATGACCCGCAGCAGTTTTTGCTGCGCCTCGAGCGGCAATTCACCCAGCTCGTCGAAGACGATCGTTCCTCGTTGCGCCGCCTCGAAGAGGCCCGGCTTGTTTACCGCACCCGTTGCTGCTCCAGGCCACGCGTCAACGTGTCGCCATAACCGAGTGCGCCGATACCGAAAATTGCTCCACCCCAGCACTTGACGGCAGTCTTGCCGCTGCCAAGATGGGTAACAGGCAGATTATCGCCCATTTCGCCGGGACTGTCGCTGCGCGCCACGCGGTCACCAAGCCCAAGAAATGTCCCGCATTGCAAGCACAGGTCCTGGAGCCGGGGGTATTGGTGCCGGTGGCATTGACGTCGCAATCGCCATTGTTGGTCGTGCATTCGCGTTGAATCCATCCTCGGTCATAACAATGTGCCCACCCATTGCCGTATTTGCACCCGCGAATTCACATCTTCGGTTAGCCAAACCGCCGTGTCCCTCATCTGACGACCCAAACACGCACTTCAGAATGCACTGGGCGCCACGCCGCCTCTTCCAGCAGCAGGACCGTCTCGCCGCTTCATCGTGTACCTCGCGAATCGAAACGATAACCGATGCCCCACACCGTGACGATACGTGATCCCGCCAGATCCCCGAGTTTTTTTCGAATACGCGCGATATGCGAGTCAACTGTGCGCTGGCAGGTATCCGCATCCATCGAGAGCGCGGTTTCCGCGAGCTGCTGCCGAGAAATCGTGCGATCCGGACGTTCGACCAAACAGGCCAGCACGTTGAACTCGTAACTCGTCAAGGCCACAGGCGCGTTGGCCACGGTCACCACACGCGCATCGAGGTCGAGAACAGCGTCGTCCCACGCAATGGTCCGCGCCGGAGGCGGATCGAAATGGCACAATCGAATCCGGATTCGGGCGACGAGCTCTTCGATCCAAAAGGGTTTGGCGAGGTAATCCACCGCTCCGCCCCCCAAGACCCGCAATCGAGCGTCGAGGTCGGTGAGCGCAGTTACTACGATAATGGGCGTGGAAATCCGCGTGCGCCACACCTCGAGCGCCGCGAAACCATCGGATTCCGGAAGCATCAGATCAAGCACGATCAAATCGAATGACTCCGATAAAGCGCGTTCGGCCCCCAATCGGCCGTTCTGCACGAGCTCCACGTCGAAGCCCCCAGCCCGAAGTCCACGGACGATACCTTCGGCAATGGGCGGATCATCTTCGACGAGCAACACGCGCGGGACATGACGTTGTGTGCTGTTTTTCATGGCCGCAGTTTACCAATGCCGCGGACCGAATGTGAAGATCATTTGAGAAAATAGCGTCCTCGCGCACCACTTTGACAAACCATTTGTGAGCAAGCGCTACGTCAAACGACACAGAATCCATGTCCAGGCGACTGGCGCCGGCGTTTCAGGTTTGGCTCTCCAGTTCCATCGTTTGGCACGAGCAACGGTTGCGTACAAAGTGAAAGCATCGGATCGACTTATTGAAAAGCCGCGGATTTGGTTTTTCTGTGAGATCTGGTACAGGACAAACAATTCGCTACGCTCAACACTTCCTCAACACTTTTTATGTATGACGATGTTCGAGCAAAGACTCGGCACGACCTTGGCTCGAGGCGCAGTCAGGTCGGTGGATGGTCAATGAGCGCCAACTTTCGACAGAACGATTGGGAGGTTACATGTTCGGACGACACGTACACGGATTGGGCAACTTGAAGGCAATCATTGCACAAGCGGCTCCAAAGCTCTTCAAAAAGAAGGCGTTGCGTTATGCGCTCGTTGGTCTCGGCGTACTCATCCCGGGCATGGCCATTGCGGGCACCATTTGCATTGAAAATCCTTTTTCTTCCGGGGGGCTGACTCCTTGGTTCAGCGATGAAAATGCAAACTGGCAAAGCTTTGGGGGGCCCTTCGGGTCGGTAGATATCCAGGGCAACTACTCGGACGATTTCCAGCTCGCCTACTTCACGATGGCCTCCGGATATACGGTGAAAAATGAAGGCGCCGAAATGATCACTTCCGAAGAAGATGTAAGTGGGAAGTCCTGCCCCACCGATACTTGGATAACGAGCATTCGCACATCGGGGAGTAACAGCGACAATATGCACTTCAAATGTTCGGAGGTGTGGAAAGGCACCACGAAGCTAAGATGGCATAGTGGAGTGACTTACGGAGCGTACAGCGACGAACCTGGCTATAATCATTTCATTTGCCATAACGACGCGGCCCTTACGGGCATTGGCTGCAAGAACTCGTACTGTGACAATCTATTCTTTACTTGCAAGCAATTCAAGCAGTAGGGTCACCTAAGTACAGCGTTCCGACTCGCGTTTCGTGGCCCGAGGCGGATCACGATGCACTTGCGGGGCTCCTACGGAATGCGCCCGCGTAGTTGGCCGCCGGGCGTTTTGCTGCGGCGGCCAACGATCAAATCACGGATGTCGACGCGAATGCGGCGCTCGGCCATGTTGCCATGACGCTCAATGCGGTGAACGTGGCAATGCGTCAAGCTACAAGGTCGCTTTGATGGTCGCTCCCGAGTATCCTCCTGTCGAGCCCCTGACCAGGATGTAGTACCGACCGGCAGAACGTGGCGATATCGTACACGACTCCGTATTGCCTATGTGAAGCGATTGGCAATCATTCGTCTTTGTGAGTGGTTTGTTACCGAGTCTCACGTAGAGATCGGCGTCACCGCTGCCGCCACTCGTGGTAACCACCACGCTCCCCGAATTGTTCGGGACGTCGATGTAGTAGTAGTTGATGGCCCCCGGAGAACCACTTTGATTGGTCAGCTCCACGCCGCTCTGTAACGCCACGTCCAGCATCGTGGCGGGGTAGGAACTGCACTGCACCCCGACCTGGGCGAAAGCATCGATGACCTCACTCGTCGAGTAGCCGAGATTGATTGCCGACTGAATCACTCCGCAAGCGGCTTGATTGAAATCTATGTTCGCCGTCCAGTAATTCTTATTTGCGCGGGCGAAGATCTCCCAGGCTTTGCGGGTATTCCAATTGGGCCTGTGCGCCAAGATGTAGAACGCACGGTTGTATACACCCGACGAATAATGTGGATTCATCCATTCGTTGTACCGACTGGCATGGTTAATCGAAAATCCGTCCAGGGATGGTTCCTCCATGTAGCGTACTACGCCCAAAAATGCTTTTACTACATCGAGACCGACGACGAAGTCGTTCATGCCCCTCGAAAAGTACTCCGCTGCTTCACCGGATATGTCGGAAAATGCTTCGTCGATGCCGCCGGATTGGTACGCATATGTCAAACGCGAATGTTGTTCGGTGAATCCGTGCGATGCTTCGTGAGCGACGACGTCCAGGGTAACGAGCGGGTAATCATCAGCATTGCCATCGCCAAAATTGAGCGCCCCTCCATCCCATGTCGCATTGTCCCAATTCGTGCCGTAATGCACGCGCATGACCATCCTGCTCGTGAGCACGGGCGTGCCCAACCATTGCTTGTACAGGTTACTGACGACACCTCCAAAATAATGAGCATCGTTGAGCGGCGAGTATGCGCCATTGATCGATTTGACCGTGTTGGTCGGACAGGTGAAACTATATGCCGTCGAGCCGCTGGTTCCACCATTGAGGTTCACCGTTGTCACGTCCGCATTTTGCATCACGCAGGTCGTCGAGCCGGCCGAAGGAATGGTGACCTCGAGAAGGGGTTTGCCGGAGCCGTATTGGTATTGACCCGTCTTGCCGTTGCCACCAGGACCGCTCGCCGTCGCAGCATCCGTCGTCAGGCCCTCCCAGCGCCTCAGCTCTTCGCCCGATTTCGCGTCCATGATTGCAAAGGGCCGACTCGGATGGCCACCTTGTTGCGTGTCGGCATTGTAGGTGACGAGCCAGGCCAAACGCGCCTTACCCTGATGCATGTACACGACCAATTCGGATTTTTCCTCGGTCGGAATGAGTGTTCTTCCGGCATTCGCTTGCAAATGCCCTTGTTTGAGCTTCGCCATGGCATCCTTGGCGGCGATCGTCGGGGTGACATCGGTGAGATCTCGCTCGATTCCTCGGTATTGGAAACCGTGCGTGTGAT
>DAOMZH010000679.1:1652-6322 GCA_035437985.1 Polyangium sp. (in: bacteria) | reverse complement strand
AATACATACCTGGGCCAGTAATCGTTACCGTACCTTCGGCGCTTTCCGCAATGCCATCACCATCGTCGTCAACGAGTGTCGCGACGAGATCGCGTGAATCGGCAAAATTGTTGTTGACGGGAATCGGCGTCGAGCCAATCGATGCTTTCGCGCCTTCGATGATCACCCCGGTATCGAAAGAAAGAGCGTCGGTATATGCAAACACGAGTTTGCTGCCCGATGCCGTCTTGGTCGCGTCGAGATCCACCGTGACAGGGATGGTCGTCGACGGATCGAAAACCTGGTCGACGGGGTTGTAAATCGGCATCGCCACAGTCCACGTGTATTTACCGTCGAGGCGAATGGTGGGCGCAGCTGCGGTCGTGAAAGAAACCGTTGTTTCCCCATACATGGGCAGTTCGCCGAACGACTGGAAATCGCGCGCAATTGAGACCACGTATTGGGATGATGGCGCCAGGGGGTCATTCGGCGTGATGATGACATGGCGCCCGTCCCCCTTGATATCGGCGGCAACGTTCTTGCCGGATTTGTCGGCCAAGCGAATGAACTCGAGGTTTTTCGGATCATTAAAGACCGGGTAGGAGAACGTGAGGCGAATGGGTTCGTCGACTGCAGCAATGGCGTTTTTCTTGGGGTAGCTGGCGAGCAAGAAGAAATCGCGCGCAGTCAATTCTTGGACGTATCGAGTCATGCTGTCGACATCGCCGTCCGTGATATTGGGAAGTCCAAGCGACTTGACGACGATATCGACGGCCGATCGGAGATCGCGGGCATCTCCGTGTTTGAGCCAAATTCCGTGTCGATAAACTCCAACCAAAGAAGGGACGTCGGTTTTTCCTTCGGTAATGCCCTCTTCGAGCAAGGCTTGATTTGTGCCGAGAGGAACGGCGTGACAGGCGGAACAGGCACCTTTGGATTCGAAAATCGCTTTGCCTTGCAGCGCCTCTTTGCTCAGCGAACCGTCTCGATTGGTTTTGCCATTGGCCGCGGGCGGAGGCATGAGCGACGACATATACGCGTTCATTCCGTCGAAGATTTCAGTCGTTGGCTTGACTCCTACCGTACCATTGCCAGCCAGCGAGAAATTGCGAACACTCGATACGTACCCCGTCCAGCCAATGTAATCGGTCCCTTCGAGCCAGAATTGCGGACGCGAAATTTCCCAAAGTTTAGAGGGCCCGATTTTCCAGCTCAATCGATCGGACAAACCATCGGCATGGCAACTGTTGCAGGCGTGATTTTGAGCAAAACCATCACCGGCGCCAGTGAATTGCTGCTGACCTCGAGCGACGAGTTCGGGACGATTGTCGGGGCGAGTTTTACCGGACAAATTCATTTGCCCATCTTTGGAGATTTTCGTCACCGCCATACCTTGTGCACCATGCACGAAAATCGCGTCTTCATGCGCAACGATGGCCCGAGGTCGACCTTCTGCAGTAACCCGACTCATTTCTTCCAAAGTGTTCGGATCCAAAGCGACGACGAGGTCCGAGCTTTCAGCGACCACCCAAACTTTATTTTGGGCAAAAACGAGCCCATGGAGCGTCACGGCGAACCCTCCAGACGTTGCCTGGCGAGTCAAGTCAGCTGCGGCCAATTCAGATCCAGATTGCGGATCGAGCGCGACGACTTCATGAGCGAAACTGCGATCTTCCAGCTTGGTTTGATTGCCTGATGTATTGTTGCGCGTAGTCGCCACATAGAGTTTCGAGCCATCGGGCGCCATAACCAACCCCTGGATCATGCCTCCGACTTCGAGAAATGTCGTTTTCACGCTCCAGGCATTGGTATCGATGACCGTGATGTCCCGCTGTTCTTCTTTGGGATCGGTCGCATGAGGATAACGGTCGGATTGGCCGGACCGATAACTGGCGACATAAAGAGTGCCGTCATCGGAAGACAAGGCCATTGCTCGGGGATCAACGCCGGTGTCCAAACGACCAAGAACCTTGCGTTCGGAAATATCGACTTTGACGACGGCATTTTCCGCCGAAAGGGCGACATACGCAATTTTTCCGTCGGACGAAAGCACGACGTTTGCCGGTTCGTCCCCGACCCAAATCGCATCGATGATTTGTTTTCGCTCGATATCCACCAAACCGAGATTGTCATTACCACGTTGAGCGACGACGGCGTGCGTCATTCCCTCTTTCCACGCAATGGCGACTGGCCATGATCCTACGTCGATTCGACCGCGTGATTCGAGGGTGGCAGGGTCGAGACGGGACAGCGACGTCGCATGCACATCAGCGGTCCAAATTTCTCCATTCACGAGAGCAATGGATTGACCTGGAAAATAATTGAGGTTGTGGAATGGGGCCGAGTCGGCGGAAATCACTTGGAGCGTTTCGACCGTTCCTGCTTCGTCCCCGAGTGAGAAAGTATAGGTACCTTCGAGCGCTGGCGTGAAGCGAGTGTATCCATCTGCGCCAGCATGGATTTCGTTTGTATTGCCAGCAGGAGCGGACGATAATTTCCATGCCAGTCCGGAACACTCGGATTGGTTTGCGACTGCTGGCATGTAGAAGGTTTGCCCAACGATGAAGCGAGACGTCGACTGCCCGTCGAAGCGATCTGACACACAAGATGTTGCGGTTGGAGCGCTCGAACATCCCGCAATGTGAGCGGACGCAAGAGCAACGAATGAGGCTGTAAGAGCAACAAGAAGAGAATGGCGCATGTAACGTCTCCCAGGTGTTGACGACGGCGCATCTGCGCTCGCGTATGGCCTCATAAGATGTCTAAGCTTTGTACAATGTCAAATGCGTTTGTAGTTGCATCAGCAGATAGTTTGTTGCGTAAGTTGCTTTTTAAGGCTGAGCGCTTGGTTCAAACAAAGTGGCAAATTCGCAGTTGACGCGTCCACGGTACCCTGCGTCCCGCTTATGGATTTGTGCACTCGCACGCATCCAGACATAGTCCTGGTTCGCTCGGGGATCGTCGAGGCTTGCTCGCGTCGATTTTTCTTGACTCGCGGATACACATGTGCATTGGCGCCGGCCAATATGAGCGCAAACGCACGCAAGAGGCGTTGCTCTTTCACAGCCGACGCATCTTTGGAAACGCGAGCGCAAGCTGCCCGAGGTGCGGTCTCTTTCGTTTGGGCGGGCCTTGGGCCAAACCCGCTCTTGTTAGGTCATCTCGAATGGCGTCCGCAGTCAATGCAATCTGACGCCACTTCATTGGGTTTGGCACGGTATACTCATTCGGCGGTACGTACGGCCGTGCCGATGCCTCCACTTGCCTTCCTAATGCCGAATTCGGCGCCAATACGCCATGAAACCGGACCAGATGAAAGCGTGGCGGTGGCACCATGGCACAAATTCGCGCAAGCAATTCATACGGATCGAGCCGCACGAAACGAGTACCATCTCGCCAAGCCTTCGCCATTCTTATTTTTCACGTCCACCGCATCGAATACCAACGTGTAATAATGAACATTCGACAAACCCAATTCACGCTTTGCTCGCCATCGATAACTCCGCCGCAATTCCCGGACAAACGTATCCCGCACCATCGCCCACAATTCTCGATCGTAACCAGCTCGAACACGCAACGCCAGCGATGTACACACCCATTGCCGAATTTGCACCGTCGGTATCACGTGTTCAGTCAACCAAACCGCCGTGTCGGATCTGTGCCCCAAGTCGTTTGGATCCGCCAATTCCGCGGATTGCCTTCGCGACGGCGCTCGAAAGAATCGCCGTTCAACTTCGACCATCGGCACGCCCACGCCAGTTTGGATAATGGCCGACGAGCGAACGCGGCATTATCTATTCGCGATCCGTTCGATAATCTTCTTGTGTTTGTCCTCGAACGCGTTACCATAGCGCCATGTTCCGTCGTCCTGTGTTTGCCGATCCGAAAACCGACTTTGCGTTTCAACGCATTTTCGGCACGGAAGAGCACAAGCTGGCGCTCATTGGCTTTCTCAACGACATCCTCGAGCTCGACGACGCGCACCGCATCACCGAGGTTCGTCTGCTCGATCCGGCGCAGAGGCCCAAAGTTGCCGAGCTCAAGATGTCGATTGTGGACGTGAAGTGTACGGATGCTCAGGGGATTCATTACGTCGTCGAGATGCAGGTGCTCAATGTGGAGGCGTTTGAGAAGCGCGTCGTGTACAACGTGGCCAAAGCGTATACGAATCAATTGGGCAAGGGCATTACTTATCCGGTATTGAATGACATCATTGGAATCACCATTTGCGACTTCATCTTGTGGCCCGACACGGCGGAGCAAAAAGTGCCGATGCTCAGTCGTTGGCGAATGCAGGAGCAGTCGACGGGTGCTTTGGGTCTTGGGGCATTGCAATTCGTTTTTTTGGAGCTTCCGAAATATCCCAAGGACGCGATTCCGAAAACAATGGTGGAAAAGTGGGCGTATTTTTTTCGCGAAGCAGATAATCTCGAAATAGTCCCCGACGAACTCAATCATCCGCCGCTCGTCGAAGCTCTGGATGCCGCGCGGATTGCAAAGTTCACGCGGGAAGAATGGGATGCCTACATCGAAGCGGGAATGGCCATTCAAAATGAGCGTGGGTTGTTGTCGCTCGCGGAAAAAGAAGGACGCAGAAAAGGACTAGACGAAGGGCTCAAAAAGGGACGCGACGAAGGGCTCAAAAAAGGCCTGGATGAAGGGCTCAAAAAGGGACGCGACGAAGGGCTCAA
>DAOMZH010000679.1:0-1552 GCA_035437985.1 Polyangium sp. (in: bacteria) | reverse complement strand
GGCTCAAAAAAGGCCTGGATGAAGGGCTCAAAAAGGGACGCGACGAAGGGCTCAAGGAAGGCTTGCGGCAAGCGATTCTGGACTTGGGCGATGTTTTGGGCATCGAATGCACGAACGAGCGTCTTGCGGAACTCGAAGGCCTCGATGCGGACGCCTTATCGGCGCTCCGTGATCGCATCAAATCCACAAAAACTTGGACGTAGAAATCCACATACGGATCAACACGGATTGGGGCAGGGGTATGCGCCCACGATGAAAGTGGCATTCTTCGTCATGTCGGGAACATCATCCCAATGTGATTCGACGATCGTTTTCACACGAAAAATACCGGCACCCCTTCCTCTGGGTATGTGCAGCCGAGCGTCGCGGCCCTAAAAAGCGGAAAAACGCAGGAAGAATTTAGTGCCCTCGTGGAGCAAAACCGTGCTACGAAACTGGAGTGGACCTCCGGCGGGCGATTTTGGATTCGAGTTTGAAACTCATCGAAGAGAAAGGCCTCGATGCGCTGAGTATGCGGGAGGTCGCGCGTAGCTTGCAGGTGACGCACGGGGCACCTTATTATCATTTCCCGGATCGCTCGGCGATCCTCGCGGCATTGGTCGAAGAAGGTCTGGTTGTTTTGACGCAAGAACTCGAAAATGCAGCCAAGGCCCAGGAAGACCCACGCGCGGCATTCGAGGCGTGTGGACGAAGCTACGTCGAATTCGCGTTGACCCACGGGGCTTATTTTCGAGTCATGTTTCGCCCCGAGCTGACAGGAAAAACCAATCGAGCGGCGATTGATGCGGCGGCGGCAAAATCGTTCGCCGTTCTGGTCGACGTCATTCGTCGTTGCCAAGCTGCGGGAATTTGTACGGAAATCGATACGGAGGCTTTGGCCCTGACGGGCTGGTCCACAGCGCACGGGCTTGCTTCGTTATGCCTGGATGGCCCGCTCTCCGCGAAAGGTGACCCACGAGAACTTGCGAAAACCGTGGGAAAGACGCTCGGAGCATTGCTGGCGCATGGACCGACATTGGCAGCCCGTTGAATTCATCGCCATCCAGCGTCAATACCCCAACGCTGCACCCGAAAACGCGCGGGATACGACAAACAGGCCTTGTTCGTTGAATCCGCGGTAATGTCCGTATTTGGTTTTGAGCGGGTCGTAAATGGCGTGAAACGCGGTCAAGAATGTAGCCTCGTCGCCAGGCACGCCATATTTGGCATACGCCTCGAGCGCCAGCTTTCGTGTCGTCGTGGCAAATTCGAGCGCCTCGAGGAAATCGCCCTTCTTGCCATATTCGAAATGCGTTGGGAGCCAAACGTCGAAATCTAGTTTGGCGAGACGCTCCATTGCTCGAATCATTCCCGGCATGTACATGTCGGGACCACCAATTGGATAAAGCGTCCGAATCAACCCGACATCGGCCGTCTGGAGCACTTTTTCTTTCGGTATGTAAAGCGCATAAAGCGTATCACTATGTGCCCGCCCGAGGTCCAGCATTTGAATCTCGACGCCCCCGATTTGCAAGGTCTGGTCACCTCGAACGAGCTTCGTGGGTTGCAAAAT
>DAOMZH010000678.1:0-6324 GCA_035437985.1 Polyangium sp. (in: bacteria) | reverse complement strand
ACGCGAGCTTTTGTTTGTGATGGGGGCTCGCAGGCTGCTCTTTGAGTCTTTTGGACTACGCCCAAAAGACGAGCAGACTGCTCTGCCCCCATACCCCCGATTTCAACATCACCGTCTGAATCGCGGCGTTAATTCGCAGCGCAATCGGCCATGTCGGTTGCGGGTGCGAAAGTTACTTCGTCGAAATTGGCCACGAGATCCGGGGTGGATGCCGAATACACATTGACGCCCACCTGCAGTTTGGCGGGCAAATCAGGCCGATCGTAGGACTTGGCGAAGTCGAACGTGGCTGCTCCAATTGCCCGTTTGTACAAGTGAAACATCGATCCCACACGGCAAAGTCGCAATTCGGCATCCCCCGAAGGCCATGCTGGGCCTTCGTATGTGCTCACGCTGTTGACGGTCGTTTTGGTTTCCACGGACAGATCCACTTCATCGAATCCGGCGACGATGAAGACATAGTTCTCTTTGGCTCCGGGCATTTCGCCTTGGGGGTCACGCGCCATGAGTCCCCCGAGATGCACGGTATTCGACGGAGGCATTGTGGGATTCGAGGTTTTGCGCACACGCACGCGGGAGGTGATTTTGAAGTTTCCCGAGACGAACTTGTAGACGAGCGGCCCGCGGCTGTCGTTGTACCACAAGGCTTGTTGATCGAGCCGCAACGACAACGCGCCATTGGCGACCGAAATGTTCAGCACCTCGGGCCGATAAACCAGCCATTCCGAGGAAAGCATATTGCCCTCGAACGTATCGGACAACGTGTCCAACCCAGAGCCGCCATTTCCACCATGACCGCCCTGCCCTCCGGCACCTCCAACGCCCATTCCGCCCATTCCGCCATTACCACTCGATGAACCAACGGATGACGACGACGCGGATGACGACGACGACACGTCGGATCCCGAAGATGACGACGTTCCCGCTCCGCCGGCACTGGTGGACGACGCTGGATCCGTTTCGCATCCGGCAAAAAGCCCGAAAAATACATTGCCTAACGTAATGAGGTGCGCGTAGTTGAATCTCATCACGCCCATCCTATGAGGCTTTGCGACAAAGCAAAAGTGTTTTTGCAAGATCGGTTGTCTCGGGCATGTTCGTTCCCTATGCTCGACTCATGCCTACATGGAACGCCGGACAATACCTCCGTTTTGCCGCCGAACGAACGCGCCCTTGTCGAGATCTTGCTGCCGCCATTTCGCTCGACGCTCCCCGCCGCATCATCGACCTTGGATGCGGCCCGGGCAATAGCACCAGCGTATTGGCCGAGCGCTGGGCAAACGCTGATATTTCGGGGGTGGACAATTCGGAAAACATGATCGCCACCGCGCGCAAAGATGTTCCCGGACGAACGTTTGTCGTGGGCGATATCGACTCGTGGTCGCCCGATGGTCCTTACGATTTGGTCTTTTCGAATGCCGCGCTGCAATGGGTGGAGAATCACGCGCATACCTACCCGCGGCTTTTGGGATTCGTGGCCCCGGGCGGAGCATTCGCGGCCCAAGTCCCGTGCAACATGGATGCGCCCACGCACATGCTCATGCGTGAGCTTGGGGAGAGTTCGGAGTTTCGAACGTATTTGGGAGAAGGCGTGCGGCAATGGTTTGTGCACGAGCCAGCGTTTTATTATGATATCCTGGCACCTCATTCGGAACGCGTCGATATTTGGGTGACGGAATACATGCACATTTTGCCGAATGCGGCGGCGATCGTCGAATGGTACAAGGGCACTGGGCTCCGACCCTTTTTGGATCGTTTGCCCGACGCGACGATACGCGAACGATTTCTGGCGCAATATTTGGAGGCCATTACGAGTGCTTATCCGGCGCGCCGCGATGGCCAAGTCATCTTACCTTTTCGCCGCTTGTTTGTCGTGGCATATCGATGAGGAGGTCAAATCCGATCAAACGGTGTCGTGCTGGGCGATGTGCGCTGCAGCTTGACCTACGTGCGCCGGCAAAGCGCCGGTCAATAGACGCAAAAATTCGTCTTGCGCGCGCCGTCCTGCTCGAGCTTGCCATTCGAGGCCCTTGGGAACCAATCGGCTGATGATTTGGCGTCCCAAGAAAAATGGAAAATTCACGACGGGGTACCAGGGCAAGGTATTCTCGGGCAAACCCAAATTGCGCATTCCTTTGCGGCCGAGAAACGCGCGCGTCACCGACAAATGCATTGCGCGGGCATATCGCGCTCGCCAAGTCGTCCCTTGCGGATAAGGACGGTGGAATGGTTCGTCCATCATGGGTTGGGCCAATTGAACACTCGTTTCATCGGGATTCGTAATGCAGAGCAAGAGGTGATAAAGCAGCGCGAGCGCCTCGCGATTGTCCCGGGGCAACCATTGCTCTTCGATTCCCATCAACCATCCGACGTAACGCCCATGGTGCGTCGCGGCATCACGTTCCCGTGTTGTCATCGGCATTCCGAGCACTTGCACGCCCAAAATGGGCACGGTGACGACCCCGAGGAGCGTGGCGATCATATCGGTTTGGTTGATGGGCAGGCCCCATTCTTCCATTCGCCATTGGGGCATTTTCTGTACGTGTCGCCGAACGATTCCATGGATCAGGCGCACGCGCAGGGTCGATTGGTATCCCGGACCAAACGGCGCCATTCCGCCGTCTTGGGTGCAATCGAGCGCCCATTGCAAGGTTTCCGCGAATCGGCGGCTCGGCCCTTTTTTCATGGCGCCGGTGAGCAGCAGCGTTTGGTTGAAGGCCGATGCTTGATATCCGCCCATGAATGCGACATCGCGGGCCACGTAAATGAGCTCGACGCCGCCGCGCTGATACACTCGCGCCCCGAAACGCAATTGCTCGGCATCGACCCATGGTGGACGATTTTCGACCAAGGCAAAAAATCTCCGTAATGGTTCGGGGGCCTCGGAAACCGCATCGATTCCTCGTTCGACAGCTTGTTCGTACAAAGGTCGCGTCTTGGCCATCCCGACCTCGAACATCCATTCGACGAGGCGGTCCATGGGTTCGTCCCCGCGCATCAGGTGTTCGCCCATTGCTTGCCAACGTTCGGGAGTCGGCTCGGAATTGGGCACGAAAAGCCGGAACGTGCCGAGCAATTTACGAGCTTCAGCGCGATGAGCACCGTGACGACTGGGAATGAAGCCGGATTGAAATTGAACGTCAGCCATTGCGTGCTCCTGGGTCGATTTGGGCTACTTCGCGCGGGTCACCGTATCGCCTCAAATACGAAGAAGACACCAGATGAAAGCGCGTGTCAAGTCATCCCTGCCGAAGACTGGAGATCTGGCCACGTTGGCAACAAATCTGGAAAAAGGTTTGGCGAGGAGGTATGCATCTCGTGATGCTCGCTGCCCTGGTTCGAGCTGCTTCGGCGGCGCGAGCGCGGGGGACGTGGACGGCCGTGGTCGGGGCCAAAACTGCAAAATTCAATTGACAACTGCTTGGTGGTCAGAGATAATCGTAAAGTTATCCAAGGCTTGGTCGAATCCAGCGTTTTTGGTGTCCTGCGACCAGCATGGCGCCCGAGGGAGCATTCATGGAAGCCGTCGTTCAGCCTTCGAGTCCGCCCCGTTTTCGTCTCGAACCGGATCGATGGTTGCGCCCTGCTTTACAACACATGCGTGCCGCATTCGCCACAGAATCGGTGGATCCCCGACTTTTGTGGATGTTTGCTTCCGAAGGGCTCGCGGCCTGGCTGCGGCATATCGAAGTTGCTTTAGCCGAGCATTTGGAGGATCGGCAAAGGGCACGAAGAATCCTGGCTACGGTTTACGGCGAAATGCTGCAGCGTCGCGTACTTGCTTTGCCTTCTCCCATTGCCACGATACTGACGCGTTCGGACGCAAGTTCCATACGGGCGTTTTTCGAGGCGTTGTCGCCAGGCCCCATTGCGCGCTCGGTGCGCTGGATATTCGAAGGTTTTTCCCCCGATGCGCCTTCGTTGGGTACATTGGCTGAAGCTTGGCGCCGCGTCGAAAGCCTCGATGCGAAATGGCGTTGGCTCGAGGTTTCTCATCATTTGGGCGAAATGGCGATTGTCTTGACCGAACGTCTGCCCGAATTCGATGTGCCGCGCGCGATTGGATGGCTGGGAGATACTTGCCACGGGTTTGGCAAGGAAATCGGCGAATTGTTCGTCGAAATGTATCAAATGCCCCGCACGATGGAGAGCGCGATCGAAACGTTGCGTATGGGAGAATTTCTTTTTCGAGTCAATCCCGAACATTCGAGCGGCACGGACGAAGGAGCACAAACAGGATTCATCGAAGGTTCGGCGTGCCTTTGGTATACGCGACCGGGGTGGAAACAAGTTCATTGCGGAGTTCTCGGGCGATTTCAAGCCGGCATTTCGGAAGTGTTTGGCCATAGTTATTCGCTCACGCAAACCATCCCCAAACACGGGGGCGATTCCTGCCGCACTACAATGGCTCCCATTCAGCCCAAAACGCAGGCTCCTCGAGCCAAACCCGAATCGGAAAAACGCCCGTCGACTTGGCAAGCTCCCTCGTCCCTCAAAGGACACGGCTCGCACATAGAACGCATGAAATCCTTGGCCCAAGGCCGAAAAAACGCCGAAGGGTTCATTGGACCAGCGAGCCGTCTTTGGTTATGCAGTCGCGAAAGCGTGATTCTTTTGGGCGGGGGTCGAGCGGCCTTGATGCAGCTCGCGCATCCGGCAGTCGCCCACGCGGTGCGCGACCATAGCGTCGTGCACACCGATATGCTCGGGCGCTTCATCCGCACGATGACCTCGGCTTATGGCGTGGTATTCGGCTCCTTGGATGAGGTCAATCGCATTTCCGAACGAGTTTACGCAATTCACAAAGCCATTTCCGGCGAGCTCGACGATGTTCCTGGGCAAACCAAAGGCCATTATCATGCTTTGGATCCGGAATCGGTGTTTTGGGTCGGAGCGACGCTGATCGATACGGTGGTCATGGTGTACGAGCAAATGGTGGCGCCGCTGGGCGAAGCGGAAAAAGATCGGTTGGTGCGCGATAGTGGACCTTTTTGGGCGGCTTTTGGGGTGCCGGTCGAATTGTGTCCACCAACGTGGAACGATTTGCGAAGTTACGTCGTGCGGCGGACAGAATCACTGGCGCCATTGATTGGTCCTTCCGCACGTCAACAAGCGAATCTCCTGTTTGCCCCGCATCCGCCCCTTACCCAACCAATTTTCGATCAATTGCGGCTCGTCACGGCGTATATGCTTCCAGACTCATTACGCCGAGCGTTTCACATGGACCTCAACGCGCGCGAACGTATGCTCGCCCGCTCGTGGCTTTTTGCGGCAGAACGAATTCGGCCGTGGTTGCCGGCGGCTCTGCGGTTCGTCCCGCCATATCATCAAGCATCGTGGCGCCTTTGGCGGGCGGAACGCGAACTCACGACCTGACGAACCATTAAAAGAGCAAAAATCCAGCCATTTTGAGCACTACTCCGGCAAGCGCGAGAAAAGACATGCCCGTGCCAATGGCGACCATGGCGAGGGCCGAACTGTATTTGGGGCCGAGCAATTGACGGCGGGAATCATTGCCGGTGACGGAGGCGATCCAACCAACGCCGGATATGGCCGTGGCCAGGGACAACAGGCCAAACGGATTGAAGCAAAAAAGGCTCACGATTCCGCCGCCGAGAACACCGCCGGCAACGCCATAAAGGCTATCGGCCGCGCGCGCGTCACCTTGGGCAATCTGCGTGCGTGCAGCACATGCACCGCATTGAAGGTTGCCATTGCGATCGTAGGTCGCCCGGGATGCATCGAAGGGTTGTCCGCAACCGGGGCAGGTGGAAGGCATGTTGCTCATGAGACCTCTCGAGACGTAGCGTCAATTGACGATGGCCGATGGTAGTCGAGAGTTGCGGCACATACAACAAAAGAACGTAGGTTGTCGATGCCGAGAAGCTGCTCTGCATTTTTGACTTTCCTGACGACTTTTCCTCTGCTACGGTCGCGCGCATGTCAACGTCTACTGATTCCACGAGCAACCCGATCCTCGCTCGCCCCTGGCTTTCGGCCACGATTTTTGCCATCGCCGTCTTCTGCGTGTTCGTTGGCGCACTCTACAACAGCGCGACGAGCCATCACGAGGGCGGCGCGTCGCACGGTGCGCCTCACGGCGGCGAGCATAAGGCTGCCCCCGCAGCCCACTGAAGACCTGGTCTCCGCAAAGTTTTTTGCCCGCTGCGGCGCCATTTGACCCTTTTGCATTCCGTCGCGCAACGGAATATTGCGGCGGATATTGCAATCGGGCGAGGCATCTGGAATCATGGTCCAATGCCCACCTCAGCCAATCCAGATTCGGACCTTACGCGCAAGATCGACGAGACGAACCCATACGAG
>DAOMZH010000677.1:0-6342 GCA_035437985.1 Polyangium sp. (in: bacteria) | reverse complement strand
AGCCGTCGGGTCAGTCTCTTTGGCGTAGCCAAAGAGATTGTGAGACCCGACGGCGAGCCCCCATCACAAACAAAAACCTCGCGTAGCGCGCTTGTTAGCGCGCGAAGCGAGCGTCCAACTCACCGGGCCCTGCCTCGGTTTGTCCCCCGTCCAACTCACCGGGCCCTGCCTCGGTTTGTCCCCCCGTCCAACTCACCGGGCCCAGCCTCGGTTTGTCCCCTTCGAAACACGAAAGCCGACCCGTGAGAGAGCCGGCTGCGTGGAAACGTTAAAAAAGAACGACGTTTCAGTTCGCCAGGAAGATCGCTTCGATCTCCGTGCGGACTTGGTCTTCGGTTTGTCCTCGCGCGATGGCGATCTCTTTGACGATGAGGCCGCGTGCGGTATCGAGCATGCGACGTTCACCGAACGAGAGTTGCTTGTCGGTCTTCAACCGATACAAATCCCGAAGAACCTCAGCGACGTCGTAGATCGAACCAGTTTTGATCTTGTCCATGAAGCCGCGGTAGCGGCGATTCCAAGTTTGGTTGTCAAAAGCGATCGTGCGTTCGCGAAGGATGTCGAAAATTTCCCGGATTTCTTGTTCCGAGATGACTTGGCGCAATCCCACGGCCCCAGCGTTACTGACGGGCACCATGATTTTGCGATCGGTGTCGAGAATGCGGAGAACGTAGAAGCGCTGGCGATTACCGGCGATGTCTTTTTCTTCGATATTGACGACTTCGGCCACACCTTGGGCCGGATAAACCGCCTTGTCGCCTACTTTGAAATGGATCTCCGAACGAGCCTGCATATCGTCTCCTTTGCCTACCGTCTCGCCGTGTTCTTCGTGGTCAGCGCTCTTCGACCTCTTGCATCGGGTTCTACTCGAGGTCGGCGTTGAACCATTCGGTCAGGTGTCTCATTCCGAGGAGCACGCGCGCGCAAACTGCGAAGAGCCTGGATGCAGATGTCGCCACGTACCTAGTTCGGTCACCATCGAGACACCTAGGGTGGATCTGACGGTGAGGAAGGGGTTTCGGGGTTGTAGAACAGACGGCGGTCTCCGAGGAGAAGGCAGTCTGCGCCAGGCCGCGCGCACTCTAGTGAGAACGGTTGATCCTGTCAACCTGATCAGGACCCAATCGACCTAGATTCACGCGTAGCAACCGGGCTCGGGCAAACGATCCCAACCGACAAAAAACCTGGATCCTCAGCCACCAGCCGCTTCAAAGAGCCGCTTTGCCAGACCCCATCGTACGCCGCGATCAGATGCGACGAACTCCACGTCCGTTGCTCCAGAAGCAAAACCAAGGCAATCGCGCGCCCAGCAAAGCACTTCTGCAACGATCAGCCCACCCGCCACAATCACATCCGCCCGCTCCGGCTGCACCGAACCCAGCTTCCGACGCTCGGCCAACGGCATCGCCCCAAGCGCCCGCACCGCCGCATCCACCTGCGCACCAGACAAACGTGCACCGTGCACCCGTTCAGAATCGTAAGGCGCCACATCGAGCGCGTAGGCCGCAAGCGTCGTCACCGTGCCCGCGACCCCCACAATCGTGCGCGTCGGAATCATGCCCGACCCCTCCAACGCCTTCCGTACGTCCTGACGAACCGCGAGGATTTCGTTCACCGTCGGAGGATCACTACGTATGTGCCGTTCGGTAAGACGAACGCTGCCTACGTCGAGGCTCACCGCACGATCAGGTCCGCTTCCACTTTCACCCGTGACGATCTCCGTACTGCCTCCACCCACGTCCATGACCGTGACGGCCCCGGACAAACCCAGGCCCGTCATGGCTCCTTCGAACGTCAGTTCCGCTTCTTCACGCCCAGAAATGACGCGTGGTTCGACGCCCAGGAGCAATTTTGCTTCGCTCCTGAACGATTCTCCACCTGCCGCATCACGCATGGCGCTCGTGCCCGCGACAGCCACGTGCGTAACCCCCGCCGCCCGAATATCTTCGGCATACCGCGCGAGGCAATCGAGCGTGCGCCGTACGGCTTCGGGGGCAAGAGAACGCGTGGCATCGACGCCTTGACCAAGGCGCGTGATGGTGGCGCGATCCAGGATCGAAACGATCGTGTCCCCACGACGTTCCGCGACGAGAAGCAGGACCGAGTTCGTCCCGATGTCGATGGTAGCTACACGCATGATGTTTAGAAGGTATTCAACAGGCTGCTGCGCATTGCGATGCTTCGGTCGAACTTACTCAGCGTACTAAAGTACGCTTCCGTCGTCCTCCCTAGCATCACAACGCTCGCGACACCTGTTGAACACCTTCTCAAGAAGGCAGGATCTAGCGGATCAATTCGCGATGGTTTTGAGATCGAGCATCTCTTCGACGTTGGGGAGAACGACGAGCTCGCACCGACGGTTGGATTGCTTGTTCTCGTCCGTATCGTTGGGTTTGACCGGGTCGGTTTCCCCGTACCCTGCTGCGCTCCAACGTTCGGCGCTGAGTCTTCCGCCCTTGTCACTCGAGTCGACGAGGAACGCGAGCACTTCGCGAGCCCGCATGACGGACAAACCCCAGTTGTCCTTGAACCTTCCGCCCGCGAGTTTGTCCGAGTCGGTATGTCCAGCGACCTGAAAAGATCGTTGCGACAACGCCGAATCACCACGAATGACCTCGGCGACCTTCAACAAAATATCTTCGCCGTCTTTCTTGAGGGTCTCTTTGCCCTTGTCGAAAAGCACGTCGCCCGGGAGCTGAATGACCATGCGGTTGTTCCGCACGGTGACGTTCAAACCAAGCTTGGTGAGGGCCTGGAGTTTTTCCCGGAGGAGCTCGAAACGCTTCTTGATGGCTTCGAGTTGTTCGGCGCGACGACGGTAGTCTTCGAGCGCGCGAGCCTGTTCTTCGAGGTTCGCGTTGAGTTTTGAAATGTCGACACCAGCGGCTTTGAGCTGCTGCTTGAGCTGCTCAATTTGGGCCTTGGCATCATCGATTTCGACTTGAGCCTTCTTGTTGCGCTTTTGTTCGTCCGCGATCTTGGCGTTGAGCGCCTCGATTTCACGGAGTTTGGCTTGCCACTCTTCTTCCGAGTGCCCACAGCCGGAGCTGCCGGCAAAGGCGAGGAGCGCGGATCCGAGCAGGAGCCATGAAGTCAATCGACGCATGGGTTCGAACCTCCTGGGTACATAGCTATTCGGACGGACGGTATCGGGACGCGACGCAATGCACAAGAGCAGGTGCGGGCGATACACACTTCGAATACGTTGTCAAGATGCGAAATTAGGCGACAAAGGGGGCTTGTGTAGGGGAATTTCGCCTGCTGAAGGACGACGTCGTATGCTGCTCTTGTGTTCCGCGCTGACCATGGTTGTGGGGATTTTCGCGGAAACCAGGGGGATACAGGGGTTTAGGGGCCGCAAGAATTTCCTTGACCGTCACCATGCGTGGCAATATACGTCGTGCAACATCTGTTGTCTCAGCTCGCGACCAGGTCCGCGGGCGCGAGGCGGCCAATCAGGAGGGTCACAGATGGCTGCGAAAAAGACTGCTAAGAAAGCCACCAAGAAGGCGACGAAGAAGGCCTCGAAGCCCGCCGCCGCGAAAGCCGCCAAGAAGCCGGTGAAGAAGGCTGCCAAGAAGGCCGTCAAGCGCGCCGTTGCCAAGAAGCCGGCGAAAAAGGCTGCCAAAAAGGCTGTTAAGCGCACGGCTGCCCCGAAGCGCACGGTCAAAAAGGCCGCCAAGCGTGCCGCCGCCCCGAAGAAAGCAGCCGCTCCGCGCCGCGCTCCCGCCAAGCCCGCAAAAGCCTCCAAGCCCGCAAAGGCTGCCAAGGCTGCGAAACCGGCAAAGGGTGGCAAGAGCTCGCGCGCTTCCAAAGCTGCCGCACCGGCACCGTCGCGAGACGACGAAGAATAAGCCAACCGCGCTTTCTCTTCGTCAAGCTCTGCGCCACTCTCGATGTCGGACAGCCGATGAGAGAGAGCCTGGGATGCTACATCATCTCGGCCAGATGCAAATCGTTTGCGACCTGGATTACGCAAGAGCCTCGACCGAATGGACGTCGGAAACCCCGAGCGTCCATTCGTGTTTTGTGGCCCCGGTTTGAACATTTGGGGCTTCGAGCCGCCTGCGGCGCTCTTCGCCCCAAACCCCTCAATCCCCAAGATATCGTTTCAGCAAACGTGCTGCAGCTTGCCTATCAAAGGGCACGCCAGACAGCTCTCGTTGCGACAGCCCCACATAAAGCTGCATTGAAAATGCGTACAGTGCCTCGCATTCACGCGCTGCAGCATCAAGACGCGTCGGATCAATCAAATCTGTATCTTGCAACGCTGCGAGGGCCGCCAAGAGGTCCCGCGTACGTTCGTAGCCCCCGAGCACCAAAATCGGGTGCCCCATCGCCCGGTAATACGCCAAAAAGTCTCCGACAAACCCATACCGCTCCGGCGCACTCCACGTGTCCGCGAGCGGATCGGCATGCCGCGCTTTGCTCGTAAATGCCCGCGCGATCTGCGCAAACATCCAGGCACCCGCACGTAAACGCACCCGCGTGTCGTGCAACGCTCCAGGCACGTCGAAGACGTTTGTTTCGTCAAACGACGGATCGAGCGCGCGACCCAAGAAGAACACCGCGAGCTGCAACATCGGACGCAACGCTTCCGTCGCGGTTTGCAAACGCAAACGCATGTCCGCGGCCGAAAGTTTGTCATGGGCTGCAGGTACGTCGTGTTCAAACACCCGACGCAACTCGAGACGCAACATCGCCGCTACCGACAAAAGCGCATTTTTCACTTCCGTCAGTCGCCGACCACGTTCCTGCAATTCGTTCGCCGCCGGATCAATTTCGCGCACGCCCACGCGCTCGATGCACGTTTCGAAATCTTTCGCCAACAGTTCGCCCGAACGACGCCACAAATAATTCGACAACGCCCGTGCGTCACTCCGCAACACCGCCAGCACGAGATAACTTCGGCCCCACACACGTTTGTCCGAGTGATCGATCGTGATCGACTCGAGCAAACGCACATACCGAAGCATGCGAAACAGCGACAAAAACGTGAGCGCAACAAGACGATGCGCGTGTTCACCCTCGACCTGATGAATCAAGTCGAGCACGGCCGACGAATGAATCTTGTCGAACTCGGGACGAAACTCGAGCGCCGAGAGCGGATTGAAAAACGCACTACCCGCTATCTCGCGCACCGTGGTCGAGAGATGCGCAAAGAAGACCCGGTACGTCGTGCGTGAACTCTTGGAGAGAGCGGCTCCGACTTCGATGAGGTTCGTCAAGGACTGACGGAGCACGAAGAGGCTTTCTTCGGGCGATTCTGGCGTCATCGCCGCGTAGACGAGTTTGGTGCGCGCGTTGTCCTCGGGAAGAACGGTTTCGAGGTAACGATGAAACACGATCGCGCGATCGCGTTCGCCGAGCATCATGCGGGCGAGTTGCACACTGCGCGACATGCCATCGCAGGCATGTTCGAGCTGCGTACGAAAGTCATGACCGACGATGGTTTGTCTCTTCCCTGCCCCAGGGTGATTTCGCGGATTGGCGAAACAAGCGAGCCCTTTCAGAAGTATTTCGAGCTCGAATAAAGTTTCTTCCTTCTGTTCCGCCGCAAGCTTTGCGTACCAAGCATCTCGCGCTTCATGGAGTTCATCGCGCAAACCTCGCGACTCGCGAAGCAGCTCGACGTAGGCACTGGTTACTTCCGCACCCTGTGGTTGCAGTCGGCCGTCGCTCGCCAAAGTGGGACCTCGATGACTCTGGGTCAACGCTCAGTGCGGTTTGAAATCGAAGGGATACGTGAATTTCGTGTCACGACCGCTGGGCGACTTCGGGAACGAGATCGTCTTGGTGACCTCGGCCAAACAAGGCTCGAGATCCGTGGCCACGGCTGAGCTTTGATCTTTGTTGATGTTCGTCGATTTGACGGTGCCATCGGGAGATAGTTCGAACCCAAACAATACCTTGAGCGGCTGGGCGGGGTGCGTCTTGGACCAAATGTCGTAACAACACCGATAGGACGGACGGCGCATCTTGAGCAGCTCGTTCACCGGCGTGAAGCGATCACTCCTGCCGGCATCCGCAGCTGTTTGGGCGTTGTTCATGACAACCCCACCAGCGGGAGCATCCTCGAGCGCCTTGGGCGGAAGCGCTGCACACTCGGCAGACGTCGTGGGTTCTTTCGCCGCTGGAGCCGTGGTCGCAGCCGTCTTCGGTTCACCTGTGGCCGATTGACCCGGCGTATCCGTCTTGGGTTCGTCTTTACGAACTTCAGCGGGTTGAGCTTTTTTGGCGTCGGTGGTCGCGTTCTTGTCGGGCGTTGTTTCGCTGGGCTGAGAGCCGCTGGCACACGCCATGAAGGTGACGACGAGGGGGATGCCGAGGATCGAGACGACT
>DAOMZH010000676.1:0-6361 GCA_035437985.1 Polyangium sp. (in: bacteria) | reverse complement strand
GGGTGGCGGCGCACGCAACCCCCATTTCACGGGGTAGGACAGCTTATGTCCGAAGTGGGGTGCACGGGTGCTTGGAAGGGGCAGGTTGGTGAAATCCTTTGCCGGCGAGAACCAAACGCCGCAAATTTGCCCCGCCGTCAAACTTGTGCCTAGCCTGTGAATCATGTCCGATCAAGAACCTCCCCCGGGTCCCCTCCAAAGCTTCGGTCTCCTCGACGTATTGTCCTCTCGTTCCGCCGACGATTACGCGTACAACTACACGTACGTCGCGCCGTTGGCGATGGCCCAATCCGTGCCTCGCGCCGACAAACCGTCGCTGCCGTGGATGCTTCGAGTCGTCTGGCAATGCTTGCGTGTTGCAAAAAATCGCGTCACTTGGGCGCTGAATACCGGTCGCGCCATTCGCCCCGGCGATGAAGTCTTGACGTTCTCCGGCGAAGGCGAAGAGCCGGGATCGACGACAATGAACCTCGAACACCTCGGCTTGCCCTCGATTGACATCGTCAATGCCGAATTCGACGAAGAGCCGCCCATGACCGCCATTCGAGTGGATGGTGACGGCACGGGGGACGAAATCATGTCGTTCAGCTCGAATCAAGATACCGTGCGCGAAGGTTTGACCACGCAATCGCAAGCGGCGGAAATCGCCATGAAAATGATTGCGTTCGGAATTCATAATCCATTCGATGTGCTCGAAACCGTCCTGCGTTCCCTCGTCGAAGGTCCCGCCGGTCGACCTACCTCGCTCGACGATTATCGCGAGCTTTTTGCGACCCTACCCAAACCGTGGTTCATGAATCGACCCGACGACGACGAACTCTTTGCCTGGATGCGCGTCGCTGGTTGGAATCCTTTGGTGATTGAGCGCATTTCGGCTCTTCCCACCAATTTTCCGGTCACCGAGGACATGTTTGCGACAGCCATGGTCGATGGCTTCGATTCCTTGAGCCAGGCCGCGAACGAAGGCCGCTTGTATTTGGCCAATTACGCGGCGTTGTCGAACGTGATGAATGGCAATTTCCCCGTTGGTCCCAAATATTGCTTTGCCCCGATGGCGCTTTTTGCCTTGCCTCGAGGTACCGGTCCCCGCCGATTGCGTCCCGTCGCGATTCAATGCGGTCAAGATCCGCGCGATTATCGAATTTACACGCCGGCCGACGGTGAAATGTGGCAAAAAGCCAAAATCTGCGTCTCGTGCGCCGACGCCAATCACCACGAAGCCGTGAGCCATTTGACGCGTACGCATTTGTTCATCGAACCCTTCGTCGTTGCAACCCATCGCAATTTGGGAGAACACCACCCCATTGGGAAGCTGCTCATTCCCCATTTCGAGGGCACGCTCAATATCAACTCCGAAGCGCAAAAGAAAATGCTCCGCAAAGGTTTTGCCGTGGATCGACTCATGGCCGGAACCATTGAAGCAAGCCGTAAAGTCGCCGTGGAAACCATGGCCGCCACATCGTTCAACGATGGTTTCTTACCCAAAGCTCTGGCCATGCGGGGCGTGCTCGACGAAAACCTCGAATACCCCTACCGCGACGACGCAATGCTGGTTTGGCAAGCCATTGAACGCTGGGTCACCGCGTATGTGGGCATGTATTACCGAAGCGACGCCCAGGTGAGCAACGACGATGCCCTCCGAAACTGGGCCTTGGAGCTCGTTTCCAAAGATGGCGGCAGAGTCCTCGGGTTTGGCGAAGATGGTCGCGGCAAACTCACGACCACCTGGTACCTCGTCAAAGCCTTGACCATGATCATTTTCACGGCCAGCGCGCAACACGCCGCCGTAAACTTCCCGCAAGCCGATTTCATGACCTATACCCCTGCGGTGCCTCTTGCAGCATATCGCAGCGCGCCCATTTCCGCCGCTGAATCGGCCAATAACCCCGTCATGGATATGCTCGCCCCCATGGAAATGGCCATGCTCCAAGTCGAGTTTCTCTCGATTTTGGGCGGCGTATACCACACGAAACTCGGCGCATATCCAACGTTATGGTTCACCGATGTGTCGGTGCTGTCCGCGCTCGCGCAGTTTCAACAGGAACTCGTCAACATTGGGCAAACGGTCGAGGCCCGAAATCGTACTCGATTCGGGCCTTATCCCTATTTCTTGCCGGATCGAATTCCCCAAAGCATCAATAGCTGATGCTTCATTTCCAGAGCGGCGGATCGATCGTCAGCTTGAAGTCCTGCTCTTTCGCCGTCGCATATACGCCGAGTGACGGAGAATAACTCTTCACCCGCATCGTTTTCCCGTCCGGCAAAAACTCGAGCAGCCGCAAATACCCAAGACCGCCTTCGTCGAGCATTTGGTAATTCACCATCATTTGATGGACCGTATTACCCTTGTCGCCTTTGCTCGCCAAGAGTCCCGTTCCATTGTTGAGCACGTGGCCGTTCACGGTCAAAAACACGTTGGGGTATTTCTTCAAAAGAGACTGCCAAACCATTTCGCCGTCATGGTTGTCCTCGCCAGCCCCATCGCTTTTCGCCGTGGGATACGCCAGCGGATTCCATTCTTGTGACGTGCCCTTTTTCTTGAAGTCGTAACGCGTGCTATCCGAATACAAATAAGCGTGCGTCGCCATCATGATCCGCTCTTTCGGATGCTTTTTCAACACTTCATTGGCCCACGCCAGCGTATTCTTGCGCGTGCTCCATTCCAGAATCAAGACCCCGAGCGAAAACTTGCCCATGTCGATGGTGTAAAATGCATTCTCGAGTTTCCCAGGCTCGGCGGTTTCCACGTTCGCCTTCATTTTCTCGACGAACTTGCCATCGAAGAATTCCCCCAAAAACGATTTGCGGCTATTGGCTGAGCCATTGTCGCCATAATCATGGTTGCCCAGCGTCAGCAAATACGGGAATGTCGGATCGAGCGGCTTCAACGATTCCTTGTAAAACTCCCATTCCTCTTTGAAGTTGTGCTCGGTCAAATCACCGAGCGTCACGGCCGCGCGAATGTCCCGCGTCGCGCGTTGCGCCATGATCCACTCCACTTGCTTGCGAAAATGGGCCGAACGACAGTCAATGTAATACTGCGTGTCGGGAACGACCGCGACCGTCACCGAACCAGGGACGAAAGGATCGGGCTCGGTGGATGTCGTGGGTTCGAGTTTTTTCGGCCAATCGGGTTTTGGCAAGCTCTTGGGCATACCACAGGTTTTTTCCGGCACAGGCGGAGCCACAGCCACCGACGTAGCCGGTGAAGGCGCGGAAACTGCAGATAGTGTAGGCGGCGGCGCATTCGTCGCCTTGTCCGACGCTGCCGTTCCAACAGCCGTAGGACTTTGGCCACATGAAGCCACCACACCGACCAATCCCAGCAAAACCCCAAACAAACGCTTTTGCATCATGCGACCAGAATCCTCCACTATTGACCCAACTCGATTCCTATACATCGCAAAGCTTCGGGAGTGCTTGATTTCCCGGCGCCGCGGTGGGGCCCCGCTGTTTGAGCCCCGAAGGGGCGAGTTTGGGGTACCGCGTGTGCCGGGAAATCAAGCCTCCCGAAGCGCAAGTCAACAACCACGGCATCGTAGAAACCAAGGACCTCAAAACGCTCCTCGATGCTTCACCAATTCCTGAATCACCGAATTCGCCACATCGAGCCGCATCCAGGGTTCGTCCGCGCCAAGCCCATCCCCTCCTTTGCCCAATGCAAACACGAGCGGTGCAGCAGGCCCCGTCGGCGTCGTGCCGGTTTGCCGAGCCAATAGGCGAATCAAATCTGCAATCACCACGAACGCCGCCTTGTCCCCCATCGACTTCATCGCCGCCTTCATATCCTCGCGCATCGACAAATTGTCTTTCGACGACGCATCGAGCGTCATCCGCAAGACCGCTTTTGCATCGTACCCCGCCCCAAGAACCAATTCGTCTCCGCCCATCAAATACAATACATCCATCGTCGTCGGCGATACCGGCCCCTTTGCCGCAGCTTCGTCCGCTTTTGCATTGTCCTTCTTGGGTGCTTCTCCTGCTTTCGCGCCACCTTTCGGCGCAGGTTTGTCCGCACCAGCATTCGCCTGCAAACGCTCGAGGTGAATGCGACGCACATCGCCCTTCACATCCTCGACCACCATTTTGCCCCCCTTCACTCCCAACTCCAGCTCCCCCAACCACCGAGCCACTGGCTTGCGTTCCGTCACCGCCAGCAAATCGTCGATGGCGTGCAGCAAACCGTCCGGATCACTCCCCGAACTACGCGCGAATGCCGCAGGTCCCGCCGGCAACATCGCAAAACCACCAACAAAGGCGTCGCCACGCGACTTCGCCAGTCCCGTCAGCGCTTTTTCCATCGCCGCTCGATCCTCGTCCGTCACGTCCTTCCCCACAGTTGTCGCCAGCGCGGACGCATATCCCTGCGCATCGTTTGTCCGGACGTCCACCGAATCATGAACGTAAAACGCCACATCCGTCGTGCCTGGCAGTTCGAGCAATTTCTTTGGATCCCCAACGGTCATCGAAGCAATGCGCGACCCCTGCGCCAAGGGAGTTTTCGGCGTCCCTTGGAACCGCACATGCACATTCTGCTGATCGAAATCGAGCGTCATCTTCCCGCGATCCAGCTCCGCGATCACTGCGAGCACACCATCCACGAGTGTCTGCACCGGGCTCGGAAGCGTTGCCGCTGGTGAATTCGCGCGTGGTCGAGGCTTGATGCTGTCCCACTTCGATCGCAGCGTTTTCGCCACCGGACCTTCGAGCGCCGTGCGCGGCATGTCCACCGTGATGTCGTTTGTCGGCATCTTCGCCGTCGTCAAGTTGCGCACGACATACGGCCCGACATCGGCCAAGTCTTCGGCCGTTGGAGCTGCAACCAAATAGTTTCCAAGCACGCCGAGCGCGACGGATCCTGCGCCTCCACCTTTCGGCTCGATCAGCGTCATCTTCGTTTTTTCGTCCACCCGCATCACGTGACGAGCCGCTTCACCTTGTGTGGCTAGCTGGATGAATTTGTCTGGCGATCGCAAGTGCAAACCCAGGGCCATGCGAGGTTTGCCCCCGTCACGCCCCTCGAGCACCGCCGCGACCACCGGCACATTGCCGTCGATCTCACTGCCGATCGTGATGGGAAAACCGAACAACGTTGCCGCCAAACCTCCGGTCGCCACAGGCAAGAACATCGCCGGACCACCCACGGCCAAACGCATTCTCGACCACGCGATATCCGGGTTTGGAATGTACACATTCGCCACGAGATCCGCAGGAATCGGCAGCGGATCGAAGGCCACCGGCTTTTCTGGAAGCGGTGTTGCTTGCTCTTGCTTGCACCCCTGCCCCATCACGACCACGAGCCCCAACGCTCCAACCGTGAAAAATCGCCGCAACGAGCCCCCAAAACGCCCAGTTCGAAATGTCATGACCAAAAGAAGCTAATACGAAAACGGGCCTGCGTTCATCCGCTTCCGCAATCCGGGGTTTGGGGCGCAGAGCGCCGAAGGCGACTCGAAGCCCCAAATGTTCAAACAGGGAGTAAGCTCGCCCGTTGTCCTCTTGCCGACCCTCGCGGTCGACGCGTTCGGCTCCCCCTAATCGCCTCGCGCCCCATCGACCCCGATAGAGGTCGCCCTTGATGATACCGACGATGCCGAGTGTCCATTCACGCCTTGCGAAAACTTCTCTTCCTCCACGTTTGTCTCTCTTGATCGCGCTCACGACGTCGTTCGTCTCGACGCTCGGGTTTGTCGCGTGCAGCCCAGGTCCAGAACGTCTCGCCCCGATCGATGCGGCTCCCACGTTGCCTCCGAGTGCCTCTGTCGCGCCTCCGATCACGCCGGCTCTTTCCGCGAGTGTCGTTGCTGCACCGCAAGCATCAGCCTCGGCGGCTACGTCTGCCGCACCTGAACCTCCGCCGCCCCCTGCTCCTTCAGGCCCCCCCGAGTTTGCGCGTTTTCACGCCGCGCTCCGGGATCTGGAACGTGGTGTCCGCAAGGAACATGTCCGCATTGCTTGGCTTGGCGATTCGCACGGACAAGCGGACTTTTGGTCCGGAGCTTTGCGTGACGTTTTGCAGAAACGATTTGGCAAAGGTGGCCCAGGGTTTGTCCACATCGGCTGGAAAAACTATCGCCACGACGGCGTGAAGATCTCCGTCGAAAACAAATGGAAGGTCAAACCCAAGTCTCCCCCCGCACCTTCGAAATCAGAAGATGGTGTCTTTGGATTGGGTGGAATTTTGACGACCAGCTTCGCCGGTGTTGGACGCGCGTACGTGCAAGTCAGCGACGAACAGCTCGAAGGCAAACTCTCCTGGGACCTCTGTTACCGCCTGCATTCCGCGGACGAACAGTTTCAATTGACGCTCGATTCAGGGACGAAAAAGACCGTTGGTGCTGCAAAGAACGAGCCACTGAAT
>DAOMZH010000675.1:0-6385 GCA_035437985.1 Polyangium sp. (in: bacteria) | reverse complement strand
ACGACGTTAAACCAGTGTTGGAATTGCACACGCTAGTAAAAGGCGAGTCTTACTAACGTTCGAGGGGCTCATTGCGTGGCTCATGGGTCAGCCACACGTGGCGGCAAATATCAAACGCAAAGCCAATGTCAAAGGCGACCTCGACCACACGGGAGCCTTGGCATTTTTGCGCGGATTGCTGCTTCTGCTGCAGCAAACAGGGCGCCCGGGGCTGATGCTCGTGCTCGACGAAGTGGAGACGATTCAACGCGTTCGTGGTGATTTGCGAGAAAAAAGCTTGAATGCTTTGCGCCAATTGATCGATGCCCTGGCGCAAAACGAATATCCGGGATTGTATTTGATGATTACCGGAACGACGGCCTTTTTCGAGGGACCGCAAGGTGTTCGGCGGCTCGAACCTCTGTACATGCGTCTGCATACCGAATTCGATCCCGATCCGCGCTTCGACAATGCGCGGGCGGTGCAAATACGTTTGTCGCCGTTTCAGGAAGAGCGGCTCGTGGACGTGGGCAAACGCGTCCGGGAATTGTTTCCCGCAACAAACCCCGAACGAATTCGCGCCAAAGTAACGGACGACGTGGTGCGAGCATTTGCGCAACAGGTGGCGGGAAAACTGGGGCAACGCGTGGGCATTGCACCCCGACTATTTTTGAAGAAATTCATCGATCGTCTGTTGGACCGGGTGGATCAATTCGAAGACTACGAACCACTCGAGCATTTGGATCCGCTGATTTCGCCCACTGAAATGAACGCCGAGGAATCTGCGGCGGCGGGAATTTCGCGGTCGGCAGAGGACGTCGTTTTGGACTTGCAAGGCGGCAGCGATGATTGACGCTTTCGAGCGGCTGGATCCCACCGTTCGTTATCATATTTTTCATACGTTGGGATTTTCGGGGTTGCGGCCGGTCCAGGAACTGTCAGCGCATGCGATTCTCGACGGTGACAATTGTGTCGTCTTGGCGCCGACGGCCGGAGGAAAAACCGAAGCTGCATTCTTGCCCCTGCTCTCGCAAATGCACGAGCAAAACTGGGGAGCGCCAAGCGTTTTGTATTTGAGTCCGATCAAAGCGTTGCTCAACAATCAAGAAGCACGACTGACGAAATTGGCGGGCATGTTGTCGCGGCGGGTGTTCAAGTGGCATGGCGACATTGCAGCCAATGAGCGGGCGAAGTTCAAACAGGATCCGGCGGATATTCTCATGACGACGCCGGAATCGCTCGAAGTAATGCTGGTTTCGCGGCGGGTTCCGAGCGAGCGCTTGTTCCGAATGCTGCAAGTGGTGGTCATCGACGAAGTGCATGCTTTCGCCGCCGATGATCGCGGCGCGCATTTGGTTTCGTTGCTCGAACGATTGCAACGTCACGCCGGACGCGACATTCAACGGATTGGTTTGTCGGCGACCGTCGGCAATCCACTCGAAATTCTTTCGTGGCTCGGAGGCACGAGTCGGCGGCGCGGTCGATTGGTGGACCCTCCCAAACCACCGTCGAGCGCCGAAATGCAGCTGGATTGGGTCGCTACGGTGCCCAATGCCGCGCGCGTCATTTCGCAATTGGATCGCGGCGAAAAACGAATCGTTTTCGTCGACAGTCGGCGACGTGTCGAGCAGCTGGGCGAAGTATTGATCCAAGAAAAGGTCAATACGTTTTTGATGCATTCGTCTTTGTCCGCGGACGAACGTCGCGCGGCAGAACGAGCCTTCGAGTCGGGAAACGATTGCGTGATCGTCGCGACATCGACCATGGAACTCGGAATCGATGTGGGCGATTTGGATCGCGTGTACCAAATCGATGCTCCGCCCAGCGTAGCGAGTTTGTTGCAGCGATTGGGACGCGCCGGGCGCCGAGCAGGAACGGCGCAACGAATGACGATCTTGTGTACGAAAGAGAAGGACCTGGCCCTTTCGGCAGCGATATTGCGATTATGGAAAAGTGGCTACGTGGAGCCGGTCGAGCCCGAACGAGCCGCTTATCATGTATTGGCGCAACAGCTCTTGACGCTGTGTTTGCAAGAATCGGGTGTTCCGTTGGCGGATTGGTGGGCGTGGGTCGCTGGTGCGGCATGTTTTTCCCAGGTGACGGAGCCCGAGCGCGATATGCTTTTGAACAAGATGCTGAACGAAGGCATCTTGGTGGCGGCTGATGGACGATTGATTTTGGGTCCGCAAGGCGAAAAATTGTATGGCCGGAAAAACTTCCAGGCGCTTTATGCGGTATTCGAAGCTCCAGCGCTGCTGCGCGTGATCGCCGGCACGCGAGAGGTGGGGACCGTGGACGCATTGTTCATTCAGGGGCTCGCGCCGGGAAGTTGTTTCGTTTTGGGTGGAAGGCCGTGGCAAATCAAGCATTTGGATTGGAAAAAAGGCATTTGCGACGTCACCGCGGCTCCCGAGGGACGCCATTTGAATTGGATGGGCCCACCACGCTTGATCTCGCGCCATGTGTGCCAAGCTCTGCGCCAAACGTTGCTCGATGAAACGGAAGATCCTTGGTGGACCAAACGAGCACGCGAGGCAATGCGTACCGAGCGTGCGGGGTATTCGTTCTTGACGGACGAACCAATGCCGATCACGGAATCATCGTCGGAAATCGAATGGCATACATTTCTTGGCGGACGCACGAACAATCTTTTGGCGAAACTCTTGGAAGAGCGTCTTGGACCGCATGTCGTGGCGGGAAACCTAGGAATCAAGGTCCGTGAAAGTGCAGCGGAATCGGGGGTTGCGGTGCGCGAAGCCATCCGCGCGTTGCTCGTGCCTGGCGCCGTTACCGAAATCGATGCGGAGCGATTCGCAGCTTCGTGCACTCGCGAGCCCTTGTCGAAATTTCAGCCGTGTTTACCGGAAAAACTCGAGATGAAATTCCTAGCGCGCCGAGTTGTCCAATTGCCCGGAGTCCTCGAGGCGCACTATGAGGCCCGCAAGGGGTAAATGCACCCAAGTTTCCACGGTTCGTCCCGCCTCGATCGCCTTCAATGCTCGGGCATAAGCTGCCAACTGCCCGTAAAACCCGCAAGCTTGCGCGATGGCGTCAGCCTCGTTCGCCAGAATGATCTTATGGTCGACCACGACGAACGATTGTCCTTCTCGGACCAATACATCAATTTTCCCACGGAGCACCGTTCCTTGCTCCAAACGATGTTCGACGGGCCATTCGTGATGCATGGTCGCTGCAGGGCGATAAGCCGCTATCCATGAGGAAAATTGAGTTGCCAAGCGCAGCATTTCGTCGATCCGCAGCGCCTCCACGACGCCCCAGCCCACGAGCAAGCGGGAGGCGATTTCGGCACGATCATCCATATCGAGCGTAGGTTTGTCGGCGGCCAAAAAGGCATGTATTGCGTTGCCCATGCGAATTGGATCCACAGGGCCGCGAATCATCTGCCCGCGCCCCAGGCGCTCGAGTTGCGTCACCCTCCCCTGCCCTTCGGCCATAACGGCGGCGACGTTTGCTTGGGGATAGGTCTGGGCGACGGGTCGTTCGAAAATCGACGTCGTCATCGGGCGTGTAGGTCCGGCGGACGCGTGCATCGGAGCGGCTACGCGCACGACCACGGGCATGTGGCAGCCGCTCCAGGTCACATGCGAGAGGGATTTTAGTGACGGAGAACCACCAGCCAATGGTTCGTCCGGGACACTGCCCCCACCGATTGCAAAGAGGCCCGCGATACCTTTGGCGAGATCGTCTTTGCCGGCCAGAATCAATCGATCTCGTGCCCGGGAAAAACCTACGTACAAGAGCCGCAGTTCTTCGCGCTGATTGCTCTCTCGAACCGAGGCGGCAATCGTGTGCCTAGACAAACGCTCGAGCAAAGGGGAACCATTTTTTTGCAAAGTCGCCGGCCAATAGCGAATGGTTCGTCCGGCCAAAGGTTCGTCAAGGCGTTGCGTACGGGCTCCGTCATCCTCCACATGAACACCCAGCACACTGCTCGAAAATGAGCCGTCGATTTCGTACAAAATTACGATTGGCCATTCCAAACCTTTGGCCGCGTGCCACGTAGTCATCGTCACGGCATCAGCGCCCACAGGCGCCGCTTGTGCGTCCTCGGTGCCTTCGGCCAATGCCTCCAAGTACGCGACAAACCCGGCTGGCGATGGTGCGCCTCCCCGATGTCGCGCCAGACGCACGAAATTCACGGCATGCGCCCGCAATGCATCGAGATTGGCGATGCCGCGTCGACCTCGCCCCCATTGCAATACGACGTCGTCGAGCTGTAGTGCCGCAGCGAGGGCATCGAAAGCTTCAAGGGTTCCCGCATGCGGTGACTTCTGTTGCGCTTCGAGAATCGCGGTTATGGGTTGCACATCTTGCCAACGGGTGGGATTTGCTCCGTCGACGAGGTCATCAATGGTCAACATCGCGGGTTGCATTGATTGCATGATTTCGGCCCGCGCCAAAACATCGTCCGGATTGGCCCACAAGCGCAACGCTGCAGTCGTCAAGCGTCCTTCGGGCGTCGCCAACAGACCACCAAGCGCCATTTCGACGGGCACATCGACCGTCCCCAATGCACCTGCTACAGTGAGGCATGTCTCCCGACGTCGACACAAAATGGCAATATCACCCGGACGAACTCGCCGGGGGCCGTCGGCGCCGCGGACGAAGACGTCGGAGTCATCCACCAATTGGCGCACGAGTTGCGCCAATTCCAAAGCGCCATCGCGTTGATATTGGGCCGCAATCCGCCATCGCTCGAGACAAGGTCCCAATATGGTGGCGTCCTCGGGCGTCGCGGGCTCGAGCGTCACGCGGGACGGAGACAAACCTGCTGCGCGAAATGGGGGAACGAAGAGCGCATTCGTCAAATGCACCAAAGGAGCTCGACTTCGCCGCCCAACGCTCAAGGTTTCCGGCTCGCGCCCTTGTAACAATTCGGCAATCACTTGCTCCATGAGGGCTGGGTCGGCGCCGCGAAATCCATAAATGGCTTGTTTTTGATCGCCGACCCAAACGCTGCGCGGTCCAATGCGCGCGAGCGCAAGGAAAAGAGCCATTTCTAGAGGACTGCTGTCTTGAAATTCGTCGACCAAAACGAGCGAAATCTCTTCGGCCAACAATTCTTGTACGTCGGGCCGCGCCAGGAGTGACAAAGCAATCGTTTCCTGGTCAATGAAATCAATCGCTCTACGGGCAACTTTGTACCGTTGATAAGCCTCCAACGCGCGCCGGGCCAAATCGAAACACATCCGAATTGCCAAAGCATTGTCCTCCCAAAACCCCGGGTGCCGCAAAAGGACATCCGCGGCTTTTCGCACTTCAACACAAAACGCGTCGGATTTTTTGCCCGCTTCGCGTTGGGCCAACTCCACCCAATCCGACCATGGAATGGATCGTGCGGCGTGAAGATTCGCCTGGGCCCGCTCATAAAGACCCAAAACTTCGAGGGACTTTTTCGTCGTGTCCACTTCCCGTGATTGCAGATCTCGCAAGGCGACGACAGCTTTATCGAGGGCCAATTCCAAGCGCATGTCGAGCGTATCGGCATCTTCGGTGGCCGGATCGAAAAGCTCGGAAAATCCTCGAATACTTCGGGCGCATGCCTGTTCGAGAGCCCCCGGGGCAAGATGGTTCGTCCGGGCCGCGTCGGCAATGTCCCGGACAATCGTCAACCACGGAAAATCATTGCAACGCCCGGACAAACGCGCCCATTCATCGAGGTCGTCGCTGGTCACGACTTCGCCCAGACTTCGTCGAAATGCATCGGCAGCCCGCGGTTCGTCGAGTACGATGAGTTCTGGAGAAACACCAGCCTCGAATGCGAATTCCGAAACGAGCATACCGGCAACGGCATTAACCGTGCCAATTCGCGCGGCGCCAAAAAGCTCGGCATCGTCTGCACGCCCTTTGCGCAGCAATGCATCACGCCCACGCCCCACGAGCTCCGCCGCGGCTTTGCGGGTGAACGTCATCGCCACGATTCGATCCGGCGCAATTCCCTGCTCGACGACCGCAGATTCGAGTTCCCGCGCCAAACGAGTGGTTTTTCCACTTCCGGCACTGGCTGCAATGATGTCGATGCGGCCTTTCATGACGAACCTTTCTCGCGACCGCAAAGTAAATCGAATTTGCAATATCGACAGGGAGCAGGAAGCGCCAAGCGTCCGTGGTCCAAAACTTCGCGCTGGATCGGCTGAAAGTCGTCCGTCGCCACCCCCGTTGCATGTATTTCACCCCGGGCAAATTCGCTGACCCGCTCCTCCCACGAACGCTCCGCAGCTTCCCAGGTTTCACCAAGTCCCCCCGGACGAACCCGCTCCGCAAATGCCAGTGGCTCTCCACGCACGAGGAGCCGCTGGCTGCGCAATATCAAATAACCCTGGGAACGCACGAAAAAGCCGGCCCGGCCGAGCATCATCGAATATGCTGCCAATTGTAGGGATGT